>JAIXZR010000039.1 GCA_027489455.1 Rubrivivax sp. | reverse complement strand
TGGCTGCCGGCCAGACCTTCAACGACCAAGGCAACGGCGCCGCGGGGCGCGCGATCACCAACGGCATCATCAACAACGCCGGCACCTACCTGCGCAGCGCAGGTACCGGCTCGACAACGATCGCCTCGCAGTTCAACAACACCGGGGTCGTCAACGTGGCCGCCGGCACGCTGTTCCTGCAGAACGGCGGAACGCAGACGGGCAGCTTCTCGACGCTGGCTGGCACTACACTGAGCTTCAACGGCGGCGCACACACGCTGACGAGCACGCCGCTGGCCAACGCCGGCACGATCGATTTTGCTGGCGGTACGACGGCACTCAACGGCACCATCGCGTTCACGGGCGATGTGCGTGTTTCCGGTGGCACGCTGACGAGTGCGCCGGCAACGACGTTGACGGCCGACTCGCTGGTGATCACCGGCGGCACGGCGCGGCTGCAGGGGTCGGTACCGATTGGCGCATTGACGGTCTCCGGTGGAACGCTGTCGGGCAAGGGCACCGTGGCGGCCACGACGCTGCTGTGGACCAGCGGCACGATGGGTGAGTTCGACACCGTCAACTTTGGCGGCACGACAAGCGTTGCCGGTGCCGCAGTGATCAGCGGCAACGGCGGCAAGGGCCTGATCTACGGCCGCACGCTGAACCTCAACGGCGGCGCGGTGTGGTCGGGTGCCGGCGGCATCACGATGAACGACGCGGCCAGCATCTTCGGCACGCCCACGCCGGCCTCGGTCATCAACCTGGCCGCGGGCCAGACCTTCAACGACCAGGGCAACGGCGCCGGTGGCCGTGCCATTACCAACGGCATCGTCAACAACGCGGGCACTTACCTGCGCAGTGCGGGTACGGGCTCCACCACGATCGCTGCCACGTTCAACAACACGGGTGCGACCAGCGTCGCGGCCGGCACGCTGTTCTTGCAGAACGGTGGCACGCAGACCGGCAGCTTCTCGACGCTGGCTGGCACGACGCTGAGCTTCAACGGCGGCGCGCATACGCTCACGAGCACGCCACTGGCCAACGCCGGCACGATCGACTTCGCCGGTGGCACGACGGCACTCAACGGCACGATCGCGTTCACGGGCGATGTGCGTGTTTCCGGTGGCACGCTGACGAGTGCGCCCACGACTGTGCTCACGGCTGACTCTCTGGCGATCTCCGGCGGCACGGCGCGGCTGCAAGGGCCCGTGCCGATCGGCGCATTGACGATCTCCGGCGGCACGCTGTCGGGCAAAGGCACCACTTCGGTGGGCACGCTGGCCTGGACCAGCGGCACGATGGGTGAGTTCGACACGGTCAACTTCGGCGGCACGACGACGGTCTCGGGCGTGGCCACCATCAGCGGCAGCGGCGGCAAGGGCCTGATCTATGGCCGCACGCTGGACCTGAACGGCGGTGCAGTCTGGTCCGGCGCCGGCGGCATTGCGATGAACGACGCGGCCAGCATCTTCGGCACCCCCACGCCTGCGTCGGTGATCAACCTGGCTGCTGGCAAGACCTTCGACGACCAGGGCAACGGCGCTGCCGGGCGCGCCATCACCAACGGCATCATCAACAACGCCGGTACCTACCTGCGCAGCGCCGGCACGGGTTCTACGACGATCGCCAGCGCCTTCAACAACACTGGCCGCGTGCAGGTGGACGCGGGAATCCTGTCCTTCTCCGCCGCCAGCAGCCTGCAGGGCCCCACCGGCACCCTGGCCATCGGCCCGGCGGGCCGGGCCGAGCTGTTCACGGGCAACAGCACGGTCGGCACGCTGCAGAACAACGGCAGCGCCGCCAACGCGCTGGACCTGGGCACGCGCACCATCACCGTCTTCACCGACTACGACAACGCCAGCTTCGGCGTCGGCAACGCGTTCAACCGCCGGGCCAACGTCGCCACGTCTGGTGCCGGCAACCGGCTGATCGCTGCCGGCAACACCAACCAGGCCCTGGGTGGCAGCAACATCAGCGGCGGCACCACGGCCACGCCCACCCTGCTGCTGGGCGCCGTGCACGTGGGCGTGAACAACATCCCGTACCAGATCCTGAACACCGGCACGCCCGGCACCGGCCCCTCCTTGCGCGGCGCCGTGCAGACGGTGTTTGCCGGCGGCGGCATCACCGACCCGCGGCTGTCGGGCGACGGCGCCACGTCCAGCAACTGGGGTGCGGTGCTGCCCGGCGGCAGCACCACGCGCACCGTCACCTTCACGGTCGAACAGGCCGGGCTGCTGGTGGCGGTGACGAACCAGTCCGTGCGCATCGTCAACAACTTCGACAACACGCTCAGCCAGGTGCTGAACATCTCGTCGTCGCCCGGCTACGCGGCCTACAACCTGGCCGCCGCCAACACGCTGCCCGCCATCACGCTACCCAACCAGCGCGTAGGCGGCACGCTGTCGCAGGCGCTGGCGATTGCCAACACCGCGCCCATCGGCAGCTTCACCGAAGGACTGAATGCCAGTTTCGGCGCCATCAGCGGCAACGCGCTGGCCAATGGCGGCAGCATCAGCCTGCTGCCGGGCCAGGGCGCCAACAAAAGCGCGATGGTGCTGGCTCTGGACACCAGCAGCGCCGGCGCGCGCAGCGGCAGCGCGGTGCTGAACTTCGCCTCCGACGGCAGCGGCACCAGCGGCCTGGGTACCACGGCGCTGCCTTCGCAGACGGTGGCCATCAGCGGCAATGTCTACCGCCTGGCCAGCCCCAGCGCGGTGGCGCCGGCTGCCGTGCAGTTGCCCAACCAGCGCGTGGGCGGCACGCTGTCGCAAACACTGACGCTGGCCAACACGGCTGCGGCCGATGGCTTCTCGGAAAGGCTGAACGCCAGCTTCGTGAACCAGGTGAACCAGGGAACGGCCACCTTCAGCGGCAGCATCGCGCTGCTGGGGGGCGGCAGCAGCGACAGCAGCAGCCTGCGCGTGGGCGTGGACACCAGCGTGGCCGGCCCGCGCGGCGGCCTCGCCGTCATCACGCTGGCTTCCGACGGCGCGGGCACCAGCGGCTTTGCGGCGCTGGCGCTGGCTTCGCAGTCGGTGGCCGTCAGCGGCGATGTGTACCGCCTGGCCAGCCCGGTGGTGCAGGGCAGCGTGCTGCTGGCCGCGCGCGTGGGCGACACACTGCCCGTGCGCAGCATCGCCATCACCAACAGCTCGCCCGACATCTACACCGAACGCCTGAATGCCACGCTCTCCAGCGTCAGCGCCGGCTTCAATGGCAGCGGCAGCATCACCGGCCTGGCGGCTGGCGGCAGCAGCCAGGCCATCACCGTGGGCCTGGCCAGCACGGCCACGGCCGGCAGCAGCAGCGGCACGGCCGCGCTGGGCCTGGTGTCCAGCGGCGCCGGCACGACGCTGGCGCCGGATGCCAACCTGCCTGGCGCGAACGTGGCGCTGACCGGCCGCGTCTACGCCCCTGCGGTGGCGCAGCTGAACACGCCGGCGCTGAACTTCGGCATCGTGCGCGTGGGCGACAGCGTGGCGCCCCAGGGCGTGTCGGTCAGCAACACGGCTTCGGCTGCGCTGACGGACGGGCTGAACGCCACCCCCAGCATCGCCGGCGCGCCCGCCAACGGCTCACCGTTCGTCACCGGCGGCGGGCTCGGTGCGCTGGCCGCGGGCAGCACCAGCAGCAACGGCATCGTCATCGGGCTGAACACCAGCACGGCCGGGGTCTACAGCGGCACGGCCAACCTGGCTTTCGCCAGCACCAACCCCGACCTGGCCAACCTGCCGCTGGGCACGGGCACGGTAGCGCTGCAGGCCCAGGTGAACAACATCGCGCAAAGCACCCTGGCCCGGACCAGCGGCAGCGCCAGCTTTGGCCAGGTGGTGTTCCCGCCCGGCCCGCCGCAAGGGCCGACCTACGTGCTGAACTTCGGCACCCTGCTGCAGGGCAGCGCCGCCACGGGGGCCACGCTGTCGCTGACCAACAGCGCCAGCGGCCCGGCAGACGCGCTGAACGGCGTGTTCGATCTGTCGGGCATCACCGCCGGCAGCGCCTTCAGCCTGGCGGGCTTCGGCAGCTTCAGCGGGCTGCAGGCGGGCGAGATCCTGAACGGCCTGACGGTGAGCTTCAGCACCGGGCTGGAGGGGGTGTTCAGCGAAGTCGTCGTGCTCAGCCGCATCAGCACCAACGGCAGCGGCCCCGACTTGGCGCTGCAGAACCTGACCCTGCAGCTGCAGGGCCAGGTGGTGGCCGTACCCGAGCCCGGCACCTATGTGCTGATGCTCGGCGGCCTGCTGCTGCTGGCGCGCCGGCTGCGGCTGCGCAGGGCAGCCGCCTAGCCGGGCCAGGCGGCTCAGGCCGCCTGGAAGCTGTAGCCGTTGCCGGCGGCCACCATCTGCCCCAAGGCCGGGAAGGGGAAGTGGAAGCCGCCTACCATGCCCTTGCTGGCGACGATGCGTTCGAAGACGGCGCGGCGCGTCTGGCGGGCCATCACCGGGTCCATGTCGAAGGTGACCGACCAGTCCGGGTTGCGGGCAAACAGCGCCGGGATGTTGGTCAGGTCGGCCAGGAAGGTGAAGGCCTGGCCGCCGGACGTCACCTCGAACATGCTCATGCCCGGCGTGTGGCCGTGGGCGGCCACGGCGCGCACGCCGGGGGCCAGTTCGGCGCCCGGCTGGAACTGCTGCAGCATGGTGTCGGGCATGCCCACGAAGGTGCGGCGGACGTTGTCGAACGCGCCCTTGCGGCCAGCCGGTGCTGCGGCGGCGCGGGCCTCGTCCATCCAGAACGCATGCTCGGCGGCCGGCACCATCACCTTGGCCTTGCTGAAGACGAAGTCGCCGGCCTTGTTGCGCAGGCCGTTGATGTGGTCGCCGTGATAGTGGCTGATCAGCACCGTGTCGATGTCTTCGGGCTTGAAGCCGGCGGCGGCCATGTTTTCCAGCAGCTTGCCGGTGGTGGCGCCACCGAATTCGCCCAGGCCGGTGTCCATCAGGATGCGGCGGTTGCCGGCCACCACCAGGAAGGGCGTGAAGGGCACGTCGACGAAATCCGGCGACAGGTTCTGCGCCGTCAGCGCCGCGCGCACTTCGGCCAGCGGTGCGTTGGCGACGAATTCCTCGCCCAGCGGGCGGCGGGCGATGCCGTCCACCAGCGCGATGATCTCGACGTTGCCCAGCTTCATGCGCCGGAAGCCCGGGCTGGGCAGGGTGGGCGTGCCGAAGTTCGGCGCGTTCTGCGCCCACATGGGCGTGAACGAGCCGGCGGCGTAGACGGCAGCGCTGGCGACGGCGGTGCCCATGAATTGGCGACGGTTGAACATGGCGGGGGTCTCCTGGGTCGGGATGAAGCTTTGGGCCCTGGATGATCGGGCCCTTCCACGGCATATGCCGATGGCTATCGATTTCCCGGGCAGGATAGGCGGTTTTGCTGGCTCGCGGCCCGCCGCACCGCCTATGGATACCCTGACCCACGCCCTTTCCGGCGCCTTGCTGGCCCGCCTGCTGGTCACCCGGCAGCAAACGCGAGCGAACACTCACTCAGCGGCCGATACTGGCCCTGCCAAGCTTTGGCAATGCGTGCTCGTCGGCACCGTGGCCGGCGCCTTCCCCGATATCGACGCCGTGGCCCAGGCCTTCGGCGACATCGCCTACCTCACGCAGCACCGCGGCATCACGCATTCGCTGCTGATGCTGCCGCTGTGGGCGGCGGGCATCGCCTGGCTGATGGCGCGCTGCTTTGCCGCCACGCGCGCGGCGCCGCGGGCGGCCTGGCGGCAGTTCTTCTGGCTCGCGGCGGGGGGCATCGGCATCCACATCGCGGGCGACTGGATCACCCAGTTCGGCACCATGCTGCTGCAGCCCTTCAGCGACCAGCGCTTTGGCCTGGGTGCGATGTTCATCATCGACCTGGCGTTCAGTGGCTTTCTGGTCGTCGGGCTGGTGCTGGCGGCCATCTTCCCGCGCCACCGCTGGCCCGCCGCCCTGGGCCTGGCGGCGGCCGTGGGCTGGGTGGGCCTGGCCTGGACCGGCCAGCAGGAAGCCGAAAGCATCGCCGCGCGCTACGCCCAGGCGCAGGGCATCGCTGCGCCCCAGGTGGTGGTGATGCCGCGCCCGGCGTCGCCCTTCAACTGGACGGTGTCCGTCTTCGACGGGCAGGATTACCACGTCACCCACCTCAACACCCGCCGCACCGAGATGCTGGACCCGGCTGTCCCGGCGATCTTCCCGCCGGGCTTCGTGCGGCGCTTCTCCGCCCCCTACGCCCCGGCCGACCAGGCCGTGTGGGAACGCGTGCCGCGCTTCGGCGCGCCGGGCACGCCGGCCTGGGTGCAGGAAGCCTGGGCCCAGCCCCGCTTCGGCTTCTTCCGCTGGTTCGCGCAGACGCCGGCCCTGATCGAAGCCACTGAACAAGCCGGCCAGCGCTGCGCGCTGTTCCGCGACCTGCGCTTCGACTTCCCCGGCCGGGGCGAAGGCCCCTTCCGCTATGGCGTGTGCCTGCCGGCACAGCCGGGCGGCGCGGCCAGCCTGTTCAAGGTGGAAGGCGGGGTGCGCCTGCCGCTGTAGCGCGGCCGGTCCTCAGGACCGGGCCCGCCGCGCCTTCACTGCGCTGGCCAGGCCATCCAGCAGGGCCACGCTGTCGTTCCAGTCGATGCAGGCGTCGGTGATGCTCTTGCCGTGCTCCAGCTTCGCCGGGTCGTCCTTGCCGGGCGTGAACTTCTGCGCCCCGCCCAGCAGATGGCTTTCCACCATCACGCCGAAGATGCAGCGGTTGCCGCCGGCCAGCTGCGCGCCCACGTCCTTCATCACGTCGATCTGCTTCTGGTGCTGCTTGCTGCTGTTGGCGTGGCTGGCGTCCACCATCAGGCGGCAGGGCAGCTTGGCGGCTTCGATCTCGGCGCAGGCCGCGGCCACGCTGGCCGCGTCATAGTTCGGCGCCTTGCCGCCGCGCAGGATGACGTGGCAATCCTGGTTGCCCTTGGTTTCGACGATCGCCACCTGCCCGTTCTTGTGCACGCTCAGGAAGTGGTGCGGCCGCGCCGCCGCCTGGATGGCGTCGGTGGCGATCTTGATGTTGCCGTCGGTGCCGTTCTTGAAGCCCACGGGCGCGCTCAGGCCACTGGCCAGTTCGCGGTGCACCTGGCTTTCGGTGGTGCGCGCGCCGATGGCGCCCCAGCTGATCAGGTCGCCGATGTACTGCGGGCTGATCACGTCCAGGAATTCGCTGCCCGCCGGCACGCCCAGGCGGTTGATGTCCACCAGCAGCTGCCGCGCGATGCGCAGGCCTTCGTGGATGCGGTAGCTCTCGTCCAGGTACGGGTCGTTGATCAGGCCCTTCCAGCCCACCGTGGTGCGCGGCTTCTCGAAGTACACGCGCATCACGATTTCCAGTTCGCCGGCATGGCGTTCGCGCTCGGCCTTCAGGCGGCGGGCGTATTCCATCGCCGCGGCCGGGTCGTGGATGGAGCACGGGCCGATGATCACCAGCAGCCGGTCGTCCTTGCCCGACATGATCTGCCGGATGCGGTTGCGCGTGCCGGCCACCAGCGTTTCGACCGGCGTGCCGGCAATCGGGAAGAAGCGGATCAGGTGCTCCGGCGGCGGCAGCGGCGTGACGTCGCGGATGCGCTGGTCGTCGGTCTGGCTGGTCTTCTCGGACAGCGCCAGGCGTTCTTCGGCAAGGGCCGTGGCGGTGACGGGTTTCGGGCTCATGACAGTCTTTCTTCGGGGGTGGCTGCGGGGCTGCAAGCACGCGGCGGACAAGAAAAAACCGCCGGGGGTGCCGGCGGTTTTCTGGGTTCGGGGCGCGCTTTCTTTTCGTCTACGCGTTTGCCTCTCCAGCCGCCGTGCGGTGCGAGAACCAAAAGTACGAAAAGTAGAACGCTGCGAAACGCATGGCCGCGAATGTAGCACGGGCTTCAGGGCCGGCCCTCGGCCGCCGCACTGCCGGCGGCGGCCATCGCCCGCCGCCCCAGGGTCGCCTGCATCAACGGCCCGGCCAGCATCGTCGTCACCACGCACATCACCACGCAGGCCACCATGATCTGCAGCGGGATGACCTGCTGCTCGTACGCCACCACCGCCATCACGATGCCGATGATGCCGCGCGCGTTCATGCCGAAGCCCACCGCCAGCGCCGTGCGGTCGTCCAGCCCGCCGATGCGCCCGCCGGCCCACACGCCCAGCACCTTGCCGGCCATGGCCACGCCCGTCACCACCAGAACCATCACGAGGTCGAAACCCTTCGCGAAGTCGGCACTGATGGCCATGGAGCAGAAGAACACCGGCGTGACGTAGGCCAGGCTGAAGTTGCCGATGGCGTCGAAGGGCTGCGGGTGCTTGTGGTGGAAGTCCGCCAGCGCCACGCCGGCGACGAAAGCGCCCAGGAAGCTGTGGATGCCCAGGCTCTCCGCGCCCCAGGCGCACAGCAGCACATACACCAGCACCACGCCGATGAAGCCGCCGGGGTAGGGCATGGCCTTCGCGGCCCAGTCCAGCAGGCGTGTCATCACCACGCGGCCGAAGACGAGGGCGCAGGCGATGAAGCCCGCCACCCACAGCAGCACTTCCACCGGTGCCGCGCCCTGCACCTTGGAAGCCGGCGCGAACTGCGCCAGCAGCACAGCGAACAGGGCCCAGCCCACGAGGTCGTCGATGAAGGTGGCCGACATGATGATGCGGCCCACGGCGTGCCTGAACAGGCCCAGGTCCAGCAGGATGCGCGCGATGATGGGGTTGGCGCTGAGCGCCATGATGCTGGCCATGAACAGCGCCATGGGCAGCTGGTTGTCGGGCGTCACCTGCAGCGGCCCGGGCAGCCCGTAGACCACGGCCAGCCCCAGGCCCAGCGGCACGAAGGTGCCCAGGATGCCCACGCCCAACGCAGGCCGCATCACGCGGCGGAATTCGCTGACGCTGACGGCAAAGCCGATGGTCAGGATGAAGGCCAGCATGCCCGTGCGCATCATCGCGGCGCGGGCGCCGTTGACGGCGGGGTCGCCGAACAGTGCGGCATGGGCTTCGGGCCACAGCCGGCCCATCACGGTGGGGCCCAGCAGCAGGCCGCCCAGGATCTCGCCCACCACAGCGGGCTGCTTCATCAGGCGGAACAGGTGGCCCAGCGCCAGCGCGCAGGCCAGCATGACGGCAATCTGCAGTGCGAGCGCGGCCCATTGGGCTTGCGACATGGGGCGCGAGTGTCGCGGCAACGGCCGCGGTGGCCGGGGATGGCCTTACGCTGACTCCGGCCTTGCCGGATTCAGCCGGGGTGGCCCATCAGAAGCTGTAGCCCATGCCCAGGCTCAATTGCGGGAGCGCCCTGATCTTGCCCACGCCGTTGCGCAGTTCAGCCAGTTCAGCGTCGATGTCGGCCTGCGAAACGCGCTGCGCCAGCGGGCCGCTCAGGCTGTAGGACACGGTGGCCTTGCCCACCATCGCGCCCACGTCGAACGAGAAGCGCAGGCCGTTGCTGGCCTGGTGCCCCCAGCCCAGGCCCAGGTAGGGCGTGGTGCTGGGGAAGCTGACCTTCACGCCCAGGCGGTCTGCGGCCGTGGTGGCGTAGGTGGTGTTGCCGATCGTCAGCGACCCGCCCGCGCCCGAAGCCTGCATGTCCAGCTTGTACTGGTTCGACGTCAACCCGCCGCTGAGCCTGAAGCCGCCCGACATCGGAAACCAGTCGGCCAGCAGCGCCACGCGCGTCGTCTTGGCGGTGGCGTCGTAGCGGATGCCTTCTTCGCTGCGCTGCGCGCTGCGGTTGCCCAGGGTGGCGACGTCGGCACGCAGGCCGAACTGAGTGCTCATGGGCTGCGCCCAGCCCAGGATGAGGCCAGGGGCGCCGATCTGGCCGTAGATCTCGCCGGCCGCAGCGCCGGTGCTGGCGAGCAGGCCCGGTGCCAGACAGGCGGCCGCCAGCGCAGGGGCGGCCTTGGCGCTGGAAAGATGGGTGCTGTGCA
>JAIXZR010000115.1 GCA_027489455.1 Rubrivivax sp. | reverse complement strand
GCCGGCCGGGCCGGGCTGGGCTTAGCGGCGGCCGGCTGTGCCCGCGCGGCCGAGGCCCCGCCCGACCCGGTGCGGCGCGGCCGGCCCATCGTCTTCCCGCGCGACCACGGCGCGCACCTGGGCCAGCGCATCGAATGGTGGTACGCCACGGGCTGGCTGTCGGCCACGGGCGTGCCGGGCACTGGTGCGGCCGACGGGCTGCTGGGCTTCCAGGTCACCTTCTTCCGCAGCCGCACCGGGCTGGCCAGCCAACTGCCCGGGCGCTTCGCGCCGCGCCAGCTGCTGTTTGCGCACGCCGCCGTCACCGATTTGGCCGGCAGCCGCCACCTGCACGACCAGCGCCTGCTGCGCTGGTCGGAAGCGCCCGATGCCCGCACCGGCCGCGCCGCGCTGGGCGATGCCGACGTGCACATCGGCGATTGGTCGTTCCGCCGCGAAGGCGCGCTGCCGCAGAGCCGCTGGCGCGCGCAGCTGCCGGCTGGCGACTTCGGCATCCGGCTGGACCTGGACGTGACCCAGCCGCCCGTGCTGCAGGGCGATGCCGGCTTTTCGCGCAAGGGCCCGCAGGAAAGCCAGGCCAGCCACTACTACAGCCTGCCGCAGCTGGCGGCCACGGGCGAGATCACGCTGGCACGCCAGGCCCGGCCGGTGCGCGGGCGCGCCTGGCTGGACCACGAATGGAGCGACGAGATCCTGCACCCCGACGCCGTGGGCTGGGACTGGGTGGGCATGAACCTCTTCGACGGCAGCGCACTGACGGCCTTCGTGCTGCGCCGGCGTGACGGCAGCGCGCTGTGGGCCGGGGGCAGCTACCGCACGGCGGCGGCCGCCGCGGCACCGGCACGCAACTTCGGCCCGCAAGAGGTGGCCTGGCAGCCCGGCAGGATGTGGCGCAGCCCGGCCACGGCTGCCAGCTACCCAGTGGAATGGGCGCTGCGCACGCCGGCGGGCCTGTTCAGCGTGCGCGCCCTGGCCGATGCGCAGGAACTGGACAGCCGGGGCAGCACCGGATCGGTGTACTGGGAAGGCCTAAGCGAACTGCTGGACGCCAGCGGCCGCCGTGTCGGCCTGGGCTACCTGGAAATGACCGGCTACGCCGGGCCGCTGCGCATGGGCTGACAGCGCCGCGGGCGTGGCGCCGGGCTACTGCGGCCGGGTGCGGTGGTCGTTGCGCCAGGCACCGGGCGGCGCTGAAGCGCCGTCGTCCACCGGCGCCGCGCGCACGCAATTTCCACCCGCCTGGCGCGCCGTGACCAGCGCATCCTCGACGTCATGCACCAGGGCCTGCAGATTCAGGTGCGCCGGACGCAGCGACGCCACGCCCACGCTCACGCTGGCGCGCAGCCGGGTGGCCTGGTCGCCAGCGGCGGCAGGCCAGGGCAGATCCAGCTGCTCGGCCCGTTCGCGGATGCGCTCGGCCACGTCCAGGGCGCCGGTGGCGTCGGCATGCGCCAGGAACACGCCCAGCTGCGTGGGTGCCAGCCGGGTGATGAGATCGGCGCCGCGCAGGGTCGGGCTGGTCTGCTCCGTCAGCGCCGTCAGGAAGGCGTCGGCCGCGGCAGGACCGTGGGCATCCTGCAGCTGCGCGCTGCGGTCCAGGTCCACCACCAACAGGCCGGCGCCGGTGCCGTAGCGGCGGGCCCGCGCCCATTCGCGCTCGGCCAGCTCCATGAACAGATCGCGGCGGTAGGCGCCAGTGTCGGGGTCGCGCACGGGGGCGGCTTCGGCACCCGCGGGCGCGTCGGCAGGCCGCACGGCCGCTGCGGCCTGGCTCAGCAGCAAGGCCAGTGCCGGCACGGCCGCCACCAGCAGCGCCAGTGCGGCCGCAGCCGCTGCCGCCCATGCCGCCGGCCAGGCCAGCCAGGTGACGAGCAGCCAGCCCGCCGATGCCGCCAGCGCCGCCGCGCTGCCCGCCAGCACCAGGGCCACGGCCGGCAGCGGCCAGCGCACCGCGGGCGACGCGGGGCGGCCCGTGCCAGACACCGCCGATGCCGGCGCGGCGGCAGCACCGCCCCCCGGCGACACGCTGGCCGACGCCAGGCCGGGCGCCCGGCGCAGCGGCTGGTCAGCGCCGCGGCGCAGCGGGCGATCCCCTGCCGGCGGGCTGCCGGCAGCGGGCGCCGATGCAGTCTGGCCCGGCGGATTCGGCGGCTGATCGGGCGGCCGATCAGGCGGGAAAGGGGGGTGGGGTGGCTCGGTCAGCATCGGCGTTCTCGCAGGCCTTAATTCGACCACAGGGCCCTCGAACTGTAGGCCCGCACCCCGCGTTTGTGGGCCGCTCAAGGCCAGGGTGCTGCAAATTCACCCAGGCCGCCCGCCACGGCCTGGGCGCCGACGCACCGATAGACTCATTGCATGTCCAAAGAAACCTCGCGCCCGGCGGCAGCGTCACCGCGCTCCCTTTCCGGCCTGGCGCCCTTCCTTCGCCCCTACCGCGGCCGCATTGCGCTGGCAGGCCTTTTCCTGGTGCTGGCGGCGCTCAGTACGCTGGCCTTCCCGGTGGCGCTCAAGGTGCTGATCGACGAAGGCCTGGTGGCCGCCGACCCGGGCCAGCGCATGCTGGCACTGCGCGGGCACTTCCTGCAGCTGTTTGCGGTGGGCGCGGCGCTGGGGGTGTTTTCGGCGGCGCGCTTCTACATGGTCAGCTGGCTGGGCGAGCGCATCACCGCCGACCTGCGCGACGCCGTCTATGCCCACGTCGTGCGCCAGAGCCCGGAGTTCTTCGAGACCACGCAGACGGGCGAAGTCGTCAGCCGGCTCACGACCGACACCACGCTGGTGCAGACCGTCGTGGGCAGTTCGCTGAGCATGGGCCTGCGCAACGTGGTGATGGGCACGGGCGCACTGATCGCGCTGATCGTCACCAACCCGCTGGTGATGACGCAGGTGCTGGGCATCTTGGTGCTGGTGGTGCTGCCCACGCTCTACTTCGGCCGCCGCGTACGCAAGCTCAGCCGCGCCAGCCAGGACCGCGTGGCCGACAGCAGCGCGATCGCTGCCGAGGTGCTGGGCGAGATCCCGGTGGTGCAGAGCTACGTGCAGGAAGCCCGCGAAGCCCGGCGCTTCCAGGATTCCACCGAAGCCGCCTTCGACACCGCCCGCAAGCGCACGCGCGTGCGCGCCCTGCTGGTGGGCTTCATCATCACGGCCACCTTCGGCGCGCTGCTGTGGGGCCTGTACCAGGGCACGCAGGCGGTGATCGCTGGCGAGATCACCGCCGGCCACCTGGGGCAGACGGTGGTGCTGGTCGTCATCTTCGTCGGCGCCGTGGCCGTGCTGTCCGAGGTCTACGGCGACCTGCTGCGTGCCGCCGGTGCCACCGAGCGGCTGATGGAGCTGCTGGCCGCCAAGTCGCCGGTGGAAGACCCGCCTGCGCCCCGCCCGCTGCCGGCCACGGCCGGTGGCTCGGCCGTGGCCTTCGATCACGTCAGCTTCCACTACCCCTCGCGCCCGAAGCAGCCTTCGCTGATCGACTTCAACCTGAGCATCAAGCCGGGCGAGACGGTGGCCCTGGTGGGCCCCAGCGGCGCGGGCAAGAGCACCGTCTTCCAGCTGCTGCTGCGCTTCTACGATGCCCAGCAGGGCCAGGTGCGCGTGGACGGCGTGCCGGTGCGCGAAGCGGCGCTTTCCAGCCTGCGCCAGCGCGTGGGCATCGTGCCGCAGGACAGCACGGTGTTCTCGACCAGCGCGCTGGAAAACATCCGCTACGGCCGCCCCGACGCCAGCGACGAGGACGTGATCCGCGCCGCCAAGGCCGCCTACGCGCACGATTTCATCCTGGCCCTGCCCGAGGGCTATGCCACCTACCTGGGCGAACGCGGCGTGCGGCTTTCGGGCGGGCAGCGCCAGCGCATCAGCATTGCCCGCGCGATGCTGAAGAACCCGCCGCTGCTGCTGCTGGACGAAGCCACCAGCGCGCTGGACGCCGAAAGCGAACGCGTGGTGCAGGCCGCTCTGGAAGCGGCCATGAAGGACCGCACCACGCTCGTGATCGCCCACCGCCTGGCCACCGTGCTGCGCGCCGACCGCATCGTCGTGCTCGAGGCCGGCCGCATCGTCGACACCGGCACGCACGAAGAACTGGTCGCGCGCGGCGGCCTGTATGCCCGACTGGCAGCGATGCAGTTCGACCAGCACCGCGAACCCAGCGCCGAACCCGCCTGACCCCCTGCCCCGCACCGATCGCCATGACCCAGCCCGCCCCCATCTGCACCGCCTACGAGGACTTCATGCGCCATGTCGCCACGCACGGCGTGGCCAAGGGCGACCGCACCGGTACCGGCACCACCAGCGTGTTCGGCCACCAGATGCGCTTCGATCTGCGCCAGGGCTTCCCGCTCATCACCACCAAGAAGGTGCACTTCAAGAGCGTGGCGCTGGAGCTGCTGTGGTTCCTGCGCGGCGACAGCAACGTGCAGTGGCTGCAGGACCGCGGCGTGACGATCTGGAACGAATGGGCCCGCCCCGACGGCAGCCTGGGCCCCGTCTACGGCGTGCAGTGGCGCAGCTGGCCCACGCCCGATGGCGGCCACATCGACCAGATCGCCGAGGTCGTGAAGCAGCTCAGGACCAACCCCGACAGCCGGCGCATCATCGTCAGCGCCTGGAACGTGGCCGATCTGCCGCAGATGGCCCTGATGCCCTGCCACGCGTTCTTCCAGTTCTATGTGGCGCCCGCCGAGGCGCCCGGCGGCCGTGGCCGGCTGAGCTGCCAGCTCTACCAGCGCAGTGCCGACATCTTCCTGGGCGTGCCCTTCAACATCGCCAGCTACGCGCTGCTGACGCACATGCTGGCCCAGCAGTGCGATCTGGAGGTCGGCGACTTCGTCTGGACGGGTGGCGACTGCCACATCTACAGCAACCACCGCGAGCAGGTGGCGCTGCAGCTCAGCCGTGATCCGCGACCCTTCCCGCGGCTGTCCATACGCCGCAGGCCGGCGTCCATCTTCGACTACGCCTTCGAGGACTTCGACATCACCGGCTACGATCCGCACCCTGCCATCAAAGCCTCCGTCGCCATCTGAGCGCGGTGCGCGCCGCCGGCCATGCGCCACCCGCCAGCGCCGGCGGGTGGCTCAAGCTCAGGTCAGGAAGCGCCGATGACCACACACAAACAAACGGGCCCTGAGAGGCTCCGCCCTGCACGTGATGAACCCTCGACCCTTGTTTCATGACCCGCTGGATCCGCGGCCGCCTGCCCGGCTGAGTGACTACGTCGCTATCGCGCGGCTGGACCACGGCATCAAGCACCTGTTCGTGGTGCCGGGTGTGCTGTTCGCCGCGCTGATGGCGCCCGCGGGCGCGCTGTCGCCCACCTGGCCCAGCGCCATCGCCCTGATGCTGCTGATGGCCTTTTGCCTGGCCTCCGCCAACTACAGCATCAATGAGTGGCTGGACGCGCCATTCGACGCGGCCCACCCCGTCAAGCACCGGCGGCCGGCGGTGGTGCGGCGCATGCCAGGGCTGTTCGTGACGCTGCAATACGGGCTGCTGACCGCTCTGGGGCTGGGGCTGGCAGCCGGCATCGGCCCGGCCATGCTGGCCGCGGCGATCGGATTTTCCGCGCTCGGGCTGGCCTACAACGTCAAGCCGGTGCGCGCCAAGGACCGCGCCTTTGTCGACGTTCTGGTGGAGTCCGCCAACAACCCCTTGCGCTTTCTCATGGGGTGGTTTGCGCTGCTGCCGCAGGCCTTGCCGCCGGTGTCGCTGCTACTGGCTTACTGGTTCGGCGGCGCGTTCCTGATGGCTGCCAAGCGGATGTCGGAGCATCGCGCCATCCAGGCCAGCGGGGGCTTGGCCGGCCTGGTGGCCTACCGCCCATCGTTTGCGCGCTACACCGCCAGCAGCCTGGCGGGGTCGGCCCTGGCGCACGCCCTGATCTGCGTCTTCATGCTGGCGGTGTTCGTGGTGAAGTACCGGCTCGAATACGTCCTGGCCATGCCCTTCGTGGTGACGCTGTTCGCCCTGTACACGGCCTTGGCCACGGCACCGGATTCGGCCGCGGCGCGGCCCGAGGCGATGATGCGGCACCCGCTGATCCTGAGTGTCTGCGTCCTCACGCTGCTGGCGTTCGGCGTGCTGACCTACCTCGACATCCCCGCGCTGCAAGCCCTGGCGCGGGTGGATCTAATCGCGCTGCCAGGAAGCACCCGATGACGCCTCCAGGCGAAGCCCCGGCGCAGGCAAGACCTGGCTTCGACCCGTGGCGGGTGGCCGGCTGGTCATGGCTGGCGGCTCTGCTGCTGGGGCCCGTGGCCGTGCAGACGGCCCTGGGCGACTGGGTGCCCACCACCGATGGGCCTTTCCACCTGGCCCAGGCCTGGTGGTGGTCTCAAGTGGGCTGGCAGGGCCCGCTGCCCGAGCCCGTGGCGACGCATTGGGAATGGAACCCGCGGATCGACCCCAACCTGGGCGCCTACCCCGTGCTGGCGGGGCTGATGGCCGCCGGGCTGGCCCCCTCATGGGCCTTGGGCCTTTGGCTGCTGGCCTACGGCGCCGCCTGGCTGGGGGCCAGCGCCTTTGCCGCTGGCGGCGCACGCGCTGGATGGCTGACAGCGCTGCTCAGCGCACCCCTGGCGTATGGCTACTTCGTGCACGCGGGCTTCCTGAACTACGCCCTGGGGCTGGTGGGCGTGATGCTGTTCGTGGGGCTGCGACGGCAGCAGGCGCACCGCACATCGCTGGCAGTGCTGTCGGTGGTGGCGCTGGCCTTGCTGGCGCTGGCCCTGGCGCACATCGTGGCCTGGGGGGCGGCGCTCCTGTATCTGACGGCAGAGGTGATGGTGCGTGCAGGTGGCGCGCCAGCGCGCTGGCCACGGGCAGCGGCGCACGCTGCCCGGCTGGCAGTAGCAGCCCTGCCCGGCAGCCTGCTGGCGCTGTCTTTCTTGTGGGCCACGCGCGAGCAACGCCCGCCCCTGGCGCATGCCGCCGAGCCCAGCGCCGCGGGCCTGAAAAGCCTGCTGCAGGGCGGGCCGCTGCTGAGCTTCAGCAAGCTCGACGTCGGCGTGGTCGCGCTGTGCGGGCTGGCCCTGGTTCTGGCCTGGGCCCTGGCATCGGCTTCGGCTCTGGCGTCGACACGAGCACGGGCACGGGCCGGCGCCACAGCGCCCGGCCAGGCAGGGCCGTCAGCGTCGGCAGCCGACCACCACCCGCTGCAGCCCGGCGTCGACGAGCCTGCGCTGGCCAGCAGCCAGATCCTGTGCTGGGGCGGCCTGCTGCTGATGCTGACCGTGCTGGAGGTGAGAAGCGCCCAGGGCGTGTCGCTGTCTGAGCGGCTGGTGCCGCTGGTGTGGGTGGCTGCGGCCTTGTGGACTGGCACCACCTGGCGCGGCCCACCCACGGCCTGGCGGATGCTGGTGCTGGGGCTGGCCATGGCCGGCCTGATGCTGCAGACCGCGCTGCGCTGGCAGGCCTACCGGGCTTGGGCCCCGCCGCTGCAGGCCGCCTGGCAGGCCGGCGGGCAGCAGCCGGCCGCGCGCTGGGTGGGAGCGGACTTGTGGACCAAGGACGACACCACCCCCCGCCCGCCCTCCTGGCGAGTGATGCCAGGCCTGCACCTGGCGCAGCTGGCGGCCGTGGCCGGCGGTGGCGTGGGCCTGAGCTCGCCCTTGGGATCGACGGTGTATTTCGGCTACTTCCCACTGCGCCACCGCGCGGCCACCGACTGGTTTGGCTGGTACCCCGCCTGGGAAGAAACGCCGCTGCGGGTGCCTGCCATCAGCAACTACCGCCAGTGGGCCGGCAGCACGCCCGATGCCCTGCTGGCCCGCGGCCCGGAGCCCCCGGTGCGCCAGCTGGCCCGCCAGCTGGGCCTGCCCCACTGCCAGGCGCAGGCGGGGCTGTGGCTGTGCACCGCAAACCCGCCGCCAGCCCGGCAATGACGCGCACGCCCGGGCCGGATGGCCAGGCGCCCTTGGCTGGCCTGGCGCCCCACCTGCCGCTGGCCGTGGACGTGGACGGCACCCTCATCGACGGCGACCTGTTTCACCTCGGGCTGCGACAGCTGCTGCGCTCGTCCCCCGGCCGAGCGCTGGCCTGTCTGGCACGCTGGCCGACGGGTGGACGAGCCGCCGTGAAGGCCGCCGTCGCCCAGGCACAGACGCTGGACATGCGGCGCTTGCCCGTGCGCCAGGATCTGCTGGCCTTACTGCAGCATGAACGGGCCGCGGGCCGCCCGCTGGTGCTGGCCACGGCCGCCGACAGCCGCCTGGCCCAGGCCCTGGCCGCACAGTGGCCAAGCCTGTTCGATACCGTGCTGGCCTCCAGCCCAGGTTGCAATCTCAAAGGCGTCCACAAGGCCCGCGCGCTGCAGCAGCGGTTTCCCCAGGGCTACGCCTATGCCGGCGACAGCGCAGCCGATCTGCCGGTGTGGGCCGCGGCTGCGGCGGGTCTGGTGGTGCACGCCCGCCCCCGCGTGTGGCAGCGGGCGCATGCCGAGGCCCAGCGTCGCGGCATGCCGCTGTGGCACTGGCCGCCCCCTGGGCAGCCATGTGGCGGCCCTGCTGCCCTGCCCGAGCGTCCGTCCGCGGCACCGCAAGCCCCGGCCCGGGGCCTGCGCTTCGTCTTCTGGGGTGCGCTGGCCGCGGCTACCAACGCGGGCAGCCGGGCGCTGCTGAACGCCGCCTTCCCGGGCCTGCCCTTTGCTGCTGCCGTGGTGCTGGCGCATGGCCTGGCCATGGTCGTGGCCTTCAGCGGCTATCGCTGGCACGTGTGGCCGGGCAGCAGCACGCCGCTGAAGCAGCAACTGCTGGGCTTTTGCCTGGTCAACGGAGCGGCGGGCGGGGTCGTGCTGGCCGTGGCGCAAGGCAGCTTGTGGATCGCGGGCCACAGCGGTCTGCCCGGTCCGCTGCAGCAGGCCATGGCCCACGTCGCGGGGCTGGCAGCCGCAGCCGCCTTCAGCTACTGGGCACATCCGCGGCTGACGTTTGCACCACCCCGCAGGCCAGCCTCAGGCACCCATCCGCAAGCCGCTGACGATTGAGACCCGCGGCCGGCAAAACCCGGCGTGGCCCCGGCGGCTGGCTCGCGTTTTGCTGTACGAGCCCATGGCCGTCACTGGACACACCCTGTCGGTGCTGATCATCACCGACCCTTACGCAGAAACCTCGGACGATGCGCAGGCCATCGCCCTGGCGTTGGCCGATGGCGGGCACCTGGTGCTGGGCGTGCGCGCCGGTGACGCCACCCTGCCCGAAGCCATGGCGCGCCTGAAGCCCGATGTCGTGGTCGTCAAGACCGACAGCGCCGTGCGCGACGTGCTCGAGCACATCGTGATGGCCACGCGCGACGCGCGCCGGCCGATCGTGATGTTCACCGACGATGCCGACCGCCCCACCATGCGCAGCGCCATAGGCGCCGGCGTCAGCGCCTATGTCGTCAAGGGATTGAAGCCCGAGCGTGTGCACGCCGTGATCGACGTGGCCGTGGAGCGCTTCGCCAGCGAGCAGGCCCTGCGCGGCGAACTCGACGCCGCCCGCACCGAACTGGCCGACCGCAAGACCATCGACCGCGCCAAGCGGCTGCTGATGAACGGCAAGAAGCTCAGCGAGCCCGAGGCCCACCGCTTCCTGCAGGATCTGGCGATGAAGAAGGGGCTGAAGCTGCGCGACGCCGCCGAGCGCGTGATCGACCTCGAGTCCCTGCTGGGCTGAGCCCGACCGCGCCGGGAGGCAGCCCCGGCCCCGGCACTGGCACGCAGCTTGCGTCATCCACCGCGTCAGCCGCGGCAATGGCGTCACGGCACCAAGATAGAGCAGGGCAACGAAGCCCGTCACGCGAAGCGTCGCGCGACGGGCTTTTTCATTTCCGAAAGGCATGCGATGAGCGACACCCCTTCGTCCACCCCCAGCGAGGCCCCCAGCATGACGCGTCGCCGAGTCATTCAAACCGCCGCGGTGGCCACCGCCGGCCTCGTCATCGACCCGGCGCTGCGCGCAGCGGTGTATGCCCAGGGCAGCGACAAGCCCGAGAAGACCGACGTCAAGATCGGCTTCATCCCGCTGACCGACTGCGCCAGCGTGGTGATGGCCAACGTCCTGGGCTTCGACAAGAAGTACGGCGTCAACATCATCCCCACGAAGGAAGCCAGCTGGGCCGGCGTGCGCGACAAACTGGTGCGCGGCGAACTCGACATGGCGCATGTGCTGTGGGGCCTGATCTACGGCGTGCACCTGGGCGTGAGCGGGCCGAAGAAGGACATGGCCATCCTGATGAACCTGAACCACAACGGCCAGGCCATCACGCTGAGCAAGAAGATCGCCGAGCAGGGCGCCACCGACGGCCCCAGCCTGGCCAAGCTGATGGCCAAGGACAAGCGCGACTTCACCTTCGCGCAGACCTTCCCCACCGGCACGCACGCGATGTGGCTGTACTACTGGCTGTCAGCCGCCGGCATCAACCCGATGACGGGCGCCAAGGTCATCACCGTGCCGCCGCCGCAGATGGTGGCCAACATGCGCGTGGGCAACATGGACGGCTACTGCGTGGGCGAACCCTGGAACCACCGCGCCATCATCGACGGCATCGGCGTCACCGCGGCCACCACCCAGGACATCTGGAAGGACCACCCCGAGAAGGCGCTGGGCACCACGGCCGACTTCGTCAAGCAGTACCCCAACACGGCCCGCGCCGTGACGATGGCCATCCTGGAAGCCGGCCGCTGGATCGACGCCGGCCTGCAGAACAAGAACAAGATGGCCGAGACGATTGCCGACAAGAGCTACGTCAACACCAGCATCGACGCCATCAACCAGCGCATCCTGGGCCGCTACCAGAACGGCCTGGGCAAGACCTGGGACGACCCGAACTACATGAAGTTCTTCAACGACGGTGCGGCCACCTTCCCGTACCTGAGCGACGGCATGTGGTTCCTGACCCAGCACAAGCGCTGGGGCCTGCTGAAGGCGCACCCCGACTACCTGGCGGTGG
>JAIXZR010000276.1 GCA_027489455.1 Rubrivivax sp. | reverse complement strand
GCGGCATGCCGTGGCGCCGAGTGTGGGGCAGGCGGGCCTGGCGTGCTGGGGCGCGCCGCGGTCGCGAAACGGTTCAACGCCGCGGTCGCGAAACAGTTCAGCGCCGCGTTCGCGAAAAACGTCAACGCCGCGTTCGCGGCGGGGGGCCCTTGCGTGGCGCGCCGCCCCGCGGGCCGCGGGGCCGCAAGGCGGGGGCGGCGGCGCGCGGGCGCGTGACGTCGGCCATCAGCATCAGCGCGCGCACCAGGTCCTGCACGGCCTCGGCCAGGTCGGCCGGGGGTTCCAGGGTCTCGATCACGGCCAGCAGGGCGTCGGCGTCTTCCAGGTCATCGGGGTCGAAGTGCAGGTACAGCAGGGCCAGCGGCTCGATCAGCGCCGGGTCCGGGTGGTCCATCAGTGCCGGGAAGGCTTCCATCGCTGCCGCGAAGCCGGCCACCCAGGGCAGCAGGGCGGCCTGGGTGGGGGCGGCTTCGGCCTCGTCCTCGCCCTCGGGCATGTCGCTGCCGGCGTCGTCCTCGGCCAGCGGGAAGATCCAGGGGTCGAACCAGTCGCGGCGGGCGATGGCGTGGTCCAGCTCGGCGTGGCGGCGGCGGGCCAGGGCTTGCAGCTCGTCGAGCGCGGGCCCGGGCGGGGCCGGGCGGCCTTCGACGTCGGTGAGCCACTTCAGCCAGTGCTCGGCCGGCACCGGGCGCGGCTGCAGCAGCACGCCGGCCAGGAAGCCGTCGAGCGCGCTCACGTCCAGCGGCTCCAGCGGGGCGGGCACGCTGTCCAGCAGCGACTGCAGGCGTTCGATGTCGCTGTCGGCCAGCGGTGCGGGGCTCGGGTTCATGCCGGGGATTGTCCGGCATGGCATGACGGGCGGGGGTGGCTAGACTGGCCGGCTATGTTGCTGCGCCATGCCTTCCTCCACGCCCTGCCGGCGCCGTTGCCGAGCAGCGCTGCCGGCCCCCAGCGGGGCCGCGCATGATCCGCCGCCAGCTCTTGCGCGGCGCAGCCGGCCTGGTCGCGCTGCTGCCCGCGGCCGTGCGCGCCCAGGCCGCCGGGCCGGTGCCGGGCTATGCCGCGGCCGACCTGCGCCACGCGGAGCGCCTGCGCGAAACGGCGCTGGCCGATACGCAGGCCTGGGCGCTGCTGCAGACGCTGTGCCGGGACATCGGTGCGCGGCCGGCGGGATCGGCCGCCGATGCGCGTGCCGTCGCCTGGGCCCAGGACGCGCTGCGCGGGTTGAAGCTGCAGAACGTGCGTGCCGAAGCCATGGCGCTGAGGATCTGGCAGCGCGGCCCGGCCAGCGCCACGCTGGTGCACCCCGGCCCGCCCACGCGGCTGCAGCCGCTGGTGATGGCCGCACTGGGCAACAGCGTGCCCACCGGGCCCGAGGGCATCGACGCCGAGATCGCCTGGTACCCGAACCTGGCGGCGCTGCAGGCCGAAGACCCGGCCAGCAGCCGCGCCCGCGGGCGCATCGTCTTCATCGACCAGCGCATGGCCCGCGCACGCGATGGCAGCGGCTACGGCCCGGCCGTGGCCGCGCGCAGCCAGGGGCCGATCGAAGCCGCGCGGCGCGGCGCCCTGGCGCTGGGCATCCGCAGCATCGGCACCGACCGCGCGCCGATCGCCCACACGGGCGCCACGCGCTACGACCTGAGCCTGCCGCGCATCCCGGCGTTTGCGATCTCGGTGCCCGATGCCGAGCTGCTGGCCGAGCAGGTGGCCGCCGGCGGCCCGGCCCTGCGCCTGCAGCTGCGGCTGGCAGCGCGCAGCGATGTCGACGCCAGCACGCACAACGTGCTGGCCGAAGTGCCGGGCACTGATCTGAAGGACGAGATCGTGCTCATCGGCGCGCACCTGGACAGCTGGGATCTGGGCCAGGGCGCGCAGGACGACGGCGCCGGCGTGGCCATCGTCAGCGCCGCGGCCGGCGTCATCGCCGCCGCGGGGGTGGCGCCGCGGCGCACCATCCGCGTCGTGCTGTTCGCGAACGAGGAAAACGGCTTCGACGGCGCCCGCGCCTATGCCGAGCGCTATGCCGGCGTGGTGCACCAGCTGGTGGGTGAAAGCGACTTCGGCGCCGGGCGCGTCTACCAGCTGGGCCACCGCGTGCAGCCGGCGGCGCTGCCGCTGTTCGACGACATCGCGCGCACCCTGGCGCCGCTGGGCGTGGCCTGGGCCGATGGCCTGGCCCCCGCCGGCGCCACTGCCGCCACCGTGCCCGACCGCGAGGCCCGCAATCGCGGCACCCCGGGCCCCGACGCCGCGCTGCTGATGCGGCGCCACCGCTGGCCGGCCGTGGCGCTGGCGCAGGACGGCACGAACTACTTCGACGTGCACCACACCGAGCACGACACGCTGGAACGCATCGACCCGCGCACGCTGCCGCAGAACGTGGCCTGCTGGGCGGTGACGGCCTGGCTGGCAGCGCAAGCGCCCGTCGGCTTCGGCCCGGCGCCGGTCTAGCGGCCGGCTCGAAGCTCAAGTCCCCGCCCGGCCTGCCGAAGACTCGATGGTGAGAACTCTCCCTGCGTGATCCACCCGACGGCATGAACCCTGCCAGCGACCCCAGCCCTGCGAACGCGGCCGATCCGGCCGGGACGCTGCACGCCTGGCTGGCACAGGCCGACCCGTCCGGCCCGACCCTGCCCGAGGCCGCCTGCGCCGCCGCGCGCCAGGCCATCGCCCTGGCCGACCGCCTGGGCGAGCGCGCGGTGGCGGCGCGCGCCGGCGCCTGGCTGTGCGAGCAGCTGCTGCGCCTGGGCCAGCACGCCCAGGTGCTGGTGGCAGCCCCGCCCGTGCTGCAGGCGCTGGCACAGCCGCCGCTGGCCCGCGAGCTGGCGGCCGAGCGTTTCCAGCTGATGCGCGTCTATTCGATGGCCGCCTGCGAGACCGCGCACTTCGACCGCGCCCTGGACACCGCGCAGGAAATGGTGCGGCTGGCGGGCCCGCTGGGCGACGCCACGGCCTCGCTGAAGGCGGGTTTCGCGCTCGGCGTGTGCTTCGAGCGCATGGGCGATTCCTGGCAGGCATCGCGCGTGCTGGGCGAGGCGCTGCGCCTGCACGGCCCGGGCGCGCCGCCAGCGCAGCGCGTGTTCATGCAGAACGCGCTGTGCGCGATCTCCATCGGCCTGTACCACCGCATGCACGGCGCCGCGCCGCAGCCCGAGGTGCAGGACGTGCTGGCCCAGGGCCTGCAAGCCGGCACCCTGGCCCTGGAAGGCTTGCCCGATCCGCCGGACCCGATGCTGGAAGTGGCGATCTGCGGCAACCTGGGCGAGCTGTTGATGTATCAGGGCCGGCACGACGCGGCGCTGGCCCTGCTGCAGCGCAGCGAGGCCAGTGCGCAGGCCGGCGGCTTTCGCGCCTACCGCTGGCGCCTGAGCACCAGCCTGGCTGTGTTCGAGCTGCTGCAGGGCCGGCCCGAGAACTGCCTGACGCGCATGCAGGCGCTGATCCAGGACATGGGCGAAGCCGCCCCGCAGCAGACCGCGATCCGCGCCCACCATGCCGCGTACCGCGCCTGCCGCGCGCTGGGCCGCTTCGAAGCCGCGCTGCAGCACTTCGAGACCGTGGAGCGGCTGGAGCGCGAGCGCGCCATGCAGCAGCTGCGCGCGCAGTCGGAACTGCTGGTCACGCGCACCGAAGCCCAGCATGCGCAGTGGCAGGCCGCGCAGGCGCGCCAGGACGCGCAGACGCAGCGCGCCCGTGCCGCCGAGTTCGCGGCCAGCGCCGAGCGCGACCCGCTCACCGGCCTGGGCAATCGCCGCCACTTCGACCGCCGCTGCGCCGAACTGCTGCCCGTGCTGCAGCGCGACGCCGAGCCCGTGGCCCTGGTGCTGGTGGACCTGGACCACTTCAAATCCGTGAACGACGCCCACGGCCACGACGTGGGCGATGCCGCCCTGGTGGGGCTGGCCGCGCTGCTGCGCGAGAACACCCGCGCGCGCGACGTGCTGGCGCGCTATGGCGGCGAGGAATTCGTCATCGTGCTGCCCGGCATGGGCCTGGCGCAGGCGCGCGAAGTCTGCGAACGCCTGCGCGAGCGCGTGGCCCTGCACACCGGCTTCTGCGCCGCAGTGCCCGAGCTGCGCCTGACGCTGAGCCTGGGCCTGGCCTGCAGCCCGCCCTACGACGCCGCGGCCCTGCTGAAGGCGGCCGACCTGGCGCTCTACACCGCCAAGCGCGACGGCCGCAACCGGCTGCGCGTGGCCGCGCCCACCGCCGCACAACAGGCCGCCTGACGCCGCCCGGCGCCGACCGGCGCGCGGGGCATGCCCGCTGCGCTAGGCGCCGATCACGCCCCCGTCCTCACGCCACACTGCCACCGTGGCCGACCGCGGGCGGCTGCCGGGCAGTTTGTCGGGCCAGTTGGAAAAGCGGCTGGGCTCCTCGGGGCTGCTGCGCTCGCTCGGGCTTTCGCCCGGGTGCTGGATGTTGATGAACAGCGTGCGCCCGTCGGGCGTCCAGGTGGCGCCGGTGATCTCGCAGCCCACCGGGCCGGTGAGGAAGCGGCGCACCTCGCCGGTGGCAGGGTTGCAGCACAGCAGGCTGTTGTTGCCCAGCCGGGCGTAGGGGCCCTGGTTCATCGACGACGTGCTCACATCGGTGCCCACCCAGAGCAGGCCGCGCGGGTCGAACGCGATGGTGTCGGGGCTGCCGAAGGCGTCGCCGCGGATGTTGCCCTGCGTGCGGGCGTCGGCATTGGCCGGGTCGCCGGCCAGCAGCAGGTGGTTCCAGGCGAAGCCCTCACCGTCGAAATCGCCATCTTCCTGCCAGCGGATGATGTGGCCCATCACGTTCTCGGCCCGCGGGTTGGCGGCGTCCACGTCCGGGAAGCCGGGCTTGCCGCGGTCGCGGTTGTTGGTGAGCGTGCAGTAGACCCAGCGCGTGGCTTCGTCGATGGCCAGCCATTCCGGGCGGTCCATCTTGGTGGCCCCCAGCAGGTCGCTGGCCTGGCGCGCCTTGATCAACACCTCGCCCTGGTCGGCAAAGCCGTTGGCGGGGGTGAGCGGGCCCTGCCCGGCCACCAGCGGCAGCCAGCGGCCGCGGCCGTTGGCGTCGAAGCGCGCCACGTACAGCGTGCCGTGGTCCAGCAGGTCGGCGTTGGCCCGGGCCGGGCTCACCCCCGGCCGCGCCGGGCGGATGGTGTCGCGCGAGACGAACTTGTAGATGTATTCGAAGCGCGCGTCCTCGCCCGAATACACCACCGCGCGGCCGGCCTGCGTCACCGCCACCCAGGCGCCTTCGTGCGCGGCACGGCCCAGTGCGGTGCGCTTGACGGGCGTGCTCTGCGGGTCCATCGGGTCGACTTCGACGACCCAGCCGAAGCGGTTGGGCTCGTTCGGGTGGCGCACGGTGTCGAAGCGCTCGTCGTGCTCGGGCCAGCGGTACCAGTTGGCCTTGCGGATGCCCCAGCGGCGCTCGTGCGCGGTGGGCGTGTCGGCCGCGGTGAAGTAGTTGGCCCAGTTCTCCTCGCCGCTCAGGTAAGTGCCCCACGGCGTCTTGCCGCTGGCGCAGTTGCCGATCGTGCCCAGGGCCAGCCGGCCGGCGGGGTCGGCCGCGGTGCGCATCATCGGGTGGCCGGCGGCCGGCCCGCCGATGGCGAACGGCGTGTTGGCGGTGATGCGGCGCGCGTACTTCGATGGCCGCACCATCTGCCAGCCCGCAGCGCCGGGCGCCGATCCGGCCCCGGCCGCGCGCTCGACCTCGATCACGGCGATGCCGTGCGCGGCCTGCGCCTTCTTCACCTTGTCGGCCGTCCACGGCACCAGCCCGCCGGGGTGCAGCAGGCCGTCGTCGGTGTATTCGTGATTGATCACCAGCAGGCCGCGCCGGGAGGTGCTGCCGCCGCCGTCCAGCGGGTAGTAGTTCAGGCCGTCGTGGTGCATGCCCATCTGCAGCGCCTGCTCAGAAGCGCTGTTGCTGGCGTCGGGCTTCCAGGCTGGCATCGGGGCACCGGCGATGCCCGCGGGCTCGCCCCAGGGCGCCAGCGTCTGCGCCACATAGCCCAGCGGCACGCGCACGCTGTCGGCGGTGGAAGGGGGCAGCGCGTCGAAGCCCATCTTCACGGTCGCCCGGTTGGGCACGGTGGCCAGCAGCGCCCCGCTGCCGCCGCTGGCGCAGCCCGCCAGCCCCAAGGCCGCTAGCCAGCCCAGGCCGGCTGCGCCGCCGGCACGCAGCACCTGGCGCCGCGCCGGGTCGGACACCTCGTGGATGCTGGGGTTGCCCGAGCGATTGCTGTCTTCCATCTCGCTGAAACTCTTGGCCATGGTGTCCCGCGGGCGTGCCGCCTGTCCTGCAACGAGGGCACTCTAGCCCAGGGCTACAGTGCCGGAATGGACAGAAGCCTTTTGATCACCGGTGGCAGCCGCGGCATCGGCGCGGCCACGGCGCTGCGCGCGGCGCGCGCCGGCTGGCACGTGGCGGTGAACTACGTGCGCGACGCGGCCTCGGCCGACGCCGTGGTGGCGCAGGTGCAGGCCCTGGGCCGGCAGGCCGTGGCGCTGCCGGGCGACGTGGCCGACGAAGCCCAGGTGCTGGCGATGTTCCAGCGCCTGGACGCCGCGCTGCCGCCGTTGGCGGGCTTGGTGAACAACGCCGGCGTGGTGGACGTGGCCGCGCGCGTGGACGAGATGGCTGCAGCCCGGGTGCAGCGCATGCTGGCCGTCAACGTGCTGGGCAGCTTCCTGTGCGCGCGCGAAGCCGTGCGCCGCATGAGCACCGCGCACGGCGGCCGCGGCGGGGCGATCGTCAACCTCTCGTCGGCCGCGGCGCGGCTGGGCTCGCCCGGGCAGTACGTGGACTACGCTGCCGCCAAGGGCGCGGTCGACACCTTCACGCTGGGCCTGGCGCGCGAGGTCGCAGCCGAGGGCATCCGCGTGAACGCGGTGCGCCCGGGCATCATCGACACCGACATCCACGCCAGCGGCGGCCAGCCCGACCGC
This sequence comes from Rubrivivax sp., assembly GCA_027489455.1. Taxonomy (GTDB): domain Bacteria; phylum Pseudomonadota; class Gammaproteobacteria; order Burkholderiales; family Burkholderiaceae_C; genus Rubrivivax. Next base: position 23,174 of record JAIXZR010000276.1, on the reverse strand, counting down.
GCCGCGCGGCTGGCCGCGCAGGTGCCGATGCAGCGCCCCGGCCAGGCCGACGAAGTGGCCGCCACGATCGTCTGGCTGCTGTCGGACGACGCCAGCTACACCACCGGCGCCATCGTCGACGTCAGCGGCGGGCGCTGAGGCGTCCGGCGCGGGCGGCCGCCTGCCTCAAGCCGGCAGGCCGCGCCCCGCGCGTTCGTTCAGCCAGGCCAGCAACCGGCCAGCGGCCCGGGCCTCGGGCCCGCCGTGGGCCGCGGCGTAGGGCAGCAGCAGGAAATCGCCCTGGTCGGCCACCGACGACCACAGGTGGCGCGAAGGCACGCGGGTGTGCAGGTCGGCGTAGCGATCGATCAGGCGGTCGATCTCCGGCGCCAGCTGGCGCGCGGCCAGGGCGCGCAGCACGTCGGCTTCCACCAGGCCGGCGTAGCACCAGAAATCCGGGTCGGCCTGGGCCTTGGCCTTCAGCTGGCGCTCGGCGGCATCCAGCAGCGCGGCGTCCAGCACCGCGCGCCGGGCCGCGGTCTGCAGCACCAGGCTGATGGCGAGCTCGTTCATCGCCGGGTAGTACAGGTTGGCGGCCTGCTGGGCCTGCGCCAGCGCCGTGGCCGCGGCATAGGCCTGGCGCGATGACTCCAGGCTCGCAGCCTCGGCGTGCGCGTCGCCGGTGCGGCGGTCCAGCAGGGCCACGCGCTTGTAGGCCGAGCCGATGAGCGAATGCCGCTCCACCGTGGGCTGCAGGTGCGTCAGCGTGCTCAGCTGGCCCAGGGCCTGGGTGATGGTGGCGCGGGCCTGAGCGATGGCCTCGGCGTCGCTGGCGGGGCGGTCGCGTGCGCGGTCCCAGGCGCGCTTGACGCGCAGGTTGCCCAGCTGTTCCTGCGCCTTCATCGACGCGCTGGCGTCATCGCAGGCGATGGCGGCCTCGTACCAGCCAATGGCCTTGTCGATGTCGCCGCTTTCCTGGTAGCCCAGCGCATAGGCCTCGGCCACGGCGCCCATGCTGCCCCACTGGGCAGCGAAGCGCGCTTCCAGGTGGCGCACCTTTTCCAGCTGGGCCTCGCGGCTGGCGCCCATGTAGCGCCGCGCCACCACCACTTCTTCCAGCGCCAGCGTCAGGCCCAGGGGCGAGGCGACGCCGTCGAATTCGTCGCGCGGGGCCAGCGGCTGGGCCAGCGGATCGCGGGCGCCCTGGCGGTAGGTCCAGTTCGGGTCGCCATAGCACTGGTAGGCGGCCCAGGTGTTGCTGCTGGGGTCGGCGGCCCAGGCGGCTTCACGCGCCCGCGCCACGGCGGTGATGAAGGGCTGGCGGTCCAGCAGCTGGGCATAAAAGGTCGTGGCGAAGACTTCGGCCGGCCCGTCGTCCACTGCCCAGCCGGCGGCAATCACGCAGCGCACGCCGGTCTCGATCAGCGCATCCGCCAGGCCGTAGGCGAACTCGGCGCGGTCGAAGGGCCGGCGCGGCGGGCCCTGCAGCGCCTGCTGCTCGTCCATGTGGGCCAGGTGGCAGCAGTTGACGAACACCAGCTCGGGCACGGTGCGCATGCTGCGCACTTCGTCCGGGCCCAGGAAGGTGTCGTCGGACAGCACCACGCCGCCCTTGTGCTCGATCACGCTGGGCTGGCCTTCCTTGCGCTTGACGGGCTCGCCATGGCCGGCGATGTGGACGATGCGGTAGCGGCGCTCGAACAGGGCGTTGATGACGTCGTGCGCGGTCGGTGAATCCAGCAGTGCGTTCACACGGCCGGGCGCCAGCGCGCCGGAATCGGCCAGCGCCCTGGCCACGGCCTGGGCTTCGCGCCGGGCGCCGGGCAGCGGGCCGTACGCATCGCTGGTCATCAGCGGCTCGCCCACCACCAGGATCGAATCGTCGGGGTCGGCGTCCTGCACCTGCTGGCGGAAGGTTTCCTTGCGCAGCTTGCGCAGCAACTGGGTGCGGATGGCCCAGGGCCGGTCGCCGCTGCCACCGCCGCGGCGCGATTGGGCATCGGCCGGGGTATCCAGCAGCTCCCAGGGGATGGGGGCGGTGCGTTCGTCCAGTTCCAGCAGCATGCGGTTGGTGCCGCTGAGGAAGGGCTCGACTTCGGGCGGCACCAGCAGCTGGAACAGCGTGCGCCCCAGCTGGCTGTCGCCGCGCCCGGCCTGCGAGGCCTTCTTCACCAGCTCGCGCAGCAGCTTGCCCTGCGTCTTCTGGGCGCGCACCTCGGTGCGGGCGCGCTTGGTGTCCAGCGTGAAAGCGATGGCGTCGTCGGTGCTGGACGTGGCCGTGATGAAGTCGTAATCGGTGCCGCGGTAGCCGCTGTCGATCTGGCGCCGCAGCGCGCCCACGCCACTGGCGATGGTGGGCGTGATGCTGAACTCGCCCGGCGCCGCTTCGGCCAGCACCTGCAGGCCGTTCCAGGCGTCGCTGGCGCGCTCCAGGTACAGCTCCACCAGCGTGAGCTCGGTGACGACGGGCCAGCCGCGCTCGTCCTGCCCGCCGTACAGGCGCAGGTTGGCATCGCGCACGCCCGTGGCGATGGCGCGCGCTGCGCTGCTGGCGTTCATGCCGGTGCCGCCGCTGCCCATCAGCGTGGCCGCCAGCGCCATGTGCGTGGGCGCGCCGGCCGGGGCCTCGGCCTGGCGCTGCGCCCAGGCCAGCACGCCCTGGCGCACGCTGCGCGTGAGGCGCTCTTCGGTGAGCTTGCCTTCGTCGCCCAGGCCGACGACGACGATCGCATCGGGCCGCGGCGCGGCCCAGGGGTTGTCCGGGTCGCGCCGGGCGTTCAGGAAGATCTGGTGCGAGCCCGGCTCGTCCGGGTACAGGCCGGCATCCAGCGAAGCCCTCATCGCCCCGCCGATGAGGCCGTTGACCGCTTTTTCGCTGCCGGTGAGGATGAGCGAACGCGAGTGCCCCACCATCAGCGGCAGGCGCACGAAGCTGAGGTTGCCGTTGAGCACGGTCACCTTCAGGCTGGCGGCGCTGGCGCGCGCGGCGCCGCCGGGGGCCTCGGCGCCGAAGGCCGGGTCCTGCAGGAAGACGTCGCGCTCGCTGCTGGCCGGCCAGGCGCCCTGCGGCGCGCGCGAAGGCCGCATCGGCACATGCTGCACGGCAGGCAGGGCTTCGGCGGCAGCACTGCGGGCGCCGGCGGCGGCCCAGCCGGCGGCATGGCGCTTGAGCTTGCCGGTGTCGCCCTTTTCCAGCAGCTCGACGAAAGCGTCGAAGGCGGCTTCCTTGTCGGGCAGGGCGCCGTGCTCGCAGTCCAGCAGCCAGGTGCGCACGCCCGGCAGCAGGGCCGACCCCAGCGTCACGCGCCCGTCGCCGCCATCCACCGCGGCCTGGTAGACGAAGCCTTCGCCACCGAAGCTGTAGCCGTCGGGCGTGAACTTGGCCTGGCCCACCACCAGCGCCAGCTTGTCGGCAAAGGTCTTCAGGTCGCCGTCGCGCTGCCGGTCCAGCTTGCGGCGCAGCTCGCGCGCCTGGTCCAGCACGCGCTGCGGCGGCACGCCCCAGGTGTAGGCGGCCTGGGCCTGTTCGCCGTTGCTGGTGTGCCACCAGTTGCGGTCTTCGATGAACTTCAGGTCGGCGCTGGCCAGTTCGCGCCACTTCTCTTCCTTGTCCAGGCCCTGGTCCAGCAGCCCGGCCTGCAGTTGGATGAAGCCGGGGAATTCAGCCATCCACTGGCGCGCCTGCTTGTCGCGCAGCGGGCTGCCGAAGCTGGCCAGCGCGTTGCCGAAGGTGTCGTCGCCCGACAGGCACTGCATCGGCGCCCAGCTGCCGCCGTTGGGGGTGCCCAGCATCACGAAGCGCGCGCCCGGGCGCTGCATCAGCCGCGCCCAGACCTGCGGGCGTTCGATCTGCATCGTGCGCGCCACCAGCCCGCCCATCGAATGCGCCAGCAGCCGCACCGGCTGGCCGCTGGCGTTGCGCGCGTCCAGCGCGGCCGTCACGGCTTCGGCCAGGCGGCGGGCTTCTTCCTCGATCGGGCGGCGCCAGTCGTAGCTGAACTCGAAGACCTCGTGCGTGGCCGCCAGGTGTTCGATCAGGTCGTCGTAGCTCAGGCCGATGGGGCCGTCGGGCTGCACGCCGTCGGCGCGGCCAGGTTCGTAGCGCAGCTTGGAAAGCCCGCCGATCAGCCGCAGGCTGAGCCAGATGCGTTTGTCGCCCACGCGCAGGTGGCTGCCCAGGATGCCAGGCAGCACGAACACCGCCGGCCGCTCGCTGGCGGGCTTGCCGTCCTTGGCGGCGCGGCTGGCGCGTGCGGCCCGGCTGCCGCTGCTGTCCTGCCCGGCCCAGCTGAGCGGGCCGATGGTGCCGAAGCCCGGCGGCTGCGGCTGCGTCAGCGCCGCGGCCACGGCCTGCACGGTGCGGTCGTTGGCGAAGTACGCAAAGTGCGTGACCTTGCCGCCGCGGTCCAGCAGGAACTGCGCGCCATCGGCACGCGGTGCGCCGCCGTACATCGAGCGCGTCTGCACGACGATGTCGTTGTCGGTCCAGTAGAACGCATCGGCCGCCAGCGTCTTGAGCCAGGTGCCCACGCTGTCGCCCTGCAGATCGCCGGCCACCACGCGCAGCTGGCCGGGGATGGGGTCTTCGGTGTCGTTGAGCCAGTTCAGCAGCGGGGCGTCGGGGATCATCGCGGCCAGGCCCGGCAGCGCCTGCGGGTCGGCACGGCGGCGCGCGACTTCGGTCAGGAAATCCACCAGCGCAGGCGCCACGGGCACGGCGGCCAGCTCCAGCGTCCACTTCAGCACCGAGAGGTAGGCGTCCAGCCGGCCGCTGGCCAGCAGCGTGCCGCGCGCCGGGCAGGCCACGCGCACCACGCGGTCCACGCGGATGCCCTTGGCCGCCACGGCCCGGGCCAGGGCGCGCAGCTCCTGCGCCTGTGCCTCGTAGCCGGGGCCGGCGAAGTAGGCAAGATCCTGCGGCGTGGCCTGGCGCGTGGCGCACACGCGGGCCAGCACCTCGGCCACCAGGCCGCCGCGCGAATGCGTCAGCAGGTGCAGCCGCGCGCCCTGGGGCAGCGCCTGCACCAGCGTCAGCGCGTTGGCGATCGGGCTGGCGCCGATGGTGGGGTGGTCCAGCGCGACGACATGGCCGCGGTAGTGCGCGAACAGCTCGCGCACCGTCTGCGGGTGCTGGGCCCAGAGCTTGCCGAAGGTGCTGACGGTCTCGACGAAGGTGCCGTGCACCAACACCAGCAGCGGCTGGTGTTCGGGGTCGTCCGGCGCCGGGACGAGATCGACACGCCGGCCGCTGCCCTTCAAGGGCGTCAGCGCCTCGGGCGACAGCGTGTAGACGCCGGCTTCGACCTGCCCGTCCACGCGCTTGACGATCTGGCTGGCGACGAAATCCTGCGCCTGGTCCAGCGCCACGCCGGTGATGACTTCGAAGGCCGAGAGCAATACGTCGCCCAGGAAGCCGCGGCTGGCGCCGCCGCGCGTGGGCGCCGCCGCTTCCAGGCCGCGCCAGCGCAGCTGCGCCTGCACCTGCACGTCGGCGGCGTCGCCACCGTCGCGCGCGGCGGCGCTGCGCGTGCTGCTGCCCTGGCCGCGCAGCAGGGCCGCGGCGGTGGCCGGGTGCAGGGTGAGCACCGGGCCGCCGGCGATGTGCAGGACCACCACGTCCTTGCCCGGCTCGGCCGTCACGCGCACGCTGTCCTGCGGGCCGCTGCTGCGGCGCGCCGAGACCTGCACGCGCACCTTGATCTCGCCCCCCGCCGGCCCGCCCGTGCCTGCGGGCGCGGTGCTGCCCGGCGCGCCGCCACGGCTGGCGCCGGTGTCCAGACGCTGGCCGGGGATGACAAAGGTGATCGGGGCGTCGGCGCGGTCGGCCGGCGGCGTGGTGGCGGGGGCAGGGGTCTTCGGCATCGGGGTGAGCAAGGGTGCGCGGGGCACCGAGGATCAGCGCAAACGCCGGGCGCGACAAGCCCGGGTCTTCAGCCGGCCTAGGGATGCGCCGCGGCGGTGGCCACGCCCTCCGGCGCCGGCGGCAGGCCCGGCGCGCTGGCGTCCAGCCAGAACCCGCTGCGGATCTCGGCATGCGTGAGCCGGCGCACTTCCACCGTGCCCACGCCGCGCAGCAGGCCCAGCCGCGCAGCGGCGGCGTAGCTGAGATCGATCACGCGCCCGGGCACGAAGGGGCCGCGGTCGTTGACGCGCACCACCACCTCACGCCCGTTGGCGGGGTTGCGCACACGGGCGTAGCTGGGGATGGGCATGGTCTTGTGCGCCGCCGTCATCGCCAGCATGTCGTAGGGCTCGCCGCTGCTGGTGGGCCGGCCGTGGAACTTCGTGCCGTACCAGGAAGCACCACCCACCTCGCGCAGCGGCAGGTCGGCGGCCAGGGGCGTGTAGCGCTGGCCCAGCACCTCGTAGGGCTTGTTCGGCCCGCCCGGGCGGATGGGCTCGACGCGCGGCACGGCGTCCGGCGTGCGCTCCACGCCGGGCGGCGGATTGGGCGGCGGGCCGTCGCGTTCGGGCGGGCGGCTGGCGCAGCCGGCCAGCAGCAACGCGACAGCCAGCGTGGCAGTCAGCGCAGAAAGAGGCCGGCGCGGCGCCCGGGCAAGAGCGCTCAACGCAGGTGGGGCTGCAGCGGCATCGCACATGCGCCGTGATGATGCCCGCAGCCGCCAAGACCCCGCGCGCAGCAGCGCCCCTAAACTGTCCGCCCACCGCCCCACGAGAAAGCCCCATGCGTCCCAATCCCCTGCGCCGGATCTGGCGCCAAGGCGGCGCTGCCGTCAACGGCTGGCTGGCGATCGCCAACAGCTTCAGCGCCGAGACCATGGCTCACCAGGGTTGGGACACGCTGACCATCGACCTGCAGCACGGCATGGTGGACTACGTCGGCATGGTGCCGATGCTGCAGGCCATTTCCACCACGCCCACCGTGCCCCTGGTGCGCGTGCCCTGGCTGGAGCCGGGCATCTTGATGAAGACCCTGGACGCCGGCGCCTACGGCGTGATCTGCCCGATGGTCAACAGCCGCGAGGACGCGCAGAAGCTGGTGGCCTGGACGCACTACGCGCCGCGCGGCACGCGCAGCTACGGCCCGGTGCGCGCCCTGCTTTACGGCGGGGCCGACTACCCGCAGCACGCCAACGACGAGATCGTCACCTTCGCGATGATCGAGACCGCGGCTGCGCTGGACAACCTGGACGCCATCCTGTCCGTCGAAGGCCTGGACGCGATCTACGTCGGCCCTTCCGACCTGTCGCTGGCGTTGGGCTGCGCGCCCACCTTCGACGACCTGGACCCGAAGGCCGCCGAGGCGGTGGACCACATCCTGGCGCGGGCGCAGGCGCACGGCGTGGTGGCCGGCATCCACAACGGCACGCCCGAAGCGGCGCTGCGGCGCATCGCCAAAGGCTTCCAGTTCGTGACCGTGAGTTCCGATGCGCGGCTGATGGCCGCCGGCGCGCAGCAGGTGATGGCGCGCATGCGGGCTGGCCTGGCCCCGGCCGCCACCGGGGGCTGACGATGGGCGCGCCCGTGCCGCTGACGATCCGCATGGACGAGCGCGACAACGTCGCCATCGTCGCCAACGACGGCGGCCTGGAAGCCGGCACCGCGCTGCCCGGCGGCCCGGTGCTGCGCGAGCGCGTGCCCCAGGGCCACAAGCTGGCGTTGGCGGACATCGCGGCCGGCGCGCCCGTGCTGCGCTACGGCACCTGCATCGGCCTGGCGGCCCAGGCCATCCCGGCCGGCAGCTGGGTGCATGAACGTCTGCTGCAGATGCCCGCCGCGCGGGCCCTGGGCGATCTGCCGATGGCCACCGGCGCCGGCCGCGTACAGCCGCCGCTGCAGGGCTACAGCTTTCAGGGCTACCGCAACGCCGACGGCAGCGTGGGCACGCGCAACCTCCTGGCCATCACGCAGACCGTGCAGTGCGTGGCCGGCGTCACCGACGTCGCGGTGCAGCGCATCAAGGCCGAGCTGCTGCCGCGCTACCCCAACGTCGACGACGTGGTGGCGCTGGCCCACGGCTACGGCTGCGGCGTGGCGATCGACGCGCCGGGGGCCGAGATCCCGATCCGCACGCTGCGCCACATCAGCCTGAACCCGAACTTCGGCGGCGCGCTGATGGCCGTGAGCCTGGGGTGCGAGAAGCTGCAGCCCGAGCGGCTGCTGCCGCCCGGCAGCCTGCCGATCCGCGATGGCCGCGACGCCGCGGCCGGCCTGGATGTGGTGTGCCTGCAGGACAGCGCGCACGTCGGCTTCATGGCCATGGTCGACGCCATCGTGCGCCAGGCCGAGCCCCACCTGCAACGCCTGGACGCGCGGCGGCGCGAAACGGTGCCCGCCAGCGAGCTGGTGGTGGGCGTGCAGTGCGGCGGCAGCGACGCCTTCAGCGGCGTCACCGCCAACCCGGCGGTGGGCTTCTGCGCCGACCTGCTGGTGCGCGCCGGCGCCAGCGTGCTGTTCAGTGAAACGACCGAGGTGCGCGACGGCATCGCCCACCTGACCGCGCGTGCGGCCACGCCCGAAGTGGCGCAGGCCCTGGTGCGCGAGATGGCCTGGTTCGATGCCTACCTGCAGCGCGGCGGCGCCGACCGCAGCGCCAACACCACGCCCGGCAACAAGGCCGGGGGGCTGAGCAACATCGTCGAGAAGGCCATGGGCTCGATCGTCAAGTCCGGCACGGCGCCGATCCAGCACGTGCTGGCCCCGGGCGAGAAGCTGCACGGCAAGGGCCTGGTCTACGCCGCCACGCCGGCCAGCGATTTCATCTGCGGCACCCTGCAGCTGGCCGCGGGCATGAACCTGCACGTCTTCACCACCGGCCGCGGCACGCCCTACGGCCTGGCCGCGGTGCCGGTGGTGAAGGTCGCCACCCGCAGCGACCTGGCGCGCCGCTGGCACGACCTGATGGACATCAACGCCGGCCGCATCGCCGACGGCACGGCCACGATCGAAGACGTCGGCTGGGAGCTCTTCCATGGCCTGCTGGACGTGGCCAGCGGCCGCCGCCGCACCTGGGCCGAGCAATGGCGGCTGCACAACGCCCTGGTGCTGTTCAACCCCGCGCCGGTGACCTGAGCGCGGCGGCTGCGCGCATCACGCCAGCCGGCCGGCGTTGAAGTCTTCCACCGCCTGCACCAGTTCTTCGCGCGTGTTCATCACGAACGGCCCGTGCTGCGCGATCGGCTCGCCCAGCGGCCGGCCGGCGATCAGGATCAGGCGTGCGCCCGCAGCGCCGGCCACCAGCGCCACGCCGTCGCAGGCCGGGTCGTTGGCCAGGATCGCCATGCGCTGGCGCCGCACCGCCGTGGCGCCCACCAGCACCATGTCGCCGCGGTAGACGTAGAGGAAGGCGTTGTGCCCGGGCGGCAGCGGCTGCTCGTAGCGGGCCTCGGGCGCCAGGTGCACGTCCAGGTAGAGCGGCGCGGTGGCTTCGCGCTGCACCGCGCCCGTCACGCCCTGCGCGCTGCCGGCGATCACGCGCACGCGCACGCCATCGCCCTGCCATTCGGGCACCTCGGGGGCGGAGATGTCGCGATAGCCCGGCGTGCACATCTTGTCGCGCGCCGGCAGGTTGAGCCAGAGCTGGAAGCCTTCCATCGCGCCGTCCTGCTGCTCGGGCATCTCGCTGTGGATGACGCCGCGGCCGGCCGTCATCCACTGCACGCCGCCCGGGGCCAGCAGGCCTTCGTTGCCCGCGCTGTCCCGGTGGCGCAGGCGGCCTTGCAGCATGTAGGTGACGGTCTCGAAGCCACGGTGCGGGTGGTCCGGGAAGCCGCCGATGTAGTCGCCCGGGTTGTCGGTGCCGAAGGCGTCGAGCATCAGGAAGGGGTCGAGCCGGCGTTGCAGGTCCTGCGTCAGCACGCGCGTGAGCTTCACGCCGGCGCCGTCGCTGGTGGCCTGGCCCTGCACCAGGCGTTCGACCTTGCGGGGGTTCTTCAGTGCTGTCATGCCGCGAAGCTTAGAGCCTGTAAGCTGGCCCCGCCGCCGCCGACTGCTTTCCCGTGCCGAACCCGCCGGCCCGACCTTTGCGCCCGATGCCCTTGACCGCCACCACCCCTGCCAGAACCCCCGCCGCCGTGCCCGATCGCCGCCACCTGGCCGCGCGGCTGGCGCAGGTGCGCGCGCATTCGCTGGCGCTGGCCGCGCACCTGTCGCCCGAAGACATGGGCCTGCAGTCCATGCCCGATGCCAGCCCGGCCAAGTGGCACCTGGCGCACACCACCTGGTTCTTCGAGACGGTGGTGCTGGCCGCGCATGCCCGCGCCTACCGGCCGGTGGATGCGCGCTGGCTGCCGCTCTTCAATTCCTACTACGAAGCGCTGGGCCCGCGCCACCCGCGGCCGCAGCGCGGGCTGCTCAGCCGGCCCTCGGCGGTCGAGGTGCTGGATTACCGGCGCCGCGTCGACGAAGCGCTGACCGCCTTCATCCACGAAGCCGACGCCGACACCCTGGCCGCCGCCGCCCCGCTGCTGGAACTGGGCTGGAACCACGAGCAGCAGCACCAGGAGCTGCTGCTGACCGACGTGCTGCACGCCTTCTCGCTCAACCCACTGCTGCCCGCCGTGCTGGGCACCCCGGCGGCCGCGCCCGCGGACCCGCCGGCCGCCGAAGGCCAGTGGCTGCACCCGGGCCGCATCGTCGAGATCGGCCACGGCGGCGGCAGTTTCGCCTTCGACAACGAGACGCCGCGCCACGCCGCGCTGCTGCAGCCGCATGCGCTGGACCGTGCGCTGGTGACGAACGCCGACTACTGGCGCTTCATGCAGGACGGCGGCTACCGCCGCGCCGGCCTGTGGCTGAGCGAAGGCTGGGCGCAGGTGCAGGCCCAGGGCTGGCAGGCGCCGCTGTACTGGCGGCTGGGCGCGGGAGGCGCGCCCGAAGCCGAGTTCGGCCTGCACGGCCTGCAGCCCTGGCGCGGCAGTGCGCCGGTGCGGCACATCAGCTTCTTCGAAGCCGCAGCCTATGCCGAATGGGCCGGGGCGCGGCTGCCGACGGAGTTCGAATGGGAAGCCGCCGCGGCCGGCGCGCCGCAAGGCGAGGGCAGCTTCTTCGGCCAGGCCTGGCAGTGGACGCGCTCGTCCTACGACCCGTACCCCGGCTTCCGCCCGCTGCCCGGCGCGGTGGGGGAATACAACGGCAAGTTCATGGTCGGCCAGGTGGTGCTGCGCGGCAGCAGCCTGGCTACCCCGCCCGGGCACGCGCGGGCCAGCTACCGCAACTTCTTCCCGCCCGGCATGCGCTGGCAGTTCTGCGGCCTGCGCCTGGCCCGTGATCTCTAGCCTGCGGCCGGGCCGCAGGGCCAGGGGCAGAATCAGCGCTTGACCATCCCACACGGAGACCCCGCGATGAAGGCGATCTGGAACGGCACCGTGGTGGCCGAAAGCGACGACACCGTGGTCGTCGAAGGCAACCACTACTTCCCGGCATCGGCCCTGAAGGCCGAGTACACCTTGCCCAGCAACACCCGCACGATGTGCTCGTGGAAGGGCCAGGCCAGCTACCTGACGCTGTTCGTGAACGGCGATGCCAACCCCGACGCCGTCTGGTTCTACCCCGACCCGAAGGACGCCGCGGCCGAGATCCGCGGCCGCGTGGCCTTCTGGAAGGGCGTGAAGGTCACCGGCTGACGGCCCGCCGCACGCTGCGCCATGGAACGCACCGCCTGGGCCACCGCCCACCGCCGCCGGCTGCGCGAGGTCTGGCGCTCGGCCGGCTGGCCCTGCCACGACGTGCTGGAGCTGGACCTGCTGGCCGCCGGCCTGTTGCAGCGGGTGTGGGACGACAGCGGCCGCGAGACGCTGCGCGTCAGCGACGCCGGGCTGCAGGTGCTGGCCAACGCCCGCCAGCGCGCGCAGGCCGCGCTGGGCGCGCACGAAGCCCTGGTGGCGCGCGTCGCGGCCGACATGCACCGTGCCGGTCGCGTCGTCTGGCGCGGCCTGTCGCTGCGCGCCCCGCTGGCGCAGGATGACGGCAGCACGCGCTGGGCGATGGCACGGCCGGACGTGTTTTCGATCCGCCACACCACGCTGGAAGACCACACCGAGCCCGTCGTGCACGAGATCAAGGTCAGCCGCGCCGACCTGCTGTCCGATCTGCGCTCACCCGCCAAAGGCGCGGCCTACCGTGCGCTGGCCAGCCAGTGCTGGTACGTGCTGCGCGAAGGCATCGCCACGGCCGACGAGGTGCCGGCCGACTACGGCGTGCTGCTGGCCGGCGATGGCGGACTGCAAGTGGCCCGCCCGGCACCGCGCCGCGCCCTGCGCCTGCCCTTCGCGGCCTGGATGGCGCTGGCGCGCAGCCACCCCGACGGCAGCGTGCCCGAGGACGACATCGAACAAGCGCCGCTGGCAGCCTTCGGCCCCGCGTCCGCGCCCGCCAGCGCGCCCCCGGACCGGCCCCACCATGGCTGAGGGCCCCGCACGATGAGCTGGCGCAACTGGTGGCACAAGCTCACGGGCACCACACCGGGCCCGGGCCCGGCGGGCGCGCGCGGGGGGGTGGCGCAGACGGCGCAGACCGCGAAAACGGCGCAGACGGCGCAGGGGGGCCAACCGGCTGCTGGCCTGCCGCCGGGGGCAGCCCCGCGACGCCCGGCAGGCTCGACCCCGGCCGCAGACGCGCCACCGATTTACGGGCAGCAGCTGCCCTTGGTGGACACCCGCGGCCAGGTGGCCGGCTTCGAATGCCGGCTGCCGCCGGCGCTGGCCGAGCGGCTGGCGGCCCGGGCCGAAGCGACCGCGCTGACGGCCCACCACGCGCTGTTGCTGGCGGCGCTGCAGCCGGTGCTGGCCGGCGGCCGGGCCGCGGTGGTGGAAGTCGCAGCGGCACTGCTGGCGCGGCCGATGGTGGCCGATGCCGTACCGGCCGGTGCCTGGCTGTGCGTGCCCGACCTCGCCGCGCTGCCAGAGGAGATCCGCCGCGCGCTGCGCAAGCGGGGCGTGCGGCTGGGCGTGACCGACGGCCCGCCGGCCAGCGCCCCCGAGGCTGATTTCATCTGGCTGCGCCCACGGGGCGAGCTCGACACCCTGCTGCTGTCGGCCCAGCGCTGGGCTGAGGCGCGGCCGCGGCTGCCGCGGCTGGCCACCGGGCTGGAAACCGTGGACGACGTCGAGCGGCTGCTGCAGTCGGGCTTCCACCTCGTCGGCGGGCGGCTGGACCGCCGGCGCGCCGCCAGCGACCGCCCGCTGAACGCGGCCGCGCACCGCATCTGCGGCCTGATGAACCACCTGGCGCTGGACCGCGACACCGCTGTCGTGGCCGACGCCGTGCGTGCCGACGTCGCGCTGAGCTACCGGCTGCTGCTGTATGCCAACAGCCCGGCGCTGGGGCTGTCGCGCACGGTGGACACCGTCGAGCAGGCGGTGCTGCTGCTGGGCCGGCAGGAGCTGGGGCGCTGGCTGTCGCTGCTGCTGCTGTCGGCAGCGGCCAGCCGGCAGGCCGCCGCTGCGCTGCAGGAACAGGCACTGGCCCGCGGCCGGCTGCTGGAACTGCTGGCGCAGGCCGCGGGCGAGCCGGCACCGCAGGCGCTGTTCAGCCTGGGCCTGTTCTCGATGTTGGAGCCGCTGCTGGAAATGCCCCTGGCGCGCGCCCTGGAGCCGCTGCGCCTGAGCGACGCCACGCGCGCGGCACTGTTGCAGGGCAGCGGACCCTGGGGCCCCTACCTGGCGCTGGCGCAGGCGCTGGAACGCGACGACACCCCGCAGGCCGAGACCCTGGCCACAGGCTGGGGCGGGCTGCCGGCGGTGATGGCAGCGCAGCAGCAAGCCTGGGCCTGGGCTGCTGCCCTGGCCGTGCCCCCCGCGGGCGCTACGCCAGCGGCCCCCCCCGGCCGGCCCTGAAACGGCGGCGGGCCCGGATGCCGCTGGCCCTTGGCGGGCCGGCCGAGAAAAAGCCGGCCCCTGGGGCCGGCCAAAGAAAAGCCGGCCTCAAGGGCCGGCGAAAGAGAAGCCGGCCGCAGGGGCCGGCTTTCGGGGTACCTGGTGCCCGCAGGCGCGTGACGCGCCGCCGGGCACCCAGGCGGGGCGGGGCTTCAGGCCGCCTTCTTGCGGCGGCGGCTGACGGCCAGGCCAGCCAGCGCCAGGCCCGCCAGGGCCAGCGAGCCGGGTTCCGGCACATCGTTGCGCGGCGGGGTGTTGCAGGCGCCGCCGGTGCTGTTGCTGACGCAGGTGGTGTGGATGGCCAGCAGCTTGAAGTAGTCGTTGTGCGCGTCCAGGTTGCCGGTGGTCGGGCCGAAGTACGAGCTGATGATCCACCAGCTCGAGCTGTTGGCCGCGTTCGCGGCGAGCCCGGTGCCGATCGAGTTCTGACCGAAGTTCTGGCCGGTGCTGCTGCTGCCGTCCAGGTCCGCCGAGCCCACGAGCGCCCAGCCCGATGCCAGCAGGCTGGCCGTGGTGACGCCGCCGCTCAGCAGCGTGGTCGGGGCCGCGCTGCCCGTCCAGCGCAGCAGGCTCAGGTCGCTGTCGTTGAACGACCAGCCCAGTGCCACGCCCGTGACGACCACGCGGTTGGTGCCGAAGTTCAGCAGCAGCAGTTCGTTCGCGCCGTTGTTGTCGAAGCCGTGCTGAGGCGGGGCGGTGACTTCGCCCGAGGCGGTGAAGCCCAGGCCCGAGCCGCCCTGGTCGCTCAGCGTGCCGCGCACGTAGGCGCTGCCGGCTGCGGCTGCGTAGCCTTCGGCGCGCAGCGTGTTGTTGGTGCCGACGGTGCAGTTCAGCGTGGCGCGCGACGACGTGATGTCGCAGTTGCCACCGTTGCCGAAATTCCAGGTGGTCTGGGCGAAGGCCGGGGTGGCAGCAAACGCAGCCAGCAGGGACAGACCGGTGAAAACTGAAGCGAGCTTCTTCATGACATGCCTTTTCGAACGTTGGCGCCAAACCGACACCGATGCGATGAGCTACTTTTTGCAATCACCAGGCCAGGGGCCAAAAAGCCAATGAAAACAAGCGTCTAGCACTTCGGCCCCAACCCGCGGCGGGGCGGGTGTAAGGAAGCGCGACAGCCCCCAACCCCCTCAACGCAGGGTGTCCAGCAGGGCCTGCGCCTCGCGCGCGCTGGCGAATCGGTTGCCGCTGCGCAGCGCGGCCTGCAGTTCTTCGCGCGCTTCGCCGTTGCGGCCGGCGCTGGCCAGCACGGTGGCCAGGTAGAAGCGCGTCTCGGGGTTGGCCGGATCGCGCAGCCGCGCGTCGCGCAGCAGCTGCAGCGCGCGATCGCGCTGCCCGGCCTGGTGCGCAACCCAGCCGCTGGTGCCGATGATGTGCGGCGCGTCCGGCCGCGCAGCCAGGGCCTGGGAGGCGGCACGCTGCGCGCCCGGCACGTCCTTCAGGCGCAGCAGCACGTGGGCGTAGTTGTTCAGGGCCTCGGCGTTGTTGGGCGCCTGCTTGAGCAGCTGCTCGTAGGCGACGCGCGCCGCGGGCATGTTGCCTCGGCTGGCGTGGGCGTCGGCCAGGGCGCGGCGCACGGCCAGGTCCTGCGGGCGGCTGCGCAGCCACTGCTCGGCCAGCCCGATGGCGGCCTGCGGGTCGCGCGAGGCCTGCGCGCCCACCAGGCGCAGCAGGCTCTGGGTGCTGGGCTCGGCCTGGTGGGCGCGGCGGTAGGACTCGAGCGCGGCGTTGGCGTCGCCGCGCGCGGTGGCCACGTCGCCCAGCAGCGCGTGCCCCAGGGCCAGCTGCGGCCGGGCGGCCAGCACCGCGCGCGCCTGCGTCTCGGCGGCGGCCAGGTCGCCCAGTTGCACCAGCGCGTCGACCTGCAGCGCCTGCGCGGGCAGGTGCGCGGGATCGGCCTGCAGGGCCTTCTCGATGCTGTAGGCCGCGTTGCGCGGGTCACCGGCGGCCAGCTGCAGCAGCGCGATGCTGGTCTGCGCCGGGGCGTCGAAGTTGGCCTGGCGCGAGGCGCGCACCAGCACGCCGCGCGCCTGCTCGGGCGTCTTCGCGGCCAGCGCCACGCGCGCGCCGGCCACCAGGGTCTGCACGTCGTCAGGGGCCTTGGCGTTGAGGCGCCGCAGCGCTTCCTGCGCGCCTTCGACGCGGTTGCCGCGCAGGTGGTAATCCAGCAGCGTCAGGCTGGGCTGCAGGTCGGCCGGGCCGCTGTGGTCGGCGGCCTTGCTGTAGGAGCGGGTGGCTTCGTCGGTCTGGCCGCGGCGCTCGGCCAGGCGGCCGAGCTCGGTCAGCACCTCGACGCTCTTGTCGTCGGCCTTCAGCAGCGCGGCCAGCCGCTCGCCCGCGCTGTCGAGATCGCCTTTGCGCATGTCCAGCCGCGCCAGGTTCAGGCGCGGGGCCAGGAAGGCCGGATCCAGCCGCGCAGCCTCGTCGAAAGCGGCGCGGGCGCGCGTCAGGTCGCCAGTCTCGAAGCGGGCCTGGCCCAGCAGGTTGTGCAGGCCAGGCTGGTTGGGCTGGCGCTTGACCAGGGCTTCGGCCAGGTCGGTGGCGCGGCGGTTGCCGCGCGGCGTCTTGTCGCGCAGGTACAGGCCCACCAGGGCCACGCCGGCCTGCACCTGGCCCGGGTCGCGGGCGTAGGCGGTCTCCAGCGGGGCCAGGGCATCGGCGGTGCGGCCAGCCGATGCCAGGCTCAGGCCCAGCAGGGTGCGCAGCTGCGGGTCGTCGCGCGTGCTCAGCGCATCCTGCAGGATCTGCGCCGCGCGGGCGTGGCGGCCCTGGGCCATGTGCGCCGAAGCCAGCAGATTCAGCGCCTGGGCGTCGCGCGGGTGGCTGCGCAGGTACAGGTCCAGCACCTCGATGGCGCGATCGCCGTTCTTTTCGCTCAGGTGGATCTGCGCCAGCAGCTTGGCCACCGGGTTGCCGGGCTGGTCGCGCTGGATGAACTCGAAGTAAGGGCGCGCTTTCTCGAACTGGCCCAGGCCGTGGTGCGCCAGCCCGCCCAGGATCAGCAGCTGCGGCCGATAGCGCATGAAGGCCGGCGGCAGCGGGTCGATGAGGGCGGTGATCTCGGCCAGCGCCGCGCGTGCGGCCTTGGGGTCGCCCTCGCGCTCGGCGATCACGGCACTCAGGTAGACGGCGCGCGGGTCCTTGGGCTGGCTGCGGCGCGCTGCGCTGGCGTCGAGCTTGGCCTCGGCCATGCGGTTCTGGTCCAGCGCGATGCCGGCGCGCGCCAGCAGCGATTCGTAGTGGTCGGGCTGGCTGCGCAGGGCTCGCGAATAGCCGGCCAGGGCTTCGGTCAGGTTGGACTGGGCGTGCGCCACCGAAGCCCGCAGGTAGATCGCCTCGGCCAGGCCCGGCGCCAGGGCGATGGCGCGGTCGGCGGCGGCGGCGGCTTCTTCGAACTGGCGCGCACGCACCCGGATCGGCACTTCGGCCAGGAAGGGGTCGGCGCTGGTGGGGTCGATTGCGCGCGCTTCCTCGATGGCCGCCAGCGCCTCGCGCGAACGGCCCAGGTCGGCGTGCGCGCCAGCCAGGATCAGCAGCAGTGGCGCGCGCACGCCGGGCTGCAGGCCGGCGGGGGCGAAGCGCGGGTCGTCGAACAGCTGCTGGCGCTTGCCCTGGGCCACCAGCGCGCGCGCCAACGGCACCACGACTTCGGCCCGGTTCACGCCCAGTCGCAGGGCTTCATTGAGGGCCACCTCGGCGCCGATGACGTCGCTGTTGGCCAGCAGCGCGCGGCCCAGCAGCACGTGCACGGGCAGCAGGGTCTTGTCGATCTGCAGCGCGTTCTTCAGCTGCACGATGGCGCCGCCGATGTCGCGCTTGTCGTAGCGCTGCAGCGCGTCTTCATACAGGCGCGCGGCCTTCGGGTCCCCGGCGGCGAAGGCCGGCAGCGCCAGGGCCAGGGCCAAGGTGAGCAGGGGCGCGCGCAGCGCGGAGGGGACAAACGCGCGCAGCGCGCTCGGACGGGCGGGGTGGGCAGGTGTCTTCACGCGCGAATGCTAGGCCGCGAGCCGGCTTTCGTGGACCTGGCGCAGAAGGCCAGACGCTGCGTCCGTGCATAAGGTCCGTGCAGAAGTTGCCGCGCCGGCCAGGCGCACCTTCGCAGGCTGCGCTCGCTGCGCCGACGCCGGCCGCCGCACAATCCGGCCCTCGGCCCTTGGCCCCCCCATGCCCACCCGGAGAACGCCCATGACACCGCGCACCGTCGCCCCCGCCCTGGCGCTGGCCATCAGCCTGGCCCTGCTGGCCGGGCAGCCCACGCAGGCCGCTGCCGTCAAGCTGCCGTCCACCAACGTGGCCTGGCAGGCCGCGGCCGTGGACGCCGACATCGACCGCGCCTTCCAGCGCGCCCGCGCCGAGAAGAAGCCCGTGCTGCTGTACTGGGGCGCCACCTGGTGCCCGCCGTGCAACCAGCTCAAGGCCACGCTGTTCAACCGGCAGGATTTCGCGGCGCTCTCCAAGAACTTCATTGCCGTGCATGTGGACGGCGACCGCCCCGGCGCGCAGAAGCTGGGCGCGCGCTTCAAGGTCAGCGGCTACCCCACCACGGTGCTGTTCACACCCGAAGGCCAGGAAATCACGCGGCTGCCAGGCGAAGTCGACGCGCCGCAGGCCCTGGCAGTGCTGCAGCAGGGCCTGAACGGCGGCCGCGCGGTGAAGGCCGTGCTGGCCGATGCGGTGGCCGGCAAGCCGCTGTCGGCCGGCGACTGGCGGCTCTTGGCCTTCTACGGCTGGGAAATCGACGAACAACAGGTCGTGCCCAAGGCGGAGCTGCCCGGCCTGCTGGCCACGCTGGCGGCGGCGCAGAACGCCGCCAACCCCGGCGACAGCGAGACCGGCCACCGCCTGTGGCTGAAGGCGCTGGCCGCCAGCGACGACGGCCAGGGCCTGAAGCCCGATGCCGCGCTGCGCGAGCGCGTGCTGCGCGTGCTGGCCGACCCGGCCCAGGCGCGGCTGCAGATGGACGTGCTGACGAACGGCGCCGCCGACATCGTGCGCACGCTGGAAGCCGACGATTCGCCGCGCCGCGCAGGGCTGGTGGCGGCCTTCGAAACGGCGCTCAAGCGCTTCGAGCAGGACGCGACGCTGTCGCGCGGCGACCGCCTGGGCGCGGTCATCGCGCGCATCGACCTGGCGCGCCTGGGCATCCCCAAAGACCAGGTGCAGGTGACCCTGCCCGCGGCGCTGGTGGCCGAAGTGCGCGCTCACGTGCAGCGCGACGACCGCGAGATCACCGACGGCTACGAACGCCAGGCCGTGATCACCGCCGGCGCCTACGCCCTGGGCCGCGCCGGCCTGTGGGCCGACAGCGACGCCCTGCTGCAGGCCAACCTCGCCAAGAGCCATTCGCCGTACTACCTGATGAGCCAGCTCGGCAGCAACCTGCGCAAGCAGGGCCGCAACGAAGAAGCGCTGCGGTGGTACCAGCAGTCGTTTGAGAAGGCCGAGGGCCCGGCCACGCGGCTGCAGTGGGGCGCGGGCTATCTGAACGCGCTGGTGGACCTGGCGCCCACGCAAGCGGCCCGCATCGAGAAGCTGGCCAGCACCCTGCTGGCCGAGGCCGCCAAGGACCGCGCCGCGTTCGAAGGCCGCAGCGCGCGATCGCTGCAGCGCGCCGGCGCCAAGCTGGTGGCCTGGAACGGCGACGGCAAGCAGGCCCCGGTGATGCGCAAGCTGCAGGCGCAGCTGGACGGCGTGTGCAGCAAGCTCGGCACGCAGGACGGCCAGCGCGCCGCTTGCCAGGCCGTGCTGAAGCCTGCTGCCAAGGCCGAACCGAAGAAGGCCGCCTGATGCCGCGCCCGCTGCTTGCTGAAAGCCAGCTGCACCCGGCCATCCGCGCCGCGGTGGCCGGCCAACATGCCGACGTGCTGGCCGCCGCGCAGGAGGCCATCGCCCGCCACCCGGTGGTGGTGTTCGGCATGGCCGGCAACCCGTTCGTCAAAAAGGCGCGCCGGCTGCTGGACGCCGCCGGCATCGCCCATCACGACATCGACCACGGCAACTACCTCAGCCAGTGGCGGCGGCGCAATGCGCTGAAGATGTGGTCGGGCTGGCCCACCTTCCCGATGGTTTTCGTGCGCGGCGTGCTGGTGGGCGGCGCCGACGACCTGGCCCGGCTGCAGGCCAGCGGCGAACTCAAGCGCCTGCTGGCCAGCGAGGCCCCGGCGGCCTGAAGGGCCGCGCGGGCGGCGGCCCCGGCGGCCGCGGCTGGCGCAGCACAAGCGCCCATCCGCGCCATTCGTCGCGCCAGATCGCCAATCGCCCGCCGGCGGGTGCGCGCACGGCGAGCCGCCTTCCACAATGGCGGCATGCGAGCTTTCATCCTCCTCCCTGCCCTGGCCGCCGTCTGGCTGGCTGCCGGCGATGTGCAGGCGGCCGACGTGCCGCCCGTGATCAAGCCCTGCCGGCTGGCTGGCGTCGAGACCGCCGCGATCTGCGGCGTGTTGCAGCGCCCGCTGGACCCGTCGCAGCCGCAAGGCCGCCAGATCGACGTGCACTACGCCCTGCTGCCGGCGCTGGCACGCAACAAGAAGCCCGACCCGGTGCTGTTCTTCGCCGGTGGGCCCGGGCAGAGCGCGATCGGGCTGGCCGGCAGCGTCAGCCGCCTGATGGCGCGCGTCACCAACCGGCGCGACATCATCCTGATCGACCAGCGCGGCACCGGCCGCAGCGCACCGCTGAAGTGCGAGGACGACGACCCCACCCGGCCACTGGCGGACATCGAGCCAGCCCGCCAGCAGGCGCTGCTGCGCAGCTGCCGCGAGAACCTGGAAAAGCTGCCGCACGGCGACCTGCGCTTC
Source organism: Rubrivivax sp. (assembly GCA_027489455.1). Lineage (GTDB taxonomy): Bacteria > Pseudomonadota > Gammaproteobacteria > Burkholderiales > Burkholderiaceae_C > Rubrivivax. The sequence goes on along the minus strand of JAIXZR010000276.1, from coordinate 2,563 downwards.
TACACCACGACGATCGCCATGCAGGACGCCGACGCCGTGCGCCAGGCGCTGGGGGTGCGCCAGGTGAACGTGGTCGGCGGCTCCTACGGCACGCGCGCCGGGCTGGAGTACATGCGCCAGTTCCCGCAGGCCGTGCGCCGCGCGGTGCTGGACGGCCTGGCCCCGCCGGACATGGTGCTGCCGGCCAGCTTCTCGGCCGATTCGCAGGCCGCGCTGGACGCCAGCATCGCCGCCTGCGAAGCCGAGGCCGCCTGCGCCGCGCGCTTCCCGCGCCTGCGCGCCGACTGGCAGGCCCTGCTGGCCAGCCTGCCGCGCGAAGTGACCGTGCAGCACCCGCTGACAGCACGGCCCGAGACCCTGACCCTGACGCGCGAGACCCTGCTGAGCCTGGTCCGCACCCCGATGTACAACCCGGCGCTGGCCTCCGCGCTGCCGCTGGCGCTGACCGAAGCCGCGGCCGGCCGCTTCCAGCCACTGTTCGGCCTGGGCATGGCGCTGGGCGGCTCGCGCCAGACGGCGCTGGCCATGGGCATGCACCTGTCGGTGGTCTGCGCCGAAGACTACCCGCGCCTGGCCCAGGGCGACGCGCCCGCGCGCGACTTCGGCAGCACCTTCGGCGACGTCTACAGCCGCCTGTGCGCGGACTGGCCGCGCGGCAGCGTGCCCGCGGCCTTCTACACCCTGCCGCCGGCGAAGGCGCCCACGCTGCTGCTGTCCGGCGGGGCCGATCCGGCCACCCCGCCGCGCCATGGTGAACGCGTCGCCCAGGCCCTGGGCCCCCAGGCCCGGCACGTGGTGGTGCCGCAGGCCGGGCACGGGGTGATGGGCATCGGCTGCATGCGCGACGTGATCTTCCGCTTCATCGACGCGCCCACCGACGCCGACGCGCTGAAGCTGGACGCCGGCTGCGCCAGCAGCATCCCGCGGCCGGGCGCCTTCCTGCCCATCGCCGCCGCCGGAGGCCAGCCATGATCGAGGTGCAGGACCTGGCCAAGCAGTTCCAGCAGGGCAGCGGGCGCAAGGCGCGCGTGGTGCCCGCCGTGCAGGGCGTGAGCTTCACCGCGCCCGACGCCCGCATCACCGGCCTGCTGGGCCCCAACGGCGCCGGCAAGACGACCACGCTGCGCATGGTGGCCGCCCTGCTGCCGCCGGACGCCGGGCGCATCCGCGTCGACGGGCTGGACGTGGTGGCGCAGCCGCAGCAGGCCCTGGCGCGCATGGGCGTGCTGAGCGACGCCCGCGGCCTGTACCCGCGGCTGACGGCGCGCGAGAACATCGTCTACTACGGCCGCCTACACGGCATGACCGTGGACGCCGCGCAGGCGCGCGTGGGGGTGCTGGCGCAGATGCTGGACATGGCCCCGCTGCTGGACCGCCGCACCGAAGGCTTCAGCCAGGGCGAACGGATGAAGACCGCGCTGGCCCGCGCGCTGATCCACGACCCGCCGAACATCATCCTGGACGAGCCCACCAACGGCCTGGACGTGCTGGCCACGCGCGCGCTGCGCGAAGCGCTGCGCCGGCTGCGCGACGAGCAGGGCAAGTGCATCGTCTTTTCCAGCCACATCATGCAGGAGGTCGAACGCCTGTGCGACGAGGTGGTGGTGGTGGCCCAGGGCCGCACGGTGGCGCACGGCAGCGTGCCGGAGCTGCTGGCGCGCACGGGGCAGCAGGATTTCGAGGAGAGCTTCGTGCAGCTGGCCTTCGGCCCGGGCGGATCCACCGCCACACCCCAGGAGAGCCGGCCATGATCGCCAGCCTGATGCACAGCGCCTGGCGCGTGTACCTGAAGGAACTGCTGGACGCGCTGCGCGACCGCCGCACGCTGATGGTGGTGCTGGCCAGCTCGGTGGCCCTGGGGCCGCTGGTGCTGGTGCTCTTCAGCTCGCTGGTGGGCAAGATGGAAAAGCGGGCCGAGGAACGCATCATCGTCGTGCAGGGCATCGAACATGCCCCGGCGCTGCGCAACTTCCTCGAACGCCAGACCTACACCGTGCAGGCTGCGCCAGCCGACTACGAGCAGAAGCTGCGGGACAGCAAGCTGGGCGACCCGGTGCTCGTGATCCCCGCCAGCTTTGCCGCCGATGTCGCACGCGGCGAGACCCCGGTGGTGGAGCTGCTCACCAGCAGCGGCAACCAGCGTGCGCAAAGCGGCAGTGGCCGCATCAAGCGGCTGCTGCAGGCCTACAACCAGGAACAAGCGACGCTGCGCCTGGCCGTGCGCGGGGTGCCGCCCGGGGTGCTGGAAGCCGTGCAGGTGGAAGACCGCGACCTGGCCGACCCGAGCGCGCGGGCGGCGCAGTTCGCCGTCATGGTGCCTTACTTCGTGCTCATGGCCGTGCTCTACGGCGCGCTCAACGCCGCGCTCGACACCACGGCCGGAGAGCGCGAACGCGGCAGCCTGGAGCCGCTCTTGATGAACCCCGTGCCGCGCTGGGGCCTGGTGCTGGGCAAGTGGGGCGCGGTGGCCAGCGTGGGCATGCTGATCGCCGTGCTGGCCTGCATGAGCTTCCTGCCCGCGCAGTGGCTGCTGCGCAGCGAGACGCTGGCGGCGGTGTTCCAG
>JAIXZR010000304.1 GCA_027489455.1 Rubrivivax sp. | reverse complement strand
TGAAGGAACTGCTGGTGATCAGCCAGGACACCAGTGCCTACGGCGTGGACGTGAAGTACCGCACCGGCTTCTTCGACGGCCAGCCCGTGAAGACGCGCATGCTGGACCTGTGCGCCCGGCTGGGCGAACTGGCCGCGCCGTTTGGCGCCTGGGTGCGGCTGCACTACGTCTACCCGTACCCGCATGTGGACGAGCTGCTGCCCTTGATGGCCGAGGGCAAGGTGCTGCCCTACCTGGACGTGCCCTTCCAGCACGCGCACCCGGATGTGCTCAAGCGCATGAAGCGCCCGGCCAGCGGTGAGCGCAACCTCGAACGCCTGGCCGCCTGGCGCGCGGTGTGCCCGGAAATCGTGGTGCGCAGCACCTTCATCGCCGGCTTCCCGGGCGAGACCGAATCCGAGTTCGAGACCCTGCTGGACTTCCTGCGCGAAGCCGAGATCGACCGGGCTGGCTGCTTCGCCTATTCGCCGGTGCAGGGTGCCGTGGCGAACGATCTGCCCGGCATGCTGCCCACCGAAGTGCGCGAAGAGCGCCGCGCGCGCTTCATGGCCGTGGCCGAAGAGGTGTCCACGCGCAAGCTGAAGCGCCGCGTGGGCGCCACCATGCAGGTGCTGGTGGACCATGCGCCCGCGCTCGGCCGCCGCGGCGGGACCGGCCGCAGCTATGCCGACGCGCCCGAGATCGACGGCACCGTGCGCCTGCTGCCGCCCGAGAAGGCCAGCAAGACGCTGAAGGTGGGCGAGTTCACGCGCGCCCGCATCGTCGCCACCGAAGGCCATGATCTGGTGGCCCTGCCGGTCTGACGCCCGCGCCTGCCCAAACGCCCATGGCCCGCGACCCGAGCACCGAGCTCATCCACCACCCCTACCAGCCGCCCGCTGGCTTTGGGGCCCCGCAGGTGGCCGTGCACAAGGCCAGCACGGTGTACTTCAGCGATGTGGCCGCGATGCGCGCGCGCGACTGGCGCCACAAGACCGGCTACACCTACGGCCTGCACGGCACGCCCACCACCTTCACGCTGGAAGCGCGCATTGCCGCGCTGGAAGGGGCTGCGCACTGCGCCCTGGTGCCCAGCGGGCTGGCAGCCATCGGCCTGGTGAACCAGGCGCTGCTGAGCCAGGGCGACGAACTACTGCTGCCAGCCAACGTCTACGGCCCCAGCGGCGAACTGGCGCGCCATGAACTGGCGCGCTGGGGCATCACGCACCGCCTGTATGACCCGATGGACCCAGGCGCGCTGCCGGGGCTGATCGGACCGAAGACCCGGCTCATCTGGCTGGAAGCGCCGGGCTCGGTGACGATGGAGTTCCCCGATCTACCGGAACTTGCGCGCATCGCGCATGCCCAGGGCGTGACGACGGCGCTGGACAACACCTGGGGCGCGGGCCTGGCCTTCAACGGCTTCGATCTGGGTGCCGACGTCGTGATGCAGGCGCTGACGAAGTTCCCCAGCGGCGGTGGCGACGTGCTGATGGGATCGGTCTGCACGCGCGACGCGGCGCTGCACGAGCGCATCCACCTCACGCACATGCGTCTGGGCCTGGGCGTGGCCGCCAACGATGCCGAGCTGCTGCTGCGTTCACTGGCCACCATCGGCCTGCGCTATGCGGCACAGGACGCTTCGGCGCGTGCACTGGCGCTGTGGCTTCAGGCCCGGCCCGAGGTGGCGCGCGTGCTGCACCCGGCGCTGGAAGCATCACCCGGCCATGCGCACTGGCGCGCGCACTGCAGCCAGGCGGCGGGTTTGTTTTCGGTGTTGTTCGACGCGCGCTTCAGCGTGGCGCAGGTGGATGCCTTCGTCGACGGACTGAAGCTGTTCAGGATCGGCTTTTCCTGGGCCGGCCCGGTCAGCCTGGTGGTGCCTTACGACATCGCGCAGTTGCGTCCAGGCCAGGCCTGGCAGGGTCATCTGGTGCGGTTCTCGGTGGGCTTCGAAGCCGTGGCCGATCTCCAGGCCGACCTGGCACAGGCCATGGCGCGCGCGTTCGTGGGCTGAGCGCTCAGCTCTTGGACGAGACCTTGTGCCGCATCAGGCGGCCCTTTTCCCGGTCCCAGTCGCGTTCCTTTTCGGTGTTGCGCTTGTCGTGCTCGGCCTTGCCTTTGGCCAGCGCGATCTCGGCCTTCACCAGGCCGCCCTTGTAGTGCAGGTTGAGCGGCACCAGGGTGAAGCCCTTCTGCTCGACCTTGCCCACCAGGCGGCGGATCTGGTCCTTCTTCATCAGCAGCTTCTTCGTGCGGTCGGCCTGCGGGCTGATGTGCGTGGACGCGGTGCGCAGCGCATTGATGCGGCAGCCGATCAGGAACAGCTCGCCGTCGCGGATGTGCACGTAGCCGTCGGTCAGCTGCACCTGCCCGGCGCGGATGGCCTTCACTTCCCAGCCTTCCAGCACCATGCCGGCCTCGAATTGCTCTTCGATGCTGTATTCGAAACGGGCGCGGCGGTTTTCTGCGATATGTGCCATGAAGGGCCATGAGGCGCCAGTAGGGGCGCTTCTACAATAAGACGATTGTATGAAGCACGTGAAGAAGTCGGTCCTGCTGTGGTACTCGGCGTCCGAGATGTACGAGCTGGTCACCAGCGTCGAGCAGTATCCGCGCTTCCTGCCCTGGTGCGACCGGGCCGAATTGCTGGAGCAGCATGCCGACGGCGTCACGGCACGCCTGGGTCTGTCGTACATGGGGGTGAAGCACGCGTTCACCACCCGCAACCTGCACGTGCCGGGCGAATCGGTGACGGTCAAGCTGGTCGACGGCCCGTTCTCGCTGCTCGACGGCACCTGGCTGTTCAAGGCCATCGGCCGCCAGGACGCGCCCCAGCAGGCCTGCCGGGTCGAGTTCGACCTGCGGTATGCCTTTGCCAGCAAGGCGTTGGAAGTGGTGGTCAGCCCGGTGTTCGACAAGATCGCGGCGACCTTCGTCGATTGCTTCGTGCGCCGCGCCGAATCAGTCTACGGCGCGCGCTGATGCTCGCGATCGAGGTCATCTACTGCCCGGCACCGGGCCAGGTGGACAGCGTCAGCCTGCTGCTGGCACCGGGTGCCTGCGTGGCCGATGCGCTGCAGGCCAGCGGCCTGATGCAGCGCCACGGCCTGGATGCGGGCCGTGTGCAGGCGGGGGTCTGGTCGCGCGTGAAGCCGCTGGACGGGCCCTTGCGAACGGGCGACAGGGTGGAGATCTACCGCCCGCTGCAGGTGGACCCCAAGGAAGCCCGGCGCCTGCGCTACAAGCGCCAGCGCAGTGCGGGCGCGCAGAAGGCAGGGCCCCAGTCCGGCCCTTGAGGGCGGGCCAGCGGCCCCAGCGCCTTACTTGCAGTCTGCCGCGACGACTTCGCGAGCGCGGCGCGATTCCTCGGCGCGGCCCTTGTCGTCCAGCACTTCGCGTTCGCCTTTGTCGTTCACGCGGGCCATGCGTTGACCACTTTCCAGCGCCGTCAGCTGTGCCCGCGCGCGGCGGCAGTTGTCGGCACGCTGCTGGGCCAGCTTGGCTTCCTCGGCCTTCTGCTTGGCGCTCTTGTCGGCTTCAGCGGCCTTCTTGCGGGCCTCGAGTTCCCGGTCGGCTGGCGTGGCAGCGCCGGTGGCCTGCGCGGCGGGCGCAGTCGCGCTGGCTGGGCTGGCTGCCGGTGGCGTGCGCGGCATTGCGCGTGGGGCAGGGCGGGTGAGGATGTCCTTCTCGGGCACGTCACGCGGCGGGGGCAGATCGCTGGCCGTGACGCGGCCGTCCTTGTCCTTCCAGGTCCACTGCGCATGGGCTGGGCCCAGCAGCAACAGCAGGGCACAGGCGGCGGCCACCCTGAGGGCCCAGGAGCGGATCAACGAGCATCGACGCAGCATGCCGGCAGTGTAGTGCCCGACCTGGGTTGCGCGGCTGTGCACTCGGTCACGCCGGGGCTGATGCAGGCAGCCGCTACCTATAATCGGTTTTTGCGTCTGGAGCTTTTTCATGCGCCTACTTGGCAAAGCGCTCACCTTCGACGACGTGTTGTTGGTGCCGGCCTATTCGCAGGTGTTGCCGCGCGACACCCAGCTCTCCACGCCGTTCACCCGCGGCATCCGCCTGAACCTGCCGCTGGTGTCCGCGGCGATGGACACCGTCACCGAGGCCCGCCTGGCGATCACGATCGCGCAGGAAGGCGGCATCGGCATCGTGCACAAGAACCTCACGCCGCGGCAGCAGGCGGCCGAGGTGGCACGCGTGAAGCGCTACGAATCGGGCTTGCTGCGCGACCCCATCACGGTGGCGCCAGAAACGGCGGTGCGGGACGTCATGGCGCTGTCGCGCCAGCATGGCGTGTCGGGGTTTCCGGTGGTGGACGGCCGCACCGTGGTGGGCATCGTCACCAACCGTGACTTGCGCTTCGAAACCCGGCTGGACGCGCCCGTGCGCGACATCATGACCCCGCGTGAACGCCTGGTCTGGGTGCGCGAAGGCACGTCGCTGGAAGAAGGCAAGGCGCTGATGCACCGCCACAAGCTGGAGCGCGTGCTGGTCGTCAACGACGCCTTCGAGCTGCGCGGCCTGATGACGGTGAAGGACATCACCAAGCAGACCAACTTCCCCAACGCCGCGCGCGACAGCCAGGGCAAGCTGCGCGTGGGCGCCGCCGTGGGCGTGGGCGATGGCACCGAAGAGCGCGTAGACCTGCTGGTGAAGGCCGGCGTCGACGCGCTGGTGGTGGACACCGCGCACGGCCACAGCGCCGGCGTGATCGAGCGCGTGCGCTGGATCAAGCGCCACTACGCCGACGTGCAGGTGATCGGCGGCAACATCGCCACCGGTGCCGCCGCACTGGCCCTGGTGGAAGCCGGTGCCGACGCGGTGAAGGTGGGCATCGGCCCGGGCAGCATCTGCACCACGCGCATCGTGGCCGGCGTGGGCGTGCCGCAGATCATGGCCATCGACAGCGTGGCCACGGCACTGCAGGGCAGCGGCGTGCCGCTGATCGCCGACGGCGGCATCCGCTACAGCGGCGACATCGCCAAGGCGATTGCCGCCGGCGCCAGCACGGTGATGATGGGCGGCATGTTCGCCGGCACCGAAGAAGCGCCGGGCGAAGTGATCCTGTACCAGGGCCGCAGCTACAAGAGCTACCGCGGCATGGGCAGCATCGGCGCCATGAAGGCCGGCAGCGCCGATCGCTACTTCCAGGAAGCCGACGAGACCAGCAACCCCAACGCCGACAAGCTGGTGCCCGAAGGCATCGAAGGCCGCGTGCCCTACAAGGGCAGCATGGTGGCCATCGTGCACCAGATGGCCGGTGGGCTGCGGGCATCGATGGGCTACTGCGGCTGCGCCACGATCGAAGAGATGCAGGCCAAGGCCGAGTTCGTCGAGATCACCACCGCCGGCATGCGCGAAAGCCACGTGCACGACGTGCAGATCACCAAGGAAGCACCGAATTACCGCCTCGAATAAGCCCGCCGCCGTGGCGGCCGCCGCTGCGCGCCCGGCCGCCATGCGCTTCATCATGCTGGTGGTGCTGATCGACATGCTGGCCATCGGCATCATCGTGCCGGTGCTGCCGGCCCTGGTGGGCAAGTTCACGACCGATCCTTCCGAGCAGACCTACTGGTACGGCGTCGTCACGTTCTCGTTCGCGCTGGCCAGCTTCTTCGGCGCGCCGGTGCTGGGCGCACTGTCGGACCGCTTCGGCCGCCGGCCCATCCTGCTGCTGGGCTTCTGCGGCCTGGCGCTGAACTTCTTCGCCACGGCCCTGGCCACGTCGCTGTGGATGCTGATCGCCTCGCGCATCGTCGGCGGCGGCATGCAGGCCAACGCGGCAGTCGCCAACGCCTATGTGGCCGACATCACACCGCCGGAGGAACGCGCCAAGCGCTTCGGCATGCTGGGGGCGATGTTCGGCATCGGCTTCATCCTGGGGCCGGTGATCGGCGGTCTCCTGGGCGGCATCGACCTGCACTACCCGTTCATCGCCGCGGGCGTGCTGGCGCTGCTGAACCTGGTCTATGGCTACTTCGTGCTGCCCGAATCCTTGCCCGTGGACAAACGCCGCGGCTTTGCCTGGGCCCGCGCCAACCCCGTGGCGTCGCTCAAGCAGTTGGCCAGCCTGAAGGACACGGCGCCGCTGGTGGTGGTGCTGGCCTGCGTGGGGCTGGCGCAGTTCACGCTCTACACCACCTGGGTGCTGTACACCACCTTCAAGTTCAACTGGGGGCCGACGGAGAACGGCTGGTCGCTGTTTGCGGTGGGTGTCGTTTCGGCGCTGGTGCAGGGCTGGCTGCTGGGCAAGCTGCTCAAGCGCTTCACGGCACAGCGCCTGGCCGTGCTGGGGCTGGTCTCGTCCACGCTGGCCTATGCGCTGTGGGGCCTGGCCAGCCACGGCTGGATGATGTACGCGGTGATCTTTGCCAACCTGCTGGGCAACACCGTGGCGGCCAGCCTGAACAGCCTGATATCGAACGCCGCCGACGCCAAGTCGCAAGGCCAGACGATGGGCTCGATCAGCGCGCTGAACAGCCTGATGGCGGTGATCGCCCCGGCCATCGGCGCGCCGCTGCTGGGTCTGGTCTCGCACTACCCGGCCGGTGACTGGCGCATCGGCATGCCGTTCTTCGCCTGTGCGCTGCTGCAGGGCGTGGCGCTGATGCTGGCCTGGTCCCACTTCCGCCGGCTGCGCCACGGCCGCCCTGCATTGACCTGAGGCAGCACGCCATGCACGACAAGATCCTGATTCTGGACTTCGGCTCGCAAGTCACCCAGCTCATCGCCCGCCGCGTGCGCGAAGCGCATGTCTACTGCGAGATCCATCCCAACGACGTCGGCGACGATTTCGTCCGCGCCTTCGCGCCCAAGGCCATCATCCTGAGCGGCAGCCACGCCAGCACCTACGAGGCCGAAGACCTGCGTGCGCCGCAGGCCGTCTGGGACCTGGGCGTGCCGGTGCTGGGCATCTGCTACGGCATGCAGACCATGGCCGCACAGCTGGGAGGCCAGGTGCACTACAGCGACCAGCGCGAGTTCGGCTACGCCGAAGTGCGCGCCCATGGCCACACGCCGCTGCTGGACGGCATCGAAGACTTCCGTACCGCGCAGGGCCACGGCATGCTGAAGGTGTGGATGAGCCACGGCGACAAGGTCACCGCACTGCCGCCGGGCTTCAAGCTGATGGCCAGCACGCCCAGCTGCCCGATCGCCGGCATGGCCGATGTCGAGCGCGGCTACTACGGCCTGCAGTTCCACCCCGAGGTGACGCACACCCTGCAGGGCCGCGCGCTGCTGGAACGCTTCGTACTGGGCATCGCCGGCGCGAAGCCCGACTGGGTGATGCGCGACCACATTGCCGAAGC
>JAIXZR010000006.1 GCA_027489455.1 Rubrivivax sp. | reverse complement strand
TGCAGAAGGAATGCGGCCTGCTCGTGGGCACCCTGGGTGACGCTGCCGGCGAGCCGGCCCGGGCTGCGCTGATCACCGTGCCGCTGTTCGAGACCATCGGCGACCTGCGCCGCAGCGACGCCATCATGCGCGAGTTCTATGCCCTGCCCGGCATCGCGGCACTGGTGCGTGCCAGCGGCGCCGAACAGGACGTGATGCTGGGCTACAGCGACAGCAACAAGGACGGCGGCTTCTTCACCAGCAACTGGGAGCTCTACCGCGCCGAAACCGCGCTGGTGGCGCTGTTCGACGAGATGGCGCGCGCGGCCAGTGGCCAGCCGGCGATCCGGCTGCGGCTGTTCCACGGCCGCGGCGGCACCGTGGGCCGCGGCGGCGGGCCCAGCTACCAGGCCATCCTGGCGCAGCCCCCGGGCACGGTGAACGGGCAGATCCGTCTGACGGAACAGGGCGAGGTGATCGGCAGCAAGTACGCGCACCCCGAAATCGGCCGGCGCAATCTCGAGACGCTGGTGGCGGCGATGCTGGAAGCCACGCTGCTGCACCCGACGAAAACGGCGCCCCGGGCCTTCCTGGAGGCAGCCGCCGAGCTGAGCGAAGCCAGCTGCGCCGCCTACCGCGATCTGGTCTACGGCACGCCGGGCTTCACCGACTACTTCTTCGCCGCCACGCCGATCCGCGAGATCGCCGAGCTCAACATCGGCAGCCGCCCCGCCAGCCGCAAGGCCACGCAGGCCATCGAGGACCTGCGTGCCATCCCCTGGTCCTTCAGCTGGGGCCAGTGCCGGATGGCCCTGCCGGGCTGGTGCGGCTTCGGCAGCGCCGTCGAAGCCTTCCTGGCGGCCGGTGAAAAGGCCGGCGGCGCCGCCGGGCGCGACGAGCGCGTGGCGCTGCTGCAGCGCATGCACAAGCAGTGGCCGTTCTTCCGCACGCTGCTGTCGAACCTGGACATGGTGCTGGCCAAGAGCGATCTGCGTATCGCCGCGCGCTATGTCGAGCTGGTGGAAGACAAGGCGCTGGGCAAGCGCATCTTCAAGGCCATCAAGGCCGAGTGGGAGCGCGCCACCGCGGCGCTGGATCTCATCACCGGCCAGAGCGTGCGCCTGGCCAGCAACCCGGCGCTGGCGCGCAGCATCGAGCACCGCTTCCCCTACCTGGACCCGCTGAACCACATGCAGGTGGAACTGCTGCGCCGCTACCGCAACCGCCCCCAGGGGAGCCAGCCGCCAGACCCGAGCGTGGGGCGGCTGCAGCGCGGCATCCACCTGTCGATCAACGGCATCGCCGCCGGCCTGCGCAATACCGGCTGACGGGTCCGCCCGCTGCCGCAAAGCCACCCCCCGCAAACGCGGGGGCTGTGCCCCGCATCCGGCCACATCCACCGCCGCCGCCCCTGCGTAAGGCAGGAGGACACCAGCGCCAGCCGCTGGGGCGCAGTGCCTGCGCCATGTCTCTTCCAACCCCACAGGAGCCCAGCGATGCCTTCGACCCCCCACCTCAGCAACACCCCCCTGCGCCTGGCCGCCGTCAGCCTGCTGGCCCTGGCCGCCGGCACTGCCAGCGCCCAGGCCCTGGTCGGCCTGACCAGCGGCAACCAGATCACGCGCTTCGACCTGGCCAACCCCGCCGCCGCGACGGCAGTGGCCATCACCGGGCTGGCGGCAGGCGACCGCTTCGTCGGCATCGACCTGCGCCCCAGCAACAACACGATCTACGGCATCACCACCTCGAACCAGATCTACACGATCAACGAGTTCACGGGTGCGGCCAGCTTCGTGGCGGCGCTGTCGGTGCCGCTGATCGCCGGCAACCTGGGCTGGGGGCTTGATTTCAACCCCGTGGCTGATTTCGCCGGCGCGGCATCGCTGCGCGTGGTCAGCACCGCCGGCACCAACCTGGCGGTGAACGTGAACACGGGCGCGGTGGCCAACACGGCCAGCAACATCGGCTTCGGCTTTTCGGGCGTGGGCTACACCAACTCGTCACCGGCCGGTGCGCCCGCCAGCACGGCGCTGTACTACATCAACGCCACCACCGACACGCTGAGCTTCGCGCCCACGGGCTTCAACTCCCCAACCATCACCACCGTGGGCAGCCTGGGCGTGGACGTGCTGGGCGCCAACGGCTTCGAGCTGCTGGCCAACGGCACCGCAGTGGCAGCCTTCAACCTGGCCAACAGCGCGTCGCTGGCAACGGGCCTGTACACCATCAACCTGGCCAACGGCGCGGCCACGCTGGTGGGCAGCTTCAACGGCACGCTGTCGGGTCTGACGGTCAGCGCCGTGCCCGAGCCCGGCACCTACGGCCTGCTGGGCGCCGGCCTGGCTGTGGTGGCCCTGATGGCGCGCCGCCGCAAGGGCTGAGCGCTGCGGATGGATGGCTGAGGGCTGAGGGCGGAAGGCAGAGGGCGGCGCCCGCGGGCGCTCAGCCTGCCAGCGCCGCCCGTACGGCGGCGAGCTGGCGGCGCGACACCGCCAGCCACTCGTCGACCGGTGCCACGCGCACGGCCCAGCCTTCGCCGCCTGTGTCGCCGGCCTCCGCGCTGCCCAGGCCTTCACGCAGTTCCAGTGCGCGCACGGCGTGGCGCGCCACCAGCGCATTGCGGTGCACGCGGATGAAGGGCGGGCCGCCCAGCAGGGCCAGCCGGGCTTCCAGTTCGGCCAGCGGCTCGTCCAGCAGCAGGCTGAGGGCGGCCGTGCGCACGGTCACGTACTTCTGTTCGGCCTTGAGGTAGAGCACCTCGGGCAGGGGCAGGCGCAGCACGCGCCCCCGGTCGGTGACGACGAGCACCGGCAAGTCGGCCAGGGCCGCAGCCGGGCTGCCCGGCAGGCTGGCAGCGCCACGCGCGGCCAGGCGCTGCTGCACGCGCTGCAAGGCCGCGTGCAGGCGCTCGCGGCGCACGGGTTTGGTCAGGTAATCGACGGCGTCCAGGTCGAACGCGGCCAGGGCGTAATCGGCATGGGCGCTGACGAAGACCACGGCCGGCGGCTGCAGCAGCCCGCGCAGCGCCGACGCCAGGCGCAGGCCCATGTGCCGCGCCGGCCCGGGCATGCGGATGTCCAGCAGCAGCACATCCCAGGGCTCATGCGCGGGCGCGGCCTGCAGCTGGCGCAGGGCATCGTCGGCGTCGCCGGCCTCGCCCACGGCCTGCAGCGGCAGGTCGGGCATGTCCTGCATCAGGCTGCGCAGGCGCAGCCGCGCCAGCGCTTCATCGTCGACGATCAGCACACGCATGCGGCGCGCCTCGGCATGTCAGGCCAGCGGCAGCACGATGCGGGCGTGGAACAGGTCGGCATCGGCGCCCGGCCCCGTGCCGTGGCCGGGCTCGCGCCAGACGTCGCACTGCGCGGCCATGTCGTGCAGCAGGCGCAGCCGTTCGCGCACGTTGTGCAGCGCCATGCCGTGCCCCGGGCTGCCGGCTTCCTGGCCCACGGTGTTGCTGACGACGACCACCACCTGCGCGCGCTGCACGCTGGCGGTGATGAGTACCCAGCCGCCTTCGGCCGCAGGCTCCACGCCGTGGCGCACGGCGTTTTCCACCAGCGGCTGCAGCACCAGTGGCGGCACGCGGGCGCGGCCCACGCGCGGGTCGGCGCGGTCCACCTGCCAGCGCACCTGCAGCCGCGTGCCGAAGCGGATCTGCTCGATGTCCAGGTAGCGACGGGCCAGTTCCATCTCTTCGTCCAGCGTGACCCAGGCGCCGACGTCGGCCAGCGCGGTGCGGAACAGCTGCGCCAGGTCTTCCAGCACGGCCTCGGCGCGCGGCGGATCCACCCGCACCAGCGCCAGCGCGGTGTTCAGCGCGTTGAACAGGAAATGCGGGCGGATGCGCGACTGCAGTTCCGCCAGCCGCGCACTGGCGTTGGCGGGGTGCCAGATGCGGGCGCGCAAGTCCAGCCAGGCCCACAGCAGGCCGGCAAATCCGGCACCGGCCAGCAGCACCGCGGCCACGCGCAGGCCATCGGCGGCCGGCGCCAGCCCGGCCCAGGCCAGCGGCAAGACGGCCAGGCCGGCCGCTGCCGCGCCGATGGCCAGCACCGCCACCGCCCGCGCGGCCGCGCCAAGGCGCTGCAGCAACCGGCGCGCGGCACACACCGTCACCAGCCAGAGCAAGGTGCCGGCCACGCCGGCAAAGGCCAGCACGGCCTGGCGCGCCGCCCAGTCGGCCCGGCCCTCGGCCACGCCCAGCGCCACGATCGCCAGCACGGCCTGCACGCCCAGCACGGCCCGCAAGGCCAGCGAAGGGTGGCAGACATCAAAGGCCGCGGCGGCCTGCGCCCGCAGGCGTGTGCGCTCTTCAGCCAGCGGGTCGAAGCGCGTGGTGGCAAACCCCGTGTGCGCTGGCGCCACCGTGTCGGGCCAGAGGCTGCCGGGGCGCGTGAAGGTGGGCAGGAAATCGCGATCGGGTTTCAAGGGCGGGCGGCAGGCGATGGAGCTGAAGGCGGCGCATCGGCCGGGCCGGCCGTCCACCCCCGGATAATACGGACGGCGTCTCCTCAACGCTCCACCCCCACCCCTGCTGCGGCACGGCCGCCTGCGCATGTCCACAAGCACCCCCCGCCCCGCCGCCCCCGCCACGCTGCCGGGCCAACCATCGGCCGATCCGCTGGCCAACAAGGCGCAGGCCTGGTCGGCCCTCTTCAACGAGCCGATGAGCGCCCTGGTGCAGCGCTACACCGCCAGCGTGGGCTTCGACCAGCGCCTGTGGCGGGCCGACATCGCCGGCAGCCTGGCCCATGCCGGCATGCTGGCAGCGCAAGGCGTGATCAGCGCGCAGGACCTGGCCGACATCCAGCGCGGGCTGGCACAGATCAGCGCCGACATCGAGGCCGGCCGCTTCGAATGGAAGCTCGAGCTCGAGGACGTGCACCTCAACATCGAAGCGCGCCTCACGGCCCTGGTGGGCGATGCCGGCAAGCGGCTGCACACCGGCCGCAGCCGCAACGACCAGGTGGCCACCGACGTGCGGCTGTGGCTGCGCGGCGAAATCGACGGCCTGCACGGCCTGCTGCTGGACATGCAGCGCGCGCTGGTGGAACTGGCGGCCCAGCACACCGACACCGTGATGCCTGGCTACACGCACATGCAGGTGGCGCAGCCGGTGAGCTTTGCGCACCACCTGCTGGCCTACGTGGAGATGTTCGCGCGCGACGCCGAACGTCTGCAGGACGTGCGCCGCCGCACCAACCAGCTGCCCTTGGGCGCGGCCGCCCTGGCCGGCACCAGCTACCCACTGGACCGGCAGCACGTGGCGCGCACGCTGGGCTTCGAAGGCCTGTGCCAGAACAGCCTGGACGCGGTGAGCGACCGCGACTTCGCGCTCGAGTTCACCGCCTTCGCCAGCATCTGCATGGTGCACGTCTCGCGCCTGAGTGAGGAGATCGTGCTGTGGATGAGCCAGAACTTCGGCTTCATCGACCTGGCCGACCGCTACTGCACCGGCAGTTCCATCATGCCGCAGAAGCGCAACCCCGATGTCGCCGAACTCGCCCGCGGCAAGAGCGGCCGCGTGATCGGCCACCTGACGGCCCTGCTGGTGCTGATGAAGGGCCAGCCGCTGACCTACAACAAGGACAACCAGGAAGACAAGGAGCCCTTGTTCGACACCGTCGACACGCTGGCCGCGACGCTGCGCATCATGGCCGAGATGGTGGCCGGTATCACCGTGAAGCAGGCCGCGATGGAAGCCGCCGCGATGCGCGGCTACGCCACCGCCACCGACCTGGCCGACTACCTGGTGAAGAAGGGCCTGCCCTTCCGCGACGCGCACGAGACCGTGGCGCATGCGGTGAAGCTGGCGATCGCCCAGGGCGTGGACCTGTCGGCGCTGCCGCTGGCCACGCTGCAGGGGTTGCATCCCTCGATCACGGCCGATGTCTTCGAGGTGCTGTCGCTGCAGGGCTCGCTGAACGCACGGCAGGTGCTGGGCGGTACGGCGCCCGCCCAGGTGCTGGCCCAGGTGGCGCGCCATCGCGCGCGGCTGGCCCACAACCCCGCGGACTGAGGCCACGCGCCGGCCTGGCGGCCGGCTGCCGATGCGGGCATCGAGTTGCCCACAATGCGTGCATGCGCCGCTGGATTGCCCATCTCGACATGGATGCGTTCTACGCCTCCGTCGAACTGCTGCGCTACCCGGAGCTGGCAGGCCAACCCGTCGTGATCGGCGGCGGCCGCCGCCATCAGCCCGTGCTGCAACCCGACGGCACACGCCGCTTTGCCACGCTGCAGGGCTACGCGGGCCGCGGCGTCGTCACCACCGCGACCTATGCCGCGCGCGACTACGGCGTGCACAGCGGCCAGGGCCTGATGAAGGCGGCGCAGCGCGCCCCGCAGGCGGTGCTGCTGCCGGTGGATTTCGAGCAGTACCGCCACTACTCGCGCCTGTTCAAGGCGGCGGTGGCCGAAGTCGCGCCGCTGATCGAAGACCGCGGCATCGACGAGATCTACATCGACCTGAGCGACGTGCCCGGCGCACAGGACACCGTGGGCCACGACCCCGCCGGCGGCGTGCGCGCCGTAGCCCAGCAGATCCGCAACAACGTGCGCCAGGC
>JAIXZR010000067.1 GCA_027489455.1 Rubrivivax sp. | reverse complement strand
TCAAGCCGCTGTGGGCGCCGGTGGTGGACCTGCTGGGCCGTAAGCGCGGCTGGATCGTGGGGCTGCAGTTCTTCATCGGCCTGGCCTTCGCCCTGGTGGCGTTGACGCTGCCGGGCCCGAAGATGCTGCAGATGACGCTGGCGGTGTTCTGGCTGATGGCCTTCGCCAGCGCCACGCACGACATCGCGGCCGACGGCTTCTACATGCTGGCGCTTCAGCAGCGCACGCAGGCCGCCTTCGTGGGCGTGCGCAGCACTTTCTACCGGCTGGCGATGATCGGCGGGCAGGGCGGCCTGGTCTATCTGGCGGGCTGGCTGCAGGAACGCACGGGCAACGTCGTCAGCGCCTGGCAGATGGTCTTCTGGGCGCTGGCGGCCGTGTTCGTGGCCGGTGCGCTGTTCCATGCCTGGGCGCTGCCGCGGCCGGCGCGCGACGTGGCAGTGCCGCGCGGCGATCACTTCTGGGCCGACTTCCTGAAAGTCTTCGCCGCCTTCTTCGCCAAGCCCGACATCGTGCGCATCCTGGCCTTCCTGCTGCTGTACCGCTTCGCCGAAGCGCAGCTGCTGAAGCTGGTGACGCCCTTCATGCTCGACCCGCTGGACGCCGGCGGCCTGGGGCTGAAGACGCAGGACGTGGGCATCGCCTACGGCACGGTGGGCATCGCCGCGCTGACTTTGGGCGGGCTGCTGGGCGGCTGGGTGATCTCGCGCTTCGGCCTGAAGCGCGTGCTGTGGCCGCTGGTGCTGTGCATGCACGTGCCCAACACCGTGTACGTGGCGCTGGCGGTGTGGCAGCCCGGCAGTCTGTGGCTGGTGAGCGCGGCGATTGCGACCGAGCAGTTCGGCTACGGCTTCGGCTTCACCGCGTACATGGTGTTCATGCTGATGGTGGCCGGCGGCGCCGATGGCAACGCCGTGCACAAGACCGCGCACTACGCGCTGTGCACCGGCTTCATGGCCCTGGGCATGATGATCCCGGGCATGTGGTCGGGCTGGCTGCAGGACCAGCTGGGCTACGTCAACTTCTTCATCTGGGCCTGCGTGGCCACGCTGCCCTCGTTCGTGGCCGCGGCCTGGATCCGCATCGACCCCGAGTTCGGCCGCAAGGAGACCTGATGCCCCGTCGACTGCCCTGGTGGCGCACCGCCCTGGCCGCCCCGTTGGTGGCCGTGCTGGCGGGCTGCGCCAGCGCCCCGCCCCCGCTGCCCGTGGCCGAGCTGCGTGACTTCGCACCCCTGGTGGTGGCCCCGGCCCGCCTGGCCGCCGTGCAGGCCACGCCCGAGCGCTTCAGCCAGATGGGCGGCATGACGACGGCGCAGATGGAAGACCGCACCCGAGAGTTCGCCGATGTGCGGGTGGGCCACTTCATGGGCGTGCCCAGCGGCTGGGCAGGGCGGCCGGTGAAGATCCACCACCGCAGCTACCTGCACCGGCAGGAAACACGCGGCGGCATCGTTCTGGTGCCCGGCTTCACCGAAGGCCTGGCGCACTACCAGGAGCTGGTGCACGACCTGGTGGCCAACGGCTACAGCGTCTACATCCACGACCACCGCGGCCAGGGCTTTTCCACCCGGCTGCTGCCCGATGCGGCCGACGGCGACAAGGGCCACATCGACCAGTTCGACCACCTGGTGGCCGACCTCGCCAGCTTCGCGCTTTCGGTGCAGGCCCAGCGCGCCGGCAACCCGCGCCCGCTGTTCGCGCTGGCGCATTCGATGGGCGGCGCGGTGCTGGCCCTGCACCTGGCGCGGGCGGGCAGCGCCACGCCGCTGGCCGCGGCGGCGCTGGTGACGCCGATGTTCGAGCCCACGATCGGCCAGACCGGCCTGGGCGCCGGCGTGGACCGCGCCGCCGCGCGCTGGTGCGACGGGCTTTCGGCGCGCCTGCCCTTTCAGCTGCCCGGCCTGTCGGCCAAGCGCGCTGCGGGTCAGGGCTTCGACGCGGCGCGGGCGGCGTTCGAGGCGTCCAGCAACCGGCAGGACAACGACCTCAGCCACAGCGTGCCGCGGCTGATGCGGCGCTGGGCCGACCGCGCATCGGCCTGCACCGACACGTCGGCGCCCGAACACTGCGGCCACGCCGACGCCAAGGTCGAAGGCCCGACGCTGCGCTGGGTCAGCCAGGCCTGCAGCGCCGCGCGCGAGGCCCGCGGCCCGGGGGCGTCCACCATCGCGCGGCCGGTGCTGCTGATCAACGGCGGGCAGGACACGGTGGTGGAAGCCGGCGCCCAGCGCGAGTTCTGCACCCGCGCCCCGGGCTGCGTGGGCCAGACGATGCCCGGCGCCCGGCACGGCCTGCTGTTCGAGACCGACGACCTGCGCACGCCGGCGCTGGCGCAGATGCTGGGCTTCTTCGACTGCGTGCGGGCGGGGGGCCGCAGCTGCCCGGACAAGCCCTGAAGGACGGGGCCGCCGTCACGGCCCCGGCGCTTTCAGCGCCGCAACAGGCCGTTCAGCAGCCCGTCGATGTCGCCCAGTGCCGCCAGGTCGTTGCCCTGCGGGATCTGGCCGCCAGGGGTGAGCCGGTCCACCACCTCGGGCAGCATCTGGCTCATCTGGCCGGCCACCTCGTTGGGCGCCAGGCCCAGCTGCCGGGCCAGTTGCGCGATGGTGTCGCCGCCAAAGACTTGCGAGATCTGGTCGGCTGACACCGGCTGGTTCTGGCCCGTGCTGACCCAGCTCCTGGCCGCGTCGCCCATGCCGGCGCGGCTGAACTGCTCCACCAGCGCCCCGAGCCCCCCGCCGAGCCCCCCGAGCCCGCCTTGCCCGCCACCCGCCTGCCCGCCGCCGGCGGCCTGCGCCAGGCCGCCCAGCATCGCGCCCAGGCCGCCGCCTTGCCCACCGCCCTGGCCGCCTTGCATCAGCATGCCGACGATGGCCTGCAGCAGCGCCGCCTGCGTGCCGCCGCCACCGCTGGCGCCGCCGCCCTGCGAACCGAGGGCACCGATGACCGAATCGAGCAAACCCATGTGCAACTCCTGTGGGGAAAGAACCGTTGGAAGACCGCCCGCGCAGCCGCGGCGCGGCGCCCGAGTGTCGGCGCTGCGGGCCGCTTTGTCAGCCCGCCGCCGGCCCGTTGTGCGCCAGTGAAAACCATGCCAGCAGGGCCAGCGGCGCGGTGTCGGCACGCAGCGTGCGCGGGCCCAGGTTCACGGGCAGAAAGCCGGCAGCGCGCGCCGCGTCTTCCTCGGCGGGCGTGAGGCCGCCTTCGGGGCCGCTGAGCGCCAGCACACTGGCCACCGCCGGCGCCGGGCTGGCGCCAGGGGCGGCCGGCCCGCGCGGGGGGGCGAGCCGGGCCAGCGGCGCTGCGTCAGCGCGCAGGCTCAGCACCAGGCGCAGCGCGCCCGGGGCCACTGGCGCCTGCGCCAGCCAGGCCGGCAGCGCCTGCACCGCGGCGACGGCCGGCACGCGCGCGCGGCCGCACTGTTCACAGGCGGCTTCGGCCACGGCCTGCCAGTGCTCGCGCTTGCGCTCGGCCCTTTCGCCGGCCAGGCGCAGCACGGCGCGTTCGCACAGCAAGGGCTGGATGCCGGCCACCCCCAGTTCGGTGGCCTTTTCCACCACGGTGTCCATGCGCTCGTTGGCCGGCATGCCCACCGCCAGGTGCACGGCCAGGGGCAGCTCGGTGGCGGCCGGTTGCGGATGGCCCACCCGCACGTCCACGCTGTTGCGGCCCACGCGCAGCACCTGCGCCGGCCAGTCGCAGCCGCCGCCGTCGAAGAGCAGCAGCGCATCGCCCGGCTGCACGCGCCGCACCTGGGCATGCCGCGCTGCCCCGGGGGGCAGGGCCAGGTCGGTGTCGGGCTGCAGCGGGCCGGGGACGAAGAAGCGCATGCGCGACAGCGTGCCCGCGCCTCAGCCCGCCAGTGCGGCTTCCACCGCCAAGGCGGTGGCGGCCAGCGCGGCGTCCTGCCCCCCGGGCGCGGCCAGCATCAGGCCCACGGGCAGGTCGCCCGGCGCCTGGCAGGGCAGGCTGAAGGCGCAGCCGTCCAGGAAGTTGGTGGTGAAGGTGTTGCGCAGCAGCAGCCGGTTGGTGCTGAAGAAGGCTTCATCGCTGTCCAGCAGCGGCTGCAGCGCCGGCGCCAGCAGCGGCACGGTGGGGCAGACATAGGCGTCGAAGCCCTGCAGCCGGGCACGCACGCGATCGATCCAGCCCTGCCGGCGCTGCAGCAGCGCGATGTAGTCGGCCGCGCTCACGCCTTCGCCCAGCGCGATGCGGCTGGCCACGCGCGGATCGAAGGCTGCGCGGTCGGTCTGCATGGCCTGGCGGTGCGTGGCCCAGGCCTCGATGGCCGAGAGACCCCCGGGCTGGTTGATGTCGGCGATCTCGCTGAATTCAGCCAGCGCCTGCGGCACGATGCGGGCCCCGGCTGCCGACAGCCGCGCCAGCGCGCGGTCGAAGGCTTGCGCGACTGGGGCTTCCAGCGCGTCCAGCACCAGGGTCTGCGGCAGCGCCAGGCGCAGGCCGGCCAGCGTGCGTGGCTGCAGCGCCAGCGGGGGCTGCTGTGCCAGCACGGCGTCCACGGTGATGCAGTCGGCCACGCAGCGCGTCATCGCGCAGGCGGTGTCCAGGGTGTGCGAGAGCGGAAACGCCCCGGCCAGCGGCGTGCGCGCGGCGGTGTTCTTGAAGCCCACCAGCCCGCACAGCGCCGCGGGCACGCGGATCGACCCGCCGGTGTCCGACCCCAGCCCCGCCACCGCCAGCCCCAGCGCCACCGACACCGCCGCGCCCGAAGACGACCCGCCCGGGATGCGCGCCAGCGCCGCGTCCGCCGGGTTGCGCGGCGTGCCGTGGTGCGGGTTCAGGCCCACGCCCGAGAACGCGAACTCCGTCAGGTTGCTGTGCCCCAGCAGGGCCGCGCCGGCTGCGCGCAGCCGGGCGACGACGGCGGCGTCCTGCGCGGCCGGCGGCGCACCGCGCAGGCGCTGCGAACCCGCCAGCGTCACGTGGCCGGCGACGTCGAACAGCCCCTTGACCGACACCGGCAGCCCGGCCAGCGGCGGCAGGGCCTGCCCGCCGGCCCGTGCCGCATCGGCCGCCCGGGCGGCGGCACGGGCTTCGGCTTCGAACCACGCGGTGAAGACATGCGCGGCGGCGGGCGCACGGGCGCGCTGCAGCACCTCGTCCAGCAGCCGCTCGTGGCTGCCGGGGGTGTGCAGTTGCTGGCGCAGGGCGGCGATCGGGGGCAGCATGGGCCCGGACTCTAGCCGGGCCGGGGCGCCGGCAGGCGCCAATGCCTAGCCGTGCTCGCGCAGCGCGCGGCGCATCACCTTGCCGGCCGGTGTCTTGGGCAGCGTGTTGCGGAACTCCACCACGCGCGGGCGCTTGTGGCCGCTGAGGTGGGCGTCGCAGTGGGCGCGCACGTCGGCTTCGCTGGGGTAGCCGCTGCCGGGATCGGCCTTCACCACCACCAGCTTCACGGCTTCGCCCACGCGCACATCGCGCAGCGCGACGGCGGCGCATTCGGCCACGCCGGGCAGCCGGGTGACGACGTCTTCGACCTCGCTCGGGTAGACATTGAAGCCACTGACGAAGATGGTGTCGCGCTTGCGGTCCACCAGGCGCAGCTGACCGGCTTCGTCGATCAGGCCGATGTCACCGGTGCGGAAGTAGCCGTCGGCCGTCATCACGCGCGCCGTGGCTTCGGGCCGCTGCCAGTAGCCGGCCATCACCTGCGGGCCGCGCACCGCGATCTCGCCGGCGGTGCCGGCGGGCACGGGTTCGCCGGTGTCGTCCAGCAGCGCGATCTCGGTGCCCGGCAGCGGCAGGCCGATGCTGCCCGTCCAGGCCGGGGCGTCGACCGGGTTGCAGGTGACGACCGGGCTGGCCTCGGTCAGGCCGTAGCCTTCGCACAGCGCGGTGCCGGTGCGGTGCTGCCAAAGCCGGGCCGTGGCCTGCTGCACGGGTGAGCTGCCGCCCACCGCCAGGCACAGGCTGGACCAGTCCACGCTGTCGCACGCTGGGTGGCTGGCCAGCGCATGGAACAGCGCATCGGTGCCCGGGAGGCAGTGCACGCGCCGTTGCGCCAGCGCCTTGAGCGTGGCGGCGGTGTCCTGCGGGTGCGGCAGCAGCAGCGCGCAGCCGCCCAGCCGCAGCGTCAGCAGCAGCGCCACGGTGAAACCGTAGATGTGGTGCAGCGGCAGCATGCAGGCCGTCACCAGCGTTTCCTGCGGTGGCAGGCGGCGCAGCGCGGGTTCGAACCAGGTCTGGCACTGCGCCAGATTGGCCACCAGCTGCCGGTGCAGCAGCACGGCGCCCAGCGGACGGCCGGTGGTCCCGGAGGTGTACTGCAGCAGCGCGATGTCGTCCGGCGCCACCGCCACCGCCTGGAAGCCGGCCTTGCGGCCCAGCGCCAGCGCCTGGCGGAAGCTTTCCGCGCCCGGCAGCGGCGGGGCGTCGGTGCGCGGGCGTTGCCCGGTGCGGCGGTGGTTGATCCAGCGCCCGCGCACCGGGCCCAGCAGGTCGCCCGGGGTGGTGATGAGTGCGCGCCTGACGAGCACGCGGGCCCAGACCTCGCGCAGCGCGGGCAGGGCTTCGTCGATCGCGATCAGTGCGCGTGCGCCACTGTCCTTGAGCAGGAACTCGAGGTCGGCCGCGGCGCATTGCGGGTTGATGTTCACCAGCACCAGCCCGGCGCGCAGCACGGCCGCCACGGCCACCGGCAGCTGCGGCAGGCTGGGCAACATCACGGCCACGCGGTCGCCACGTTGCAGCCCGCTGGCCTGCAGCCAGCCCGCCAGCGCCACAGACCAGGCCTCCAGCTCGGCGTAGCTCACGTTGCGCCCCAGGCAGGCCAGCGCAGGGCGCGAAGCCCACTGCCTGGCGCTGCCGGCCAACATCGAGGCCAGCGTTTCGGGGCCTTCGGGCAAGGGGTAGGGGGGGCGGTTCATCCCGTCGAGGCGTGCAAGCAGGTCCGGAACCCGGGGCGGGGCTGAAAGACAGCGGGCGCCACCCACGGGGACAACGGCTTACACGATTCTGACGCCACGCCGACACCGATGGCATCGGGACATTCGATATCGCGCGGCGGCCCGGCGCGGGCGCCGCCGGTGCGGCGTCAGCGCGCCGCGGTGGCCGTCTTCTGTGCCGGGGCGGCCAGCGTGGCGGCGGCAGCTTCGGCCGTCAGGTTCGCGGGCGTGGCGTCGCTGCCCAGCTCGATCGCGAAGGCCAGGCCCAGGCGCGCGAACTTCAGCGCGTGGTTGGCCTGGTTGCCGAAGGTGGCGGTGGTGTCGTTGACGGTGTGCAGCGCGCGGTTGAAGTTGGCGTCGCTGGACTCGAACGGGAACGACACCGGGTAGCCGGCGTTGAACCAGCTGGCGTGGTCGGAGCAGCCGTAGCCGCAGAAGTCGTAGCCCACGGTCAGCGTGGGCAGGTAGGCTGCAGCCAGCGCGGCGATGAACTGGTTCTGCACCGGGCTGGTGTAGTCGGTGTAGATCCACAGGTCGGTGGCGTCGCCCTGGTACGCCGTCATGTCCAGCTGCAGCACGCCCACCGTGCGGTCGCGCCGGCCCGGCAGCGCTGCGACGATGGCGCGCGAGCCCACCAGGCCCACTTCCTCGGCGGCGTAGGCGATGAAGCGGATCGTGCGCTGCGGGAAGTAGTTGCTGGCCATCATCACGCGGATGATCTCGGTCAGCGATGCCACGCCGCTGGCGTCGTCATCGGCGCCTGGGGCGCGCTGGGTCTCGGCCGTGTTGCTGCCGCCGTTGATGCTGTCCAGGTGCGCGCCCAGCACGATCACTTCGCTGGCATTGCTGGCCCCGGTGATCGTGAACTCCACCGATTTCTGGTTGAAGCCGCTGTGCGTGAACTGCGTGACGCGCACGTCGCGGCGGTTGCCCGGGTTCAGCGCCTGCCACTGGCTGAACAGCCAATTGGAGGCGTTGGCCCCGTGGCTGCTGTTGAAGCGGCGGTTCTGGAACGACTGCATCTGGGTGATGGTGGACAGGATGTTGCTGGCCTGCATCAGCGGCAGCCGCGGGTTCACCTGCGTGGGGTTGTCGATCGTGTAGCTGGGCAGGCGCTGCGGCTCGGGCGGCGTGGCCAGGCGGTGCAGCGTGGCCAGCGCTTCGGCCTTGCTTTCGTGGCGGATGTAGCTGCCGCAGCGGTGCAGCTCGCGATGCACGTCGGCCGAGAGCTGGTCCAGTACCTCGTCGTCCACTTCCACGGCGTAGATCGATTCCGAGCCGCGCACCATGGTGCTGCTGCCGCGCAGCTCGGGCTTGGTCACCGGCACGCGCCGGGTGGCCACGGCGCGCAGCTCGGGCGCTGCCTTCAGCAGCAGCAGGTAGGGGCGCTCGCCCACGGTGATCCAGGTGGGGGCAGCCTGGGCGCTGCTGGCCAGCCCGGCCAGGGTGGCCAGCACGGCGGCGGCGAAGGGGGCGAAGCGCATCTCGGTACTCCAGGTAGGGAATGCGCCGCATGTTATGGGAAGCGCAGCCCGTTGCCGCTGCAGTCGGCCATCCAGACCGGTGGTGCCACGGCCGGCAGCCGCGCCAGCCGGCCCCGGGGCGCTTCAGGCCCCGGCCAGCCGCCGCTGGCGCAGCCAGGCCGTGATGCGGCGCAGATGCTGCGGGAACAGCAGTGCCAGCGCCAGCACGTAGACGCCCGCGCCTGCCGCTGCAGCCAGGAGCAGCGGCCCGGCCCGCGGCGTGGCGCGCCAGCCCAGGGCCTGCGCCGCCATCAGGGCGGCCACCATGGCCGCGGCGGCCACGAGCACACGGGCGTACACGCCCAGCGGCAGCACCAGGCCAAAGCGGCGGCGCAGCCACAGCGCGTCCAGCACGGCCAGGGCACAGACGGCCCAGGCGCTGGCGATCACCGCGCCCACCACGCCGTCCCACCACAGGCCCAGCATCGCCGCCAGCAGCATGACCACGGCTTCGATGACGTCCAGCCACACCATGTCGCGCGGCGCCTCGAACAGCAGGTAGCACGGGTCCCAGCCGTGCAGGCGCAGGTTGCGCACGCAGGCGCCCAGCAGCGCCCAGGGCAGGATCTGCAGCGTCATGGCGTGGTATTCGGCGGCCACGAGCGCCGGCACCAGCCCGGGCGACAGCGCCCAGAAGCCCAGCCCGGCCGGCGCCAGCAGCGCCAGCAGCAGCGCGGAGTTGTCGACCAGCTGGCGCCGGGCGCCGGCCACGTCGCCGGCGTCCATGGTCTTCACCGCCAGCGGGTAGGCGGCAGCGGCCACCAGCATCGCCGCCACGCCCGACAGCCGCGTGGCCAGGCCCCAGCCCACCGACATCAGGCCCAGCGCCGCCGCGCCCGCGCCGTGGTGGACGACGAAACGGATGACGTTGCCGCCCAGCCAGCTGAGCGAGTGCGCAAACATCACCGGCGCGCCGAAGCGTGCCGCCTCGCGCAGCACGGCGTGGTCCAGCCGCCGCGGGCGCACCAGCAGCCGCAGGCGCGCCGCCACCGCCAGGCCCACGGCGCCTTGCATCAGCGCGAAGGCGCACAGCACGCGCGCCGGGCTGGCTTCGCCCAGCGCCATCAGCACCAGCACCAGGCCCAGGCCGCCCAGCGGGCCGGCCACCTGCACGGCGCTGTAGGCGGCGATGGCGGCTTCGCGCCGGGCGCGTTCGCTCAGGAAGTTGAGCAGGCTGCGCGTGACGGTGAAGGCGCAGGCCGCGGCGTAGAAGGCCGGGTGCAGCGCCGTGTCGGTGGCCAGCAGGATGGCCAGCGTCACGGCCACCTGTGCGAGCGTCGACAGCAGCAGCACCGCGGCTTCGGTGCTGGCCAGGGCCTGGCCGTCGGCGCCCAGGTTCAGGCGACCGCCGTAGCGCAGGTAGAAGCTCGTCCACCACGACAAGCAGATCAGGAACACCACTTCCTGCGCCGCGAACACCAGCATCACCAGCCCGTAGTCGGCTGCGCCCAGCGCATGCGTGAGCAGCAGGGCTGCGGCCAGCTGCGTGAGCGGGCTCAGCAGCTGCGCCGGCAGGTAGGCCAGCGTGTGGCGGACTAGCACGCCGCGCCTTCGTCGCCCGGCCCGCGGGCCGGGCCGAGGCCCGGCGACGCAGCGGGCGCCACCTGCAGCGCGCGCGGGCAGGGGTGGACGATGCACAGTTCGGAGCCGAAGGCATCGCAGCCATCGCCCAGCGCCGGCACGGCCCCCGGCGCCGCGCGGCCGGCGCGCACGAACCAGATGTCGCGCCGCCGGAACCAGGTCGTGGGCGTGCTGCGGGCCTGCGGCGTGGTGTGGACGAACAGCAGCAGCCCCAGCCGCAACAGGCCGCGCGCCAGCGCGCCGCGGTGCTGCAGCAGCTGCGACAGGCTTTCGGCGTACACCAGCTTGGCCGCCGGCAGGCCGCGGAGCCGGTAGCGCTTGACGATCACCAGCTGTGGCGCGCCCGTGGCCGGCTGCAGCACCAGCGGCAGGCAGCCCAGATCGCGATGCGCTTCGATCTGCGCGCGCAGCGGCCCGCCTTCGGCCCAGGGCTCGGTGGGTTGCAGCGGCCGCAGCGTGGCGCCACCGCCGGGGTGCAGGCACAGCAGGGGCAGCAACTGCAGCGCCACCCCCTGGTTGACGGGCTGGAAGTGCATCAGCGGCAGGATCTTCTGCACCTCGGGCGTGGCCGTGAGGTCGGTGTAGATCGTGTCGGCCTCGCTCATCACGCCGCGCAGCATGAAGCCCGCGCGCCAGCGGAATTCAGTCCGCACGTACCAGCTGCTGAGGTTGACAACGCGCTGCGTGCTGCCATCGGCACGCCGGCGCAGGCTGGCCGGGGTCAGCACCACGCCCACCGCCTGCTGCGCATGCAGCATGAACCAGCCCAGAGGTACGCCCATCTGCGCGTTGTCGCCATAGCGTTGCAGGCGCTGCAGCGCAGCCAGCCAGAAATCCAGTTTCTGGCGCGGGAAGCCTTCATGCAGAAGGTCTGCCGCCAGAGCGAAGTCTTTCTCGTCCAGCGGGCGCATGGGGCAGGGTCAAGGGATGGAGGGGCGGCGAAGCCAGGATGATCCCGGCCCGCCTGCGCACGGGCTACCCAAAGGCCCCGCCCCGGCTGCGGTTGCTGGGCCCGGCGCGCGGGGTGGCGTGCCTTCCGCACACCCGCGAACCGGGGTGCAGCGCAGGCCAGCCGGCGGTGCTGCCTGTCGGCGGCCGCCGCGCGCTCAGGCGCGCAGCGCCGTCAGCACCTCGTCCAGCATCTTCTTCGCATCGCCGAACAGCATGCGGTTGTTGTCTTTGTAGAAGAGCGGGTTGTCCACGCCGGCGTAGCCGCTGGCCATGCTGCGCTTCATCAC
>JAIXZR010000198.1 GCA_027489455.1 Rubrivivax sp. | reverse complement strand
TGCTCGAAGTGTTCGCTGCTCTGCAGCAGCGCCTTGCTCGGAATGCAGCCTACGTTCGTGCAGGTGCCGCCCGGGGCCGGACCGCCGGCGGCGTTCTTCCACTCGTCGATGCAGGCCACGTTGAAGCCCAGCTGCGCCGCGCGGATGGCCGCGATGTAGCCGCCAGGGCCGCCGCCGATGACGACGACGTCGAATGCTTTGGATGCCATGGTGGATGCCGCCTCAGATATCGAAGAGCAGGCGGGCCGGGTCTTCCAGCGCGTCCTTCATCGTCACCAGGCCCAGCACGGCTTCGCGGCCGTCGATGATGCGGTGGTCGTAGCTCATCGCCAGGTAGTTCATCGGGCGCACCACGACCTGCCCGTTCTCCACCACGGCCCGGTCCTTGGTGGCATGCACGCCCAGGATGGCGCTCTGCGGCGGGTTGATGATGGGCGTGCTGAGCATGCTGCCGAAGGTGCCGCCGTTGCTGATGCTGAAGGTGCCGCCCGTCAGATCGTCCATGCTCAGCTTGCCGTCGCGCGCCTTGGCGCCGAACTCGGCGATCTTCTTCTCGATGTCGGCAAAGCTCATCTGGTCGGCATTGCGCAGGATGGGCACCACCAGGCCGCGCGGGCTGCCGACCGCGATACCGATGTCGAAGTAGCCGTGGTAGACGATGTCGTTGCCGTCCACGCTAGCAGTGATGACGGGGAACTTCTTCAGCGCCGCCACCGCGGCCTTGACGAAAAAGCTCATGAAGCCGAGCTTGACGCCGTGCTCCTTCTCGAACTTCTCCTGGAAGCGCTTGCGCATTTCCATCAGCGGGGCCATGTTCACTTCGTTGAACGTGGTCAGGATGGCGTTCTGGCTTTGGCTTTGCAGCAGGCGTTCAGCGACACGGGCGCGCAGGCGCGACATGGGCACGCGCTGCTCGGGGCGGTCGCCCAGGGCGGCCAGGCCGGGCAGCGGGGGCGCCGCCACCGCAGGCAGCGCCTTCGCGACGGCAGCAGGTGCAGCCACCGGAGCCGGTGCAGGCGCTGCGGCCTTGGGTGCAGCCAGTGCGCCCAGTACGTCGCCCTTGGTCACACGGCCATCCTTGCCAGTGCCGGGCACGCTGCCGGCGGCCAGACCGTTGTCAGCCATGATCTTGGCCGCCGCGGGCATGGCCACGTCAGCCTTGCTGCCGCTGGCGGCTGCAGCCGGTGCTGCCGGGGCGGGCGCAGCAGCCACTGGGCTGGGCACGGGCACGGCACGCACTTCCAGCGGGCTGACGGCGGTCTTGCCTTCGGTGTCGATGCGGGCGATGACCTCTTCAGCCGTCACCGTATCGCCGTCGTTGCGCACCAGCTGGGCCAGCACACCGGCGGCGGGTGAAGGCACTTCCAGCACGACCTTGTCGGTCTCGATCTCGATCAGGATCTCGTCCATCGCCACGGCTTCGCCGGGCTTCTTCTTCCACTGCAGCATGGTGGCCTCGGCCACCGATTCCGACAACTGCGGAACCTTCACGTCAACGATTGCCATGTCACTCTCAGATTGATGGGTGTAAGGGGAAGGCGCTCACACGCGCCTTCCCGGGGCTGTCCCTGCAGGCCAGCCTTACTTGGTGAGTACGAAGCCTTTGAGCTTGCCGAAAGCCTGCTCGAGCAGCGCCTTCTGCTGTTCCTGGTGCAGGTGCGAATACCCCACCGCCGGCGATGCAGACGCCGGCCGCCCGGCGTAGCCCAGGCGCTGGCCCTCGCTCATGTTCTCGTGCACATAGTGCTGCACGAAGAACCAGGCGCCCTGGTTCTGGGGCTCGTCCTGGCACCACACGATCTCGGTGGCGTTCGGGAAGCGCTTCATCTCGGCGGCGAAGGCCTTGTGCGGGAACGGGTAGAGCTGTTCCACGCGCACGATGGCCACGTCCCAGGCCTTCTTCTCGTCGCGCTTCTTGATCAGGTCGTAGGCCACCTTGCCGCTACAGCAGATGACGCGCTTGACCTTGTCGCCTTCGACTTCAGTGCGGGCCGGGCCGATGACGGTCTTGAACTCGCCCTTGGTGAACTCGGTCAGCGGGCTGGTGGCGTCCTTGTTGCGCAGCAGGCTCTTGGGCGTGAAGATGATCAGCGGCTTGCGGAACTGCCGCACCATCTGCCGGCGAAGCAGGTGGAAGATCTGGCTGGCGCTCGTGGGCTGCACGATCTGCATGTTGTTGTCGGCTGCCAGCTGCATGAAGCGCTCCAGCCGCGCACTGCTGTGTTCCGGGCCCTGGCCTTCGTAGCCGTGCGGCAGCATCAGCGTCAGGCCGTTGGCGCGGCCCCACTTCACTTCGCCGCTGGCGATGAACTGGTCGATCACCACCTGCGCGCCGTTGGCGAAATCGCCGAACTGGGCTTCCCAGATCGTCAGCGTGTTGGGCTCGGCGGCCGCGTAGCCGTACTCGAAACCGAGCACCGCTTCTTCCGACAGGATGCTGTCGATGACGGTGAACGGCGCCTGGCCTTCGGCCACGTTCTGCAGCGGGATGTAGGTGCCGACGTCCCAGCGTTCGCGGTCCTGGTCGTGCAGCACGGCGTGGCGGTGCACGAAAGTGCCCCGGCCCACGTCTTCGCCGCTCAGGCGCACCGCATAGCCGCTGGCCACCAACGACGCATAGGCCATCGATTCGCCCATGCCCCAGTCGACGTTGATCTCGCCACGGCCCATCGCCGCGCGGTCGGCCAGCACCTTCTCCACCAGCGGGTGCACCTTGAACTTGGCGGGCACCGTCGTCA
The DNA here is from genome assembly GCA_027489455.1 of Rubrivivax sp. Classification (GTDB taxonomy): domain Bacteria; phylum Pseudomonadota; class Gammaproteobacteria; order Burkholderiales; family Burkholderiaceae_C; genus Rubrivivax. Next base: position 1,321 of record JAIXZR010000198.1, on the reverse strand, counting down.
GCCGTTCGGCCAGGCGCTTGACCTCGGCCAGCGGCAGCGCGGTGTCGGCCGCGTCCGTCCACTTCTTGCCCAGGAAGGGCGCCCAGTCGACGGCGTACTTGCTCTTGAAGTTGGTCAGCACCGGGTCCACGGTGTGGCGGCCGGCGTCCATGGCAGCGCGGTAGGCCTTCACCATCGCGTCGGGCCCGTCGCCCGGCAGCACGCCCTGGGCCACCAGCTTGTCACCGTACAGCTTGCGCGTGCCCGGGTGCTTGGCGATCTGCTTGTACATCAGCGGCTGCGTCAGGCTGGGCGTGTCCTGTTCGTTGTGGCCCAGCTTGCGGAAGCAGATGATGTCGACGACCACGTCCTTCTTGAACTGCTGGCGGTAGTCCATGGCCAGCTGGGTGCACAGCACCACGGCTTCGGGGTCGTCGGCGTTCACGTGCAGCACGGGCGCTTCGATCATCTTCACGACGTCGCTGCAATACAGCGTGGAGCGCGAATCGCGCGGGTCGCTGGTGGTGAAGCCGATCTGGTTGTTGATCACCAGGTGCACCGTGCCGCCGGTGAAGTAGCCGCGCGTCTGCGCCAGCGCCAGCGTTTCCATCACCACGCCCTGCCCGGCAAAGGCCGCGTCGCCGTGCACCAGCACCGGCAGCACCTGGCTGCCGGTCTTGTCGCCACGGCGGTCCATGCGGGCCTTCACGCTGCCTTCGACCACCGGGTTGACGATCTCCAGGTGGCTGGGGTTGAAGGCCAGGCTCAGATGCACCGGCCCGCCACGCGTGCTGATGTCGCTGGAAAAGCCCTGGTGGTACTTCACGTCGCCGGAAGGCAGCTGTTCGGGTGCGGTGTGGTCGAACTCGGCAAACAGGTCGGCGGGCATCTTGCCCAGCGTGTTCACCAGCACGTTCAAGCGGCCGCGGTGGGCCATGCCGATGACGATTTCCTGCACGCCGCGTTCACCCGCGCGCTGCACCACTTCGTCCATGCTGACGATGAAGCTCTCGCCACCTTCCAGGCTGAAGCGCTTCTGGCCCACGTACTTGGTGTGCAGGTAGCGCTCCAGGCCTTCCGCGGCCGTCAGGCGGTCGAGGATGTGCTTCTTCTCGTCGGCCGTGAAGGTGGGCTTGCTGCGGATCGATTCCAGGCGTTCCTGCCACCAGCGCTTTTCCACCGGGTCGGTGCAGTGCATGAATTCCGCGCCGATGGTGCCGCTGTAGGTTTCACGCAGGGCCTGCACGATCTCGCGCAGGCTCATGTGCTCGGCCTTGGTGAAATAGGTGTTCACGGCCGAGAACGTGATGTCCATGTCGGACTCGCTCAGGTCGTAGAACGC
>JAIXZR010000107.1 GCA_027489455.1 Rubrivivax sp. | reverse complement strand
TGTTGCCGGTCTGCGGCAGTCGGGTGGCCCCTGGAGCGAAGTCAAGGAGGAGCCAGCGCGGAGGCTTGCAAGACCGTTGGCCGGCGACGCGCTGGCGGGGGACATGAGCGGAAGGGGCCACCCGACTGCCGCCGACCCAGGGAAACTGTCGGCACGCCGAAGGCAACCCAGCGAATGACTGCCAAGGGCAAGTAGCTGTCATCAACGACCAAAGTCGAGCTCGACTCACCTCACGCCACCTTTTCTGCCACACCCACGCTGCGTCGGCCCTCGATCAGCTGGCGCACGCGGTCGGGGCCCAGCTGGAAGCGGTCTTCGCGGGTCTTCAGCAGGCAGCCCAGGGTGCTGGTCAGGGCATGGGGGTCGTCGGGCAGCGCCTTGAACTGCAGGCGGTGCAGGGCGCGCACCCAATCCAGGGTCTCGGCCACGCCCGGGGTCTTGGCCAGGTCTTCGCGGCGCAGGCGCTGCACGAAATTCACAGCCTGGTCGACCAGGTCGCCTTCGGCCTGCGGCAAGGTGGCGCGCACGATGGCCACTTCGCGCGCCAGGCTGGGGTAGTCCAGCCAGTGGTACAGGCAACGGCGGCGCAGCGCGTCGCTCAGTTCGCGCGTGCCGTTGCTCGTCAGCAGCACGGCCGGTACATGGCGCGCGGTGATGGTGCCCAGTTCGGGTACGGTGATCTGGTAGTCGGCCAGCACTTCCAGCAGGAAGGCTTCGAAGGCTTCGTCGGCGCGGTCGATCTCGTCGATCAGCAGCACGCAGGGCTGGTCGCTGTCGATGGCCTGCAGCAGCGGGCGCGGCAGCAGGTAGTCGCGCGCGAACAGGTCGCTTTCGCGCACCCTCGCCGAGGGGGCTGCCTGCGCGCCCTGGGGCTGGCTTTCGGCCAGCCGGATGGCCAGCAGCTGGCGCCCGTAGTTCCATTCGTAGGCGGCCTGAGACAGGTCCAGCCCTTCGTGGCACTGCAAGCGCACCAGTGGGCGGCCCTGGGCGCGGGCCAGCGCGACGGCGAGGGCCGTCTTGCCGACGCCGGCGTCGCCTTCGATCAGCAGCGGGCGTTGCAGTTCGGCCGCCAGCCACAGCGAAGTGGCCAGGCCGTCGTCAGCGATGTAGCCCGCGCGGTGCAGCTGTTCGGCCAGCGCCTTGTCGTCCACGGCCGCTTCAGTCCAGCGCCACGCCGCTTCGCTTCAGCTGCTGCCACACCCGGTAGGCGCTGTGTGGCATCGTCATGTCGGTCACGCCCAGGTGGGCAAAGGCGTCGACCACGGCGCTGGTGAAGGTGGGGATGCTGCCCACATGCGGCGATTCGGCCACGCCCTTGGCGCCGATGGGGTGGTGCGGGCTGGGCGTGACGGTGTGGTCGGTCTCCCAGTGCGGGGTTTCCACGGCAGTAGGCAGGAAGTAGTCCATCAGCGTGTTGCCCAGCAGGTTGCCCTGCTTGTCGAACGGCATCTGCTGGCCCATGGCCACGGCATACCCTTCGGTCAGGCCGCCGTGGATCTGGCCTTCGATGATCATCGGGTTGATGCGCGTGCCGCAGTCGTCCAGCGCGTAGAAGCGGCGCACCTTGGTTTCGCCTGTGGCGCGGTCGATGTCCACCACACACAGGTAGATGCCGAAGGGGAAGGTGAAGTTGGGCGGGTCGTAGTAGTGCACCGCTTCCAGGCCCATTTCCAGGCCGGCGGGCACGTTGTTGTAGGCCGCCCAGGCGATGTCCTTCATCGTCTTGTGCTTGGCCGGGTCGCCCTTCACGTTGAAGCGGTCGATTTCCCAGTCCAGGTCGTTTTCGCTCACTTCCAGCAGGTGCGCGGCGATCTTCTTGGCCTTGGCGTGGATCTTCCGCGCCGCCAGCGCGATGGCCGCACCGGCCACCGGCGTGCTGCGGCTGCCGTAGGTGCCCAGGCCGTAGGGCGCGGTGGACGTGTCGCCCTCTTCCACCTGGATCACCTCGCTGGCGATGCCCAGTTCGGTGGCGATGATCTGCGCGTAGGTGGTCTGGTGCCCCTGGCCCTGCGTGATGGTGCCCATGCGGGCGATGGCGCTGCCGGTGGGGTGGATGCGGATCTCGCAGCTGTCGAACATGCCCACGCCCAGGATGTCGCACATCTTGCTGGGGCCGGCGCCGACCACTTCGGTGAAGGTGACCAGGCCGATGCCCATCAGCGTGGGGCTGTGGGGGTCGGCACGCTTGGCGGCTTGTTCAGCGCGCAGGCCCTTGTAGTCCACGGCGTCCAGCACCTTGGTCAGGGCGGTGTGATAGTCGCCGCTGTCGTATTCGAAGCCGAAGGCGCTGGTGTAGGGAAACTGTTCCTTGCGGATGAAGTTCTTCGCGCGGATCTCGGCCTTGTCCATGCCCAGCTTCTGCGCCAGCACGTCCACCATGCGCTCGACCAGGTACACCGCCTCGGTGACGCGGAAGCTGCAGCGATAGGCCACGCCGCCCGGCGCCTTGTTGGTGTAGACGCCCTTGACGCTGCAGTGCGCGGCCGGGATGTCATAGCTGCCGCTGCAGATGTGGAACAGCCCAGCGGGGAACTTGGTGGGGTCAGCGCAAGCGTCAAACGCGCCATGGTCGGCCACCACGTTGACGCGCAGCCCGGTGATCTTGCCCTCAAGCGTGGCGGCGATCTCGCCGTCCATGTGGTAGTCCCGGGCGAAGCCGGTGGACGAGATGTTCTCCACGCGATCTTCGACCCATTTCACCGGCTTGCCCAGCACGATGCTGCTGACGATGGCGCACACATAACCCGGGTAGATGGGCACCTTGTTGCCGAAGCCGCCGCCGATGTCGGGGCTGACGATGCGCACCTTGCTTTCGGGGATGCCCGACAGCAGGCTGA
>JAIXZR010000005.1 GCA_027489455.1 Rubrivivax sp. | reverse complement strand
CACCTTCACCGAGTACCGCGGCATCTTCGAGAAGGACGCGGCCCTGAGCCGGCGCTTCCAGAAGGTCGACGTCGCCGAGCCCTCGGTCGAGCAGACGGTCGAGATCCTCAAGGGCCTCAAGAGCCGCTTCGAGGAGCACCACTCCGTCAAGTACGCCCTGGGCGCGCTGCAGGCCGCCGCCGAGCTGTCGGCCAAGTACATCAACGACCGCCACCTGCCCGACAAGGCCATCGACGTCATCGACGAGGCCGGTGCCGCGCAGCGCATCCTGCCCAAGAGCAAGCAGAAGAAGACCATCACCCGCGCCGAGGTGGAGGACATCGTCGCCAAGATCGCGCGCATCCCGCCCGCGTCGGTCAACAGCGACGACCGCAGCAAGCTCAAGACGCTGGACCGCGACCTGAAGAGCGTCGTCTTCGGCCAGGATCCGGCCGTCGATGCCCTGGCCGCCGCCATCAAGATGGCCCGCTCGGGGCTGGGCCGGCCCGACAAGCCGGTCGGCAGCTTCCTCTTCAGCGGCCCCACCGGCGTGGGCAAGACCGAAGTGGCCAAGCAGCTCGCCTACATCCTGGGCATCGAGCTGATCCGCTTCGACATGTCGGAGTACATGGAGCGCCATGCGGTGAGCCGCCTGATCGGCGCGCCTCCGGGGTATGTCGGTTTCGACCAGGGCGGCCTGCTGACCGAGGCCGTCACCAAGAAGCCGCACGCGGTGCTGCTGCTCGACGAGATCGAGAAGGCCCACCCGGATGTCTTCAACGTGCTGCTGCAGGTGCTGGACGACGGGCGGCTCACCGACGGCCAGGGCCGCACGGTGGACTTCAAGAACACCGTGATCGTGATGACCAGCAACCTGGGCAGCCATCTCATCATGAGCATGGCCGGCCAGCCCAGCGAGGACATCAAGGAAGCCGTGTGGGGCGAGGTGAAAACGCACTTCCGCCCCGAGTTCCTGAACCGCATCGACGAGACCGTGGTCTTCCATGCGCTGGACAACAAGAACATCGAGAACATCGCGCGCATCCAGTTGAAGCTGCTGGAAGCCCGGCTGGAAAAGCTGGAGATGAAGCTCGAAGTCAGCCCCGCGGCGCTGGCCGAGCTGGCCAAGGTGGGCTTCGACCCGGCCTTCGGCGCGCGACCGCTGAAGCGGGCCATCCAGCAGCGCATCGAAAACCCGGTGAGCAAGCTCATCCTGCAGGGCCGCTTCGGCCCCAAGGACGTGATCCCGGTGGACGTGGAGAACGGCGAGTTCGCGTTCTCGCGCGTGGTGCACTAGCCCACCGCCCGCGGGGCGGGCTATTCGCCCCGCAGCCTGCCCGCCGTGATTTCCGCGCTGGTGGCCTGCTCGCTCATCACCAGGCCTTCGGCCATCACCAGGCCTTCGCTCATGACGAGCCCTTCGCTCATCACCAGGCCTTCAGCCATCACCAGGCCTTCGGCCATGACGAGGCCCTCGGCCATCACCAGGCCGGTGGGCAGCAGCTGGCCGCTGCCGTTCATCAGCCAGGTGGCCAGGGTGGTGGTGGGCGTGAAGACACCGGTCTTGCCGATGAACGATGTCTTGCCCAGCAGCCCGGTGGCCAGGGTGACGCCCGGCGTCAGCAGCCCCGTGGTCGGCAGGTAGGTCATCGTCACGCGCTGCGGGAACTGGTTGGCCGGGATGCCGATGCCCGACCAGAACTGCGTCTGCGTCCAGACCGCGAAATCGGAAGCCCAGGCCAGGCGGGGGTCCCAGATCGGCTGGAAGGTGGTGAACAGCCGGTCGCCGGTGGCGATGTGGTGGCCACCGACGGTGACGATGCGCGACCAGTTGAAGGTGGTGCCGCCGACGGTGGACGTGCGCGCCGCGGGCAGCGTGCGGCCAGCGGCCAGCAGCGGGGTGATGCCCGCGACCATCGTGGCCGCGTTGATGCCGGCGGTGACGTCGGTGCGCAGGCTCTGCGCCAGGCGCACGGCGCCTTCCAGGTTGAGCAGGCCGGCGCCCTGGTCCACCAGCGTCTGCCCAGGCAGCGGCTGCGCGGTGTACTGCAGGATCGCCTTCACCATCGGCGGCGTCAGGCCCGGGTTGGCCTGCAGCAGGACCGCCGCCGCGCCCGCCACGGCCGGGGCCGCCACCGACGTGCCGCTGAGCATGATCAGCCGCTGGGCATAGGTGTTCGGCCCCTGGGCCGCCGTCACCAGCGCGGGGGCGATGGTGCTCAGCGTGTTGGCCGTGGGCTGGGTGCTGGAAGCCGCGGTGGAGTTGGCGCCGACGATGCGGTTGCCCGGCGCCACCAGGTCGGGCTTGATGACGTTGTCGTACCACTTCCAGGTGCCCATGTCCAAGGCGGCGCGGGTGGGCCCGCGCGAGCTGAACAGGGTCACGGTGTCGTCGTTGCGGGCGTTCGTGGCCTTGAAGTTGACGGCGCCCACGGTGATGACGGTGGGGTCGTTGGCCGGGGCGGCCACGGTGCCGTAGGTCTGCTTGAGCGCGCTGTTCAGGCCATAGTTGCCCGCTGCCACCACCACGGTGATGCCCATGGCGGTGGCGGCGCGCACGGCGTGGCACAGGGGGTCGAAATCCCAGGGGTCGGTGGAATCGGCCGCCAGGCTCAGGTTCATCACGCGGATGTTCAGCGCGCGGGCGTTGTACATCACCCAGTTGATGCCTTCCAGCGCGTCGCTGATGGTGCCCTTGCCGTCGGCGCCCAGCACGCGCACGTCGTACAGGTTGGCGTTCGGGGCCACGCCGGTGCTGTCGGGCGCCTGGTAGAAGCCGCGGCCGGCGGCCACCGACGCGACGTGCGTACCGTGCCCGTAGGGGTCCTGGAAGAGATCGTGGTCGGCCGCGATCTGGCTGTTGTAGGCCACCAGTTCGGCGCTGCCCGGGCGCAGCGAGCTGTTGGTGGCCACGCTGGCGTCGCTCCAGCTGGCCTGGTTGCCCTTGAGCATCGAGACGCTGCGCAGCACGCGGCTGGCGCCGCTGGCGTTCTGGAAGCTGCGGTGCTGCTTCATGATGCCGCTGTCCAGGATGGCGATGCCCACGCCGCTGCCGTCCAGCCCAGTGTAGGCCGTGGGGCTGGTGTAGTTGCGCACGTTGGCGTGGTGGCTGCCGGTGATGGCTTCCAGCACGCTGGCCGTGCTCTGGGTGTCGCGGTTGGGTGCGATGCTGATGACATCGTCCAGCCGGGCCACCCGGCGCACCGCCCGCACCGGCAGCACCACCGTCATGGCCTTGAAGGCGGTATGCACCACCTGCACGCTGCCGCCCAGGCGCTGGATGTCGCGGCGCAGATCCGTCATCTGGGCGTCGTCGGCGTCGCTGGTCACGATCACTTCCACCATGCGCGCGCCGCGCACTTCCTTCGACCAGCGCGACGCCTTCTTGCCGCGCTTGCGGGCCTTGCTCTCGCCGCCGTCGGCCACGGGTGCGGCCTCCAGCTCTTCCAGCAGGTCAGGCGCGATGCGGTGCCGGTGGCCCGATTTCTTGCCCTGGGGCGCCAGCGTGGCGGTGCTGGCGAAGGTGGCGAACGGGTTCACCGTGCCGGTGCTGCGGTCGGGCGCGGCAGACTGCGCGTAGGCAGGGCCGGAAGCAGCGATGGACACGGCCAGCAGGCTGGCCAGGGCGCGGCGCATCAGGGGGCGGATCGGCATCGTCATCATCGGGTTTGCGGCTTGCGCGGGTTCGGGTCGCCATACTGCGACAAGGGCCCAGATACTAGGGGGCAAGCGCTTCAAGATGTAAATACCCCGCGAATGCGGGTCAGGATGGCGATAAATCCTGCACAGATAGGCCGGAAAAGGGGTGTTGTTCCGCGGCTGGATCTGTCTGGCTGGAAGAGCAGCCAGCAAATTCAACGGCTTGCAAGCTCCTTCGGCAGCATTGCACGCCCCTGGGGCGGTTTTTCGGGGCAGGCCTCAAGTGGCCGATAAATCTGCCGATAACCCCCGTTGAGCGCGGAAGTATCTCCCGCAATATTTACTCAGGCGCAGCCCGAAAAATCGTGCTCCAAGCGGCGGCCTATATCCCTGGGCGTCCCGGGATCCTGCGCCGGCACCGGCGGCTGCCGGAGGGCGCCGACAGACAATCAGCGCGGCACTTCCACGCGCTCGAGCTGCACGCGGGCCACCGTCAGGTGCGTGGCCGAGGCCAGCACCACCAGGTGCAGCGCGATGCCGGGGTGCCCTGGCACATGCTGCAGCAGCAGGTGGTGCGCGCCGACCGTGATGGCGGCGTCGGGCCGCGTGGCGCCGAAGCCCAGGGCCCGGGCCACGTCCACCATTTCGGCCAGCAACAGCGCGCCCTGCTGGGCCAGCCTTTCGCCGCTGGGCGTGCCGCCAGCGTGCGCCAGCGGCTGCAGGCTGTGGGTGTCGAAGACGCAGACGCTCTGCACCCCCTTCACGCCCAGGCAGCGGTCGGCGTAGTCCTGCCAGCGCGTGCCGCCAGGCACCGGCATGGGCATGGCAGATGCAGGCTGCGGCGCGGCGAAGCCCGAAGGCAGATCGGCTGCCGGCACGAAACGCCCCGCCGCTTCCCCTGGCAGTGCGGCATGCACCGGGGCCGCTGGCCGGCCGGCGGCCGGCAGCGGCGGCGCGGTGGCTGCCCGGGTGCTGGCCGGTCTGGCGGGCGGGCGGGCAGCGGGCGCGGCGACCGGGCTGGGCGGCGGTGACGACAAGGGCAGGGAGGGCAGGGGGTCCAGCGCCTGGGGCCGCGTCTGCGCCTCGGGCTCGGGCACGGTGGGCCGGGGCACGGCCAGGGCGATGTCCGTCGGCAGCGTGCGACCGGCGCCAGCGGGGCCCTGGTTGCGGTTCCAGGTGCCGGCGATGTAGGCCCAGACCTGCCTCGGCTTGGCCGCCCGCGGGGCCACCTGCACCGCCACGGGCGTGTCCGCGGCCAGTTGCGCGCCTTGCGTGGCCAGCGTGGCATTGCCGGCCAGCGGCACCAGCAGCAGCTCGCGGTTGGGCCAGACGCCACGGGCCATCTGCTCGTGCAGCGGGTGCAAGGCCGTGCTGATGGCGTGCAGCGGCAGGTCGCCGGCCAGCAGCACCCCCAGGCGGCTGTGCGCCAGCAGCACGCGCGCCATCTGCTGGCGCGCCGCGGCGTCGGCGCTGATGTCGGTGGAATACACCCGCACCCGGCTGCCGTCGGCCGCCTGCGTCTCGACGAACTGCAGCACCGCCAGCGCCAGCCCATGCCCCTGGCGCCGCACCGAAAGGCGCTGCACCTTGGCACCCGCCACGCCTGCCAGGCTGCCCAGCAAGCGCAGCGATCCGCTGCTGCCGATGTCGTGGAGCGCGACGAAGGGCCGGTCCAGGCGCTGAAACTCGCGCTGCAGCGCGCCCGCGACGTCGCCGGTGATGAAGAGCTCGACCTGATCCTCGGCGATGCGGCGCCCGACGTCGCCCTGGCCGAGGTAGACCTCGCGGTCGTTGACGATCTGGGTCGCAGGCGCTGCCAGATCAGCCTGGGGCGTCACGCGCTGCGTGTCGGCCCAGGCCGAGGCTGGAACATGGAAGTCGCGCGGTGTCATCGGGTGCGTTCCTGTCTGCGGTCATCATAGGTCGGGCGGCATGGCCATGCCCCCGTGTCCCAGGGCCTGGGTCCGTAGAATCGGTCAGCTGTGCCAAACCCTGGGCCCCCGGCCCGCAGAAAAGCCCGATGCGCGCGACAACTTCCTCGAAACCGGCGGCGCCGGTGGTCGTCATCGGGGCCGGCCTGGGGGGCCTGGCGGTGGCGCTGCACCTGGCTGACACGATGCCGGTGGTGGTGCTGGCCAAGCGCTCGCTGAGCGAAAGCGCGACGGCCTGGGCGCAGGGCGGGATCGTCGGCGTGCTGGGGACCGACGACAGCATCGACAGCCACGTGCGCGACACGCAGGAGGCCGGCGCCGGGCTGGTGGACGAGCACACGGCGCGCTTTATCGCCGAGAACAGCGCTGCGGCCATCCAGTGGCTGGTGGACGCCGGCGTGCCCTTCTCGCCCGACCCCGAAGGCCCGATGGGCCTGCACCTCACGCGCGAGGGCGGGCACGCCGTGCGCCGCATCGCCCACGCCGCCGATGCCACCGGCCGCGCCATCCACGAAGCCCTGCTGGAGCGCGCCCGCGCGCACCCCCACATCACCCTGCACGAGCGCTGGATGGCGGTGGATCTGGTGACATCGCGCCACCTGAAGAAAGCCGAGCCGCCGCGCTGTTATGGCGTCTACGCGCTGGACATGGACAGCCGACGCGTCGAGACCCTGCCCGCCAGCGCGGTGGTGCTGGCCACGGGCGGCGTGGGCAAGGTCTACCGCTACACCAGCAACCCCGACACCGCCACCGGTGACGGCATCGCGATGGCCTGGCGCGCCGGCTGTCGCGTGGCGAACATGGAGTTCATCCAGTTCCACCCCACCTGCCTGTATCACCCGCAGGAGCGCAGCTTCCTCATCACCGAAGCGCTGCGCGGCGAGGGCGCCCACCTCACGCTGCTGGATGGCACGCGCTTCATGGCCGCGCACGACGGCCGGCTGGAACTGGCACCGCGCGACATCGTCGCCCGGGCCATCGACTTCGAGATGAAGCGCACGGGCGCCGACCACGTCTGGCTGGACGCGCGGCCGATCGTCGCCGAGAAGGGCGAAGACTTCTTGAAGGAGCATTTCCCCACCATCTACGCGCGCTGCCTGAAGCTGGGCATCGACATCGTGCGACAGCCTATCCCGGTGGTGCCGGCTGCGCACTACACCTGCGGCGGGGTGGTGACGGATCTGGAAGGCCGCACCGACCTGCCGGGCCTGTACGCCGTGGGCGAGACCACCTACACCGGCCTGCACGGCGCCAATCGGCTGGCCAGCAATTCACTGCTGGAATGCGTGGTGCTGGGCCGCACCTGTGCCGGCCAGATCCTGCGTGCCGTGCCGGATGCCCTGCCGCCGCTGCCGGCCTGGGACGAAAGCCAGGTGGAAGACGCCGACGAACAGGTGGTGATCAGCCACAACTGGGACGAGCTGCGCCTGCTGATGTGGAACTACGTCGGCATCGTGCGCACCACCAAGCGGCTGGAACGCGCGCTGCACCGCATCAAGATGCTGCGTGACGAGATCGACGACTACTACCGCAACTTCCGCGTCAACCGCGACCTGCTCGAATTGCGCAACCTGGTGGTCTGCGCCGAACTCATCGTACGCAGCGCCCTGCGCCGCCACGAAAGCCGCGGCCTGCACTTCAGCCGCGACTTCCCGAACATGCTGCCGGTGAGCTTCCCTACGGTTCTGACCCGGCCTGCCCGGAGCGGCAAGTGACTTTCCTCCCGACCGTGCCTTGAACCAAGCTACCCGCGTGGATCCGGCTCCGCCGGTCCACTGCGGGGCGGCCCCCCTGGGGGGTAGCGAGCGCAGCGAGCTTGGGGGTCAGCTAAACGTGCCGAAATCGGTCATCGGCATCTTTTCGATGCGCGCGCGGCCGCGCGCCTTGGCGCTGTAGAGGGCCCGGTCGGCACGCGACAACAGCTGTTCCAGGCTGCTGCCGTGGGTGGGGAACACGGCAATGCCGGCCGAAAAGCTGCAGCTGGGCAGCTTGCGGCGGCCCACGTCCTGCTGCTGGCCCTGGTAGGCCTGCAGCAGCCGCGTCAGCATCGTCTGGGCGCCGTCGGCGTCGATGTCGGGCATCACGGCCACGAACTCCTCGCCGCCGTGGCGGCAGACTACGTCGCTGCGGCGCAGCATCTGCGCCAGCAGGCTGGCAAAGCGCTGCAGCACGGCGTCGCCGGCGTGGTGGCCGTAGGTGTCGTTCAGCAGCTTGAAGTGGTCCAGGTCGATCAGCACCACGCACAGGGGCGCGGCCTGGCGGCGCGCCAGGTCCAGCAGCCCTGGCGCCATCTCGAACAGGTAGCGCCGGTTGTGCAGGCCGGTCAGCGGGTCGCGCAGGGCCTGCTCGCGCAGGCGCAGGTGCAGCATCTCGGTTTCCTGCACCTGGGCCTGCAGCGCCTGGTTCAGCTGCACCAGGCGGCGGCGGTCGTCTTCGACGCTGCGGTGCGAATCGCGCGCGATGTCGCGCTCGCGCTGGGCCTGCGCCAGTTCGTAGCTGGCCTGCAGCGCGGTCGAGCGGGCGCGGGCGCTGCGGCTGACGAGCCCCTCGAAGACCTGGTTGGCCCGCCGCAGCCAGGCCAGTGCCGCAGCCGTGTCGCCCAGGGCTTCGCAGGCGTCGGCACAGACGTGCAGCAGCTGCAGGGTCTCGAAGTCAGCGTTGCCGGCCTGCCAGGAAGGCTTGTCGCTCAGCGCGCGCTCGGCCAGCAGGCGCGCACGGGTGGCGTTGCTGCGCAGCAGCAGGCAGCGCGCCTGCAGCCAGGACCACAGGACCAGGTTGTCGCATTGGCCCAGCGCGTTGGGCGCACTGCGGTCCAGGTACTGCTGGGCCGCGTCGAGCTCGCCCACGCCCAGGTGTGCCAGGGCCAGCGGCAGCTGGTGCTGGCGCAGGGTGCCGGGCAGCAGCTCGCCTTCGTAGTCCAGCAGGTAGGCGGCCACGGCGCGCGCTTCGCCGAACTGGCCGCAGGCGTGGTAGGTGTGGATCAGGTTCACCGCGGCGGCCGCGATGCACACCGGCGCACGCGCATCGCGCGCGGCGCTCAGTGCTTCTTCGCTGTAGCTGCGCGCACTTTCCAGGTTGTGCAGGTCCTTGTGGTAGCCCCCCAGGTTGGTCAGCGCGGTGATGCGCTGGCCCAGCAGGCCGCAGGCCTGCGCGGTTTCCAGCGCGGCGTAGAAGTCACGCAGCGCCTCGTCCACCTGGCCCAGGGCCTTGTGCGTGATGGCGCGCGAGTTCAGCGCCAGGTAGCGGTCGCTGGCGGTGTAGCCCAGGTCGCCGCGGGCGTCGATGTCGGCCAAGAGCCGCATGGCGGAGTTGTGGTCGCCTAGCCTTCGCAGCTGGATCGCCTTGACCTCGTCGCACAGCGCCAGCCCACGGAGGTTGCCCGCCGGGCCGAATCGGCGCCGTGCCTGCTCCAGCGCCTGCAGCGCCAACTTGGGATCGCCCACGCGCACCTCGCCCAGGGCGACGTGCAGCCAGCCCTCGGCGGCCAGCTCGCCATCGGCCTCGGCCACGGTGCGGCCGAGCGCGATCGCCCGCATCGGGTCCAGATAGCTAGCCGCCCAGGCCGCGCTGATGCGGTCTTGGTCGTTCATGCTGGCAGTCGGGGCTGGCGCGTGGTCTTCAGCCACGGGCGCGCATGGCGGTGCGCGCCTGCACGAAGCCGAAGGCGAACTCGACCGCATCGTGCAGCGCCTGCTCGGTCTCGGTGCGCTCGCGCTCGCTTTGGTAGAAGGCCAGATCGACCTCGTGCCGGATGTAGCGCGGCGGCAGCCGGTTCAGCGCCACGCAGGCCACGTCGGCCAGCAGTTCGCGGTTGTGGCCGATCCCCGGGTAGGTGGGGGCATGCTGGGCCACGGCGTCGAACACGGCGCGCTCCATGTGGTTGCGCACGGACGAGAAATCTGCATTCATGGGGCGGCTCTGCTGCGGCCGCGCAAGCGGCCCGTGCCTGTCATTTCGGCATCGCGGCGGCGCTCTGTAGGGCGCCGCCGCGCCAGCCGTCACGCCCCGATCAGGCGGCCCGCGTCAGGCAGCGCCGATGTTCGGCACCAGGCCGCTGCCGCCGCGGCGCGCGCTGGCGACGGCACCGGGGTGACGGGCCACGAAGTCCAGCATGCGGTCGATGCAGCCCAGGGCCTGGCTGCGCACGGGTTCGGGCACGAAGACTTCGCCCGTGCCGCGTTCCAGGCAGTCCACCACGCCCTGCAGCCCGTTCATCGCCATCCAGGGGCAGTGCGCGCAGCTCTTGCAGGTGGCGCTGTTGCCGGCCGTCGGCGCTTCGATCAGGGTCTTGCCAGGGGCCAGCTGGCGCATGCGGTGCATCAGGCCGTTGTCGGTGGCGACGATGTAGGTCTGCGCGCTGCCCTTGACCACCGCGTTCAGCAACTGGCTGGTGCTGCCCACCACGTCGGCCAGGGCCACCACGCCAGCAGGTGATTCCGGGTGCACCAGCACCTGGGCGTCGGGGTGCTTTTCCTTCAGCAGCTGCAGCTCCAGGCCTTTGAATTCGTCGTGCACGATGCAGGCACCGTTCCACAGCACCATGTCGGCACCGGTCTGGTCCTGGATGTAGCGGCCCAGGTGGCGGTCGGGCGCCCAGAGGATCTTCTGCCCCTGGGCCTTGAGATGCTCGACGATCGCCAGCGCGCAGGAACTCGTCACCATCCAGTCGGCGCGCGCCTTCACGGCGGCGCTGGTGTTGGCGTAGACGACGACCTGCCGTTCGGGGTGGGCGTCGCAGAAAGCGGCGAACTCTTCTGGCGGGCAGCCCAGATCCAGGCTGCAGGTGGCGTCCAGATCGGGCATCAACACACGCTT
>JAIXZR010000211.1 GCA_027489455.1 Rubrivivax sp. | reverse complement strand
GGGTGCCGCTGCTGCCCTGGCCGGCGGTGGTGTTCCAGCCGTTGGTGAAGTTGCGGTTCAGGTCCACGCCGCGCGTGTTGCTGTTGGCGCAGAAGTTGTTGTTGACGTTCTTGCGCCAGGACAGGCCCGTCTCGGCGCGCTTGCGGCCGTCGGGGTTGGTGTGCAGCAGCAGGTGGACTTCGTGGTGGTCCAGGATCCAGGTCGCGTCGGCATCGGTGCCGTGGCCGTTCACCAGCCAGCGTGCGAACTCCAGCACCAGCGGGGCGGTGGTGTATTCCCGCGCGTGGATGGCGCTGTTGATGAAGAGCTTGGGCTTGCCTTCGGCCGGTGCCGGCACGGCGCTGTTGGTGAGCTTGAGCACCCGCAGGTCGTAGCCGAGGTTGGGGTCCTGCGTCTTCAGCCAAGAGGGCCCGGCGTTGGCCCAGCCGGCCAGCGCGGGCTTGGCTGCGATCAGCCCGTCGGCAGCGCTGAAGGTCTCTTCCACCGTCTCGTAGCAGGCATAGCCGGGGATAGCCTGGGGCTCGGGCGCACCCGAGGCGCGGCGCGCGGCCTCGATCTGGAACTGCGTCAGCGCGCGGTTGCGGCGCTCGATGAACTCGGTCGCCGGCTCGAAGCGGAAGCCGAAGCGGCGCAGCCGTTCCATTTCGCGCGCATCGAGCTGCAGCACCAGGAAGCCGCCCGCGTAGTCGCTCTCCAGCAGGTTGGCGTGGAAGCTGATGGCCGCCTTGCGGGCCACGTCCAGGCTGGGGAAGTAGGCCTTCCAGATGTCGGTGGCCTGCTTTTCCATTTCCAGCAGCTCGTGCAGCGTGGCGCTGCCGGCGGGCGCGGCCGCCGGCGTTCCTGGTGCTTTCTGCGCCAGCGCCGGGGCCAGGCTGAACAGGCCAGCCAGCAGGCCGGCCAGGGTGGTGCGTGCGAAGTGACGGGTGCGGCGATGCCGCGCGGCGCTGGCGAATGGCTTCAAGGGATGGTCCTACTGCAGACAAGGTTGTCTGCAGCGGACTCTAGCGCCCTTGGCGCCCGGATCAAGCCGCCAGCAGGGGGGTGAACAGCGGGTCGTGCCGCGAGCGGGGGCGGTAGCCGCCCAGCCGCTTGGCGATCTCGGCGATGTGCTCGGGCGTGGTGCCGCAGCAGCCGCCGGCGATGTTGAGGAAGCCGCTCTTCGCAAACTCCTCCAGCAGCGAGCCCGTGACCTGCGGCGTCTCGTCGAAGCCGGTGTCGCTCATCGGGTTGGGCAGGCCGGCGTTGGGGTAGCAGCTGATGTAGGTGTCGGCCGCCACCTTGCTGAGCTCTTCGATGTAGGGCCGCATCACGGCCGCGCCCAGGGCGCAATTCAGGCCCACGGCCAGCGGGCGCGCATGCCGCACGCTGTGCCAGAAAGCGGCCACGGTCTGGCCGCTGAGGATGCGGCCTGAAGCGTCGGTGACGGTGCCCGAGAGGATCACCGGCAGGCGCTCGCCGGTGTCTTCCATCAGTTCGTCGAGCGCGAAGATCGCCGCCTTGGCGTTGAGGGTGTCGAAGATCGTCTCGATCAGGAAGACATCGCAGCCGCCTTCCAGCAGGCCTTCGGCCTGTTCGCGGTAAGCCGCGCGCAGCTCGTCGAAGCTGGTGTTGCGCGCGCCGGGGTCGTTCACGTCGGGGCTGATGCTGGCGGTGCGCGGCGTGGGGCCCAGCGCGCCGGCCACGAAGCGCGGCTTGTCGGGGGTGCTGTACTCGTCGCAAGCACTGCGTGCCAGGCGGGCGGCGGCGACGTTCATCTCGCGCGCGATGTGGCCCAGACCGTAGTCTTCCTGCGCGATGCTGGTGGCGCCGAAGGTGTTGGTCTCGATCAGGTCGGCGCCCGCGGCCAGGTACTGCGCGTGGATGGTGCGGATCACGTCCGGCCGCGTCAGCACCAGCAGGTCGTTGTTGCCCTTCAGGTCCTTGCCGTGGTCGGCGAAGCGCTGGCCGCGGAACTCGGCTTCGGGCAGCTTCCAGCGCTGGATCATGGTGCCCATGGCGCCGTCGATGATGGCAATGCGGCGGGACAGCACGTCGGCCAGGGCGCCACCACGGGTGTAGGGCTGGGGACTGAAGGGCGTAGGGGTGTTCATCCCCGGGATTCTACGGATCGCCCCGCCGTGCCTGCCGCAGGCGGGGCTCTGGCCGCGGCGCTAGAGGCCCAGGATGCGGTACTTTCGCCGCCGCGCCGTGCTGGCCGCCGGCGCCGGCAGGGGCAGCCCGGCCAGATCGGCCTGGCGGCGCGCGCGGTGGCTGTCGCGGCGCTTCTGGCGCAGGTCCAGCGCCACCACGCCCAGCACCACCGGCAGCACCGCCCCGCCCAGCAGGCTCAGCAGCGACATCGACAGCTGGTGGCGGTAGATCGACCCCACCTGCCCTGGCAGGCCCATGCCGGCCAGCAGCACCTCCTGCCCGCCCAGCAGCGCGAGCGCGGCGAACACCGAAGCCGCCAGGCGCCAGCGTGCGCGCAGCCGGCTGGCCGTGGCGCGCTCGCCCAGCCCGGTGTGCAGGGCCACGGCCAGGCCGATGGCCATCAGCGCCGCACTGGCGGCCAGCACTTCGGGCCGCCACGCCAGCCCCGGGCGCAGCCCGGCGGCGGCCAGCCAGCCGGCCTGCACCGCCAGCGCCAGCGCGCCCAGAACGGCGCCCGCCAACGCATGTGCGCGCACCGAGGTGCGCCGCACCACCAGCGCCATCAGGCCCGCGGCCAGCACGCAGCCGCCCAGCCACAGGCCGATGCCCGCGGCCCACTGGAAGCCCAGGGTGTAGGGCAGCGGCTGCCCCGCCACCCCCAGCACGAAGCCGAAGCTCAGCACGCTGCCCCAGGCCATGGCGCCGATGAGCATCAGGCCCTGCTGGCGCCGCAGCTCGGGCGTGCGCCGCGCCAGCCGCACGGCCGACAGGCCCACGTGCGCGCCCAGCAAGCCCACGACGACGCCCAGGGCCCAGAGGAGGAACGAACTTTCGGCAGGAGCAAGGCTGGTGGTCATGATCGGGCATGCAGCTGCATCGACCGCATCATCGCACCCGGTCGGGCCCCCGCGCATCCTTCGTCCGGCTGGCTTGCGGGACTTTCCGGGCCCGGGCGCCCGCGGCGGCGCCCTACATGTCCAGCGGTGCGGGCTGCGTGGGACCGAACAGCGAAGGCCGGAACACACCGTGCCCGGTGCTGCCGTCGTCCTCGGCCCAGAGCGCCAGCGAGGTCGGCGTCATCGGCTTGGCGAACAGGTAACCCTGCAGCTCGTCGCAGCCCATGGCCACCAGCAAGTCGCGCTGGGTCTCGTTTTCCACGCCCTCGGCGACCACGCGCCGGTCCAGCGTGTGCGCCATCTGCACGATCGCCTGGGCGATGCCCCGGGCTTCGGCGCTGGTGGCTAGGTCGGTGACGAAGGCGCGGTCGATCTTCAGCTCTGCCGCGGGCAGCCTGCGCAGGCTGGCCAGGCTGGAATGCCCGGTGCCGAAGTCGTCGATCGAGACATGCAGGCCGGCGCGGCGCAGCCGCTCGAAAGCGTCGCGGGTGTGCGCGGTGTTTTCCATCGCCACGGATTCGGTGATCTCCACCGTCAGCCGTTCGGGCCGGATGTCGTGCCGGCGGATGCTCTGCTCGATCTGGTCCACCAGGTCGTCCTGCCGCATCTGGTGGCCCGACAGGTTCACCGCCACGCGCATGCGCAGGCCCTGGGCGCGCCATTCGGCGGCCTGGCGGCAGGCTTCCTCGATCACCCAGCCGCCGATGCGTGCGATCAGGCCGTGGCGCTCGGCCAGCGGGATGAAGACCGCCGGGCTGACCATGCCGCGCTGCGGGTGCTGCCAGCGCAGCAGCGCTTCCGCGCCCGTGATCTGCAGGCTGCGGGCGTCGATCTTGGGCTGGTAGTACAGCATCAGCTGCCCGCGCTCGACGGCCGTGCGCAGGTCGCGCAGCAGCTCGGCCTGCTCGCGCATGTCCACGGCCATGGTCGGGTCGAAGTGGGCGTAGGCCGCGCCGCCCCCCAGCTTCACGCTGCGCATGGCCAGCGCGGCGTGCGACATCAGCTTGGGCCGCGAGCCGTGCTCCGGGTAGACCGCAATGCCCACCGACGCCGTCAGCGTCAGCTCCAGGCCTTCCACCACCAGCGGCTGCTGCACCGCCAGCAGCACCTTCTGCGCGGCCTGGCCGGCGGATTCCAGGCCGCCTTCGATCAGCAGCAGGAATTCGTCGCCCGCCAGCCGGGCCGCCTGCGGTTTGTCACCCACGCAGGCCGACAGCCGGCTGCCCACCTGGGCCAGCACGGCGTCGCCCACGCGCATGCCGTAGCCGTCGTTGACGGGGCGGAAGTTGTCCAGCGCCACCACCAGCAGGCTCAGCCGCCGGGTGCCGCGCTCGCAGGCGAGCACGGCTTCGTCGAGCACGGTCTCGATCTCGGCGCGCGTCAGCAGCCCGGTCAGGCTGTCGCGCGAGCGCAGGGTGTCGATCTGCGTCGTCGCGCTGTGCAGCCGCTGGCGCAGCTGCCGGCCGCGCTGGCGCTGGCGCCAGAACACGACGCCGGCCACGCCCAGCAGCGTGACGCAGATCACGGCCAGCCACAGCGGCCAGGCGGTGGCCGCCGCCGCGCCACCGGCGCCCGTGGCCTGCACACCCATGTCCGAAACAGATCCCATGGGCCGTTATCGACGCCGCCCGCGGCCGGCTTGAGTGCCCGGGCCCCCGCCTGCGGTCGTGCAGGGCGGTCAGGACTGCACGAAACCCATGCCCCGGCGCTGGCGTACGCCGGGCTTGACGCGGTGCTCGCCCTCCAGCTGCGCCAGGAAGGCGTCGGGCTCGAAGGTCTCACCCAGGATGTCCACCTGCCGCTGCACGGCCGCGAAGTCGCCCGGCACCAGCTGGTCCAGCGCCGCCAGGCGCCGGTCCTGCTCGGGCGTGAGCGCGGCGGACACGCCCGCCAGCGCTTCGGTGATGAACATGCGCAGGCGCTGCTCGCGCGTCAGCGGCAGGAAGCGGATCTTGAAGCTGAAGCGCCGCAGCGCGGCCTCGTCCAGGTCCTCGAAGCTGTTGGTGGTGCAGATGAAGATGCCGTCGAAGCGCTCCATGCCCTGCAGCATCTCGTTGACCTCGGTCACCTCGTAGTGGCGCTCGGCCATGCGCCGGCTGCGCAGGAAGCTGTCGGCCTCGTCCAGCAGCAGCACGGCGCCTTCCTGGCGGGCTTCGGCAAACATGCGCGCCATGTTCTGCTCGGTCTCGCCGACGAACTTGCTGGCGATGTCGCTGGTCTGGCGCACCATCAGCGGGCGTTGCAGGGCCTGGGCGATGTGCTCGGCCAGCGCCGTCTTGCCGGTGCCCGGCGCGCCGTGGAAGCACAGCGTGCCATGGCCGCGGCGCTGCAGGGCTTCGACGATGCGGGGCACCTCGAAGCGGCATTCCACGTTCAGCAGGCTGAGCTCGTAGCGCGTGGGGCCGCTGCGGGCCGGCTTGTCGCCGCCCGGGGCGGTGCCCAGCGCCAGGTCGGCATGTGCCAGCTGGCGCAGCAGCAAGGATTCGAAGCTGTCGGCCGGGGCGTCGGCCGGGGCTTCGGCCTGCGCATCGGCCGGGTGCGCCAGCTGCGCAAAGCGCACGGCCGTGCGCACCTGCGCCGGCGTGAGCCCGCGGCGCGCGGCCAGCTGCTCGGCGAACCCCGGGCCCACGGGCGCGCCCGCCAGCGCGCGCGCCACCAGCGCCAGCCGCGCGCCCGGCGGCGGGCTGAGCAGCTGCAGGTGGTACTGGAAGCGGCGCCGGAACGCCGGATCGATCTGCTCGATGCGGTTGGTGACCCAGACCACCGGCACCGGGTTGGTTTCCAGGATCTGGTTCACCCAGGCCTTGCCGCCCACGCTGCTGCGCGGTGCCGGGTCGCCGTTGTCCAGGCGTGCCAGCAGCTGCGCGGCTTCGCCGCTGATGGGCGGGAAGACGTCCTCGACCTCGTCGAACAGCAGCGCCACGCCGGCGCTGCCCTTCAGGAAGGCCTGGCTGATCTGCAGGCTGCGGTAGCGGTCGCGCCCGCCCAGGCTGTTGCCGTCGCGGTCGGCGTATTCCACCTCGTACAGCTGCAGCCCGGCGGCGGCGGCGCAGACGCGCGCCAGCTCGGTCTTGCCGGTGCCGGGCGGGCCGTAGAGCAGCACGTTCACGCCCGCCTCGCGCCGCGCGTCGGCAGTGCGCAGCAGCCGCGTCAGCACCTGCACCTCGTCGGCCACGAAGCTGAAGTCGTCGGGCCTCAGCTCGCTGGCCGGGGCTGGGCGCGTGAACACGGCCATCAGGTCGCCGGGCGCCCGGTACTCGCGCATCAGCACCGGCGGCAGCTGCTCGCTGACTTTCATCAGGTCGGCCAGGTCGGTGATGTTCTGCTCGCTGATCAGGTTTTCGACCATGCCGATGCGTTCCAGGCGCGACCCGGCGCGCAGCGCCTCGGCCACGTCCCGCGCATCGACGCCGGCCACGCTGGCCAGGGCGGCATAGGCTTCCTGCGCATTGCCGACCTTGAACTCCACCAGCAGGCCGCGCAGGTCGCGCTGGCAGCGCGCCAGGGTGCCGTACAGCAGCAGCGCGCGTTCGGCCGGGTTCAGCTGCAGCAGGGCGGCCAGGGCGTCGATGTTGGTCTGCACCAGCGCGCTGCCCTGCTGCAGGCGCCGGGCCAGCCAGTCGCGGCTGGCACCGAGCACGGCCAGCAGGTCCTTGGGGGCGTCCTTGACGTATTCGTCCAGGTAGAAGAACAGCGTGCTTTCCTCGTACGGCCCGCGCCAGGCGCCGTGGCGGTCAACGAAGGCCGCATCGGCCAGCAGCTCGTGCCCGCGCCAGGGCGCATGGCCCTTGCAGCGCCGCGCCAGGAAGGCCCGCAGCCGTCCCAGTACCGCAGGCGGCCAGGCCAGGTGCCGGCCCACCAGCCCCAGCAGGGCGTTGCAATCGCGCCGCAGGTTGAAGCGCGCGGCTTCGGCCAGCGCCAGCGTCAGCACGAAGTGCGAGCACAGCAGGTCCAGCTGCGGCGCCTGCGTCAGCCCCGGTGTCAGCAGCAGCCCGGTGGCGGCCGGCGCGGCGTGCTCCTTGTCGGCCATCGAATCCCTCCGCTTGACGCTGGACGGGGCATGTTGGCGCAGGGTCCGCCGGGGCACAAGCCCCGGCGGCGGGCCGATGTCACGACGCGGCCGGCGTCAATGCAGCGTCACGGGCTGCTGGGCATCGGCCGTGAACTGGGCGATGTAGTCGTCGAACTGGTCCTGGCTGGGACCGGATGCCGCCAGGCTTTCGACGCCAGCGCGGAAGCGCTCGGCCAGCGCGCCCTGGATGAACACCTCGCGGCGGGCGAACTTGTCCACGATCTCGAACGCCCCGGCCTTCAGCCCGGCGGTCTCGCCGACCGCGGTGCCGGCCCCCGGCGCTGGCAGATCGAACTGGACGACGGCAAAGCTTTCCGAGTTGTAGAGCAGTTGCATGCGTGTAGGCCTCCTGCTCCGGTACATCGGTACGGAAGGGCGGAACTCAAGGTGCCGGCAGGCGCAGCCAGTCGCTGGCCCAGCGCCCGGGCGGGGCCGACAGCCGCCAGCGCAGGGGCAGGTGGTGATCGGCCGGGTCCAGCCAGGCGTCCACCTGCAGGTCGTACGGGTGCTCGGGCAGGCGTTGCAGTGCCAGGCCCTGGGGCTGGCTGCCGTCGGGCAGGGTCACGGCTTCCGGGCCGCGGACGGCAAAAGTCCAGACGGCGGTCGGGCCCTGTGGCCCGGCCACGGCCAGCACCACCTGGCTGCCCGGCTGGGCCAGCGCCGGGTTGGCTTGCAGCACCGCGGCCAGCTGCAGCAGCCAGCTCAGGCGGTCCTGGCCGCCTTCGGGCCAGGGCCAGGGCGCGCCGCCGCCGCTGCCGCGCACTTCTTGCCGCTGGGGGTGGAAGTTGGCGGCGCGCTGATCGCGGCCGCGCCGGCGCTCGACGAAGCGCTCCGGCACCAGCCCGGCCGTGGCCAGCTGCCCGTGGCTGGCGGCACCCAGGCCGTCCAGCGGGCCGGGTTGCACGGCCGGCGGCGCGCCGGCAGGGGGCGGCGGCCGGGTGGCGTAGACCGGCACTGCTGGCACCGCTGGCGCGGCGGCGGGCAGCGCCGCGGGGGCGTCTTCGAGCATGGCGCCGGCCATGTCAGCGATGGGTGCGGGCTGCGGGCTGCTGCCGGCCGGGGCGGCATCGGCCAGCCGCGGGGGCGCGGCCGGCGCCGGTGCAACCGTGGGCGATCTGGCCGGGGCGGTCTGCGCCGGCTGCATCCTGGCAGGGGTGATGGGCATAGGCGTGATTGGCGCGGGCGGGGTGGCTTCCGTGGGCGCCAGCGCCTGCGCTGGGGCGGGCAGCACGCGCCAGTGCAGCGGGCGCGCCGCATCCGGCCGCGTCGTGGCCTGGCGGGGCAGGGGCGGGCTGGCTGCGTCCGGGCTGGGCGGCGCGCCAGCCGGCGTGGCTGCCGTCAAGACCCAGGCGTGCAGGCCCAGCACACCCAGGGCCAGTGCCGCCGCCGCGGCCTGGCGCTGGCCGGGGCGGTGTCTGGCCCACCAGGGCCAGGCGGGCGCGGGCTGAGGCTGGCGTGGCGGGGTCACAGGGGCCGGGGCCGGACGGGTGGCGAAGAAAACAGCGTGGATGGCACCGCGGATGGCGGCGCACCCACAATCCTGCTCGCGGCGCCCCGGCGCGGCATCGCCCCCCGGCCCCCCGCTGGCGGGCCCCCCCACGAGCGACCCTGCCCCGGATGAAACTTGCCACCCTTCACGACGGTTCCCGCGACGGCCAGCTGATCGTCGTTTCGCGCGATCTCGCCAGCGCCCACCTGGCCAGCCACATCGCCGGCACCCTGCAGCGGGTGCTGGACGACTGGAACTTCCTCAGCCCGCAGCTCGAAGACCTCTACACCACGCTCAACGCCGGCAAGGCGCGCCACGCCTTCGCCTTCGACCCGCGCGCCTGCCTGGCGCCGCTGCCGCGCGCCTTTTTGTGGGCGCCGCAGGCGCCCGGCGCGGCCGACGAAGCGCCCGCCCCCGCCCGGGGCGACCGCTTCGTGCGGCCGGCGGGCCCGGCGCCGCTGGCGCCGGCCGGCGAGGCCTGGACCCTGCAAGTGCAGCCCGCGGTGCTGACCGGCGACATCCCGGCCGGCGCCGATGCCGACGCTGCGCTGGACGGCGTGCGCCTGTGGCTGCTGGCCGCCACCTGGCATGCCGGCGGCGGCGGCGCCAGCGGCGTGCGGGCCAGCGCCTTCGCGCCGGTGGCGGCGACACCCGACGAGCTGGGCCCGCACTGGCCATCCGGCCGGCATGGCCTGCCGCTGCAGTGGCGCCTGCGCGGCAGCGGCGCGGCCGCCGGCGAGACCCTGGCCGGCCCGGGCCACCCGCTGGGCGCCCGGCTGGCTGCCCTGGCCCGGCTGCAGGGCCTGGCTGCCGGCAGCCTGGTGGGCGGGCCGGCCACCGCCGCCGGGCCGGCCGGCCTGCCGGGGCAGGCCGTGCAGCTGCAGCTGGGCGGGCCCGACGGCGCCAGCGGCCTGGGCATGATCGACCTGCAGCCCGCTGACATCCCTGCCGAGACCCTGGCCGAAACCCCCGCCGCTGCCGGCCCCGCGCCGCAAGGCGAAGCCGGGCCCGACGCGTGAACGATCTGCCCGGCTGGCTGAAGCACGGCACGGTCTGGATGCTGCTGGGCCTGGGCGGCTTCCTGGGCGTGCAGGCCTGGCAGTCGCGCGCGGCGGCCACGCGCTTCGTCATCAGCGGGCAGCAGGTGGAAATCCAGCGCAGCCCCGACGGCCACTACCACTGGCGCGGCCAGCTCAACGGCCGCGAGGTCGAGTTCCTCGTCGACACCGGCGCCACCGGCACCGCCATCCCCGGTGCCCTGGCGCAGGAGCTGGGCCTGGTGCCGGTGGGCACCGTGATGTCGGCCACGGCCGGCGGCGTGGTGCAGGGGCAGGTCGTGGTGGCCGATCTGGCGCTGGCCGGCGGCGTGCGCGCCGACCGGCTGCGCATCACCGCGCTGCCGGGCCTGGGATCGCCCTTGCTGGGCATGGACGTGCTGGGCCGCCTGCGCTGGGAACAGCGCGACGGCCGGCTGCGCGTGGACCTGCGCGGCCAGGGCCCGGCGCCGTGACGCACCCGCGTGCGTGGCCGCGGGCCCGACGGCTGGCCCGGGCCCTGCTGCTGGCCGCTGGCCTGGCCGCCGCCGGCCTGGCCGGTGCCGCGCCCGATCCCGCTGCCTGCCCGCCGGCCGTCCAGGCCAGCGCCACCCCGGCGCCGGCGCGCGATCGTGGCCCGCTGTGGCGGCTGCAGCGCGACGGCCGCACGTCCTACCTGTATGGCACGGTCCACGTCGGCCGCCCGGACTGGGCCACCCCGGGGCCGCGCGTGCAGGCGGCGCTGCGGGCCAGCCGCATCCTGGCGCTGGAGATCGATCTCGAAGACCCGGCCCTGGTGCAGCAGCTCTACGACATCGCCCAGACCGCCGCCGCTGCTGCCGAGGCCGCTGGACGCACGGACAGCGCCAACCCGCCGCCAGGCCCCGCCGCCACGGCAGCGGCCGATCCCGGGCAGGCGGCCGCCGCTGCGGCCCTGCAGGCGCGGCTGGACGCCGCCGCCATCCGCGCCTGCCTGCCCGCGGGCAGCCTGGCCGGGCTGCCGCCGCTGCTGCAGGCCAGCACGCTGACGCTGCTGGACGCGCGCTGGCTGGGCCTGGACATCGCCCACGGGCTGGACCGCCGCCTGGGCGACATCGCCCGGCGCCAGGGTCTGCGGGTCGTCAGCCTGGAAACGCTGGCGGCGCAGCTGGGGGCGCTGCAGCCACCGGATGCGCAGGCCCTGCAACGGCAGGTCGACCGGGCCTTGCAGCAGATCGAGGACGGCAGCGCCCGCCGCGTCACCGCGCGTCTGGTGGACGCCTGGGAGCGCGGCGACCTGGCCACGCTGGCGCGCTACGCCGACTGGTGCGAATGCAGCGCCACGGCCGAGGACACGCAGCTCTGGCAGCGCATGATCGACGGCCGCAACCCGGGCCTGGCCCAGGGAATCGAGGCCTGGCACGCGCGTGGCAGCGTGTTCGCCGCCGTCGGCGCCCTGCACATGACGGGCCCGGCGGCGCTGCCCGCGCTGCTGGCCGCGCGCGGCTTCCGCGTCGAGCGCATGGGCGCCAGCGACAGCCGCCCCGCCGCGCCGCGCCGGCCAGGCGCCCCGCTGCCCGTGCCGGGCGTCGCGGGCCGCTGAGGCCGCCGGCGGCCCCGGCCGCGGCCCGGCCTTGGGCACACCTGCCGTCGCGGGCCGGGGCCGGGCGCACAATGGCTGGCTTGCAGGCCGCAAGGCCGTTCGACGACGGGCCGGCAGGGCCGTTCGCAAACAGGCCCGCAGGGCCGTTCGCAGACAGGCCTGCAGGGCCTGGGGCACAACACGACAAGGGGTGGCGATGGCGGGTGGGCTCGACTTTTCCGGCATGGTGCCGGGGTTCGATTTCCTGCAGAACCTGATGAAGGGCGCAGGCGCGGCGATGCCGCCCATGGGGCAGTGGGTGGCCCCGACGCTGGACCCGGCCGAGCTGGAAAAGCGCATCAGCGAGCTGCGCACGGTGCAGTTCTGGCTGGAACAGAACGCCAAGCTGCTGGGCACCACCATCCAGGCCATGGAAGTGCAGCGCATGACGCTGGCCACCCTGCAGACCATGAACCTGCCGATGGCCGAGCTGCGCGACGCGCTGACACTCAAGCCCGCCGCGGCCAGTGCCTTCACTCCGCCGCCGCCGCCGTCGGCCCCGACCCCACCGCCCGTGTTCGCGGCGCCCTACCGCAGCCCCGAGCCGCCGGCCGTGCCCACCCAGGAAGCCCCGGCCGAGGACGCCGCTGAACCGCCCCCGCCGGCCAGCGCCGCCAGCACGCCGCCAGCGCCGCCGGCCATCGACCCGATGAAGTGGTGGGGCGCGCTGACGCAGCAGTTCACTGAAATCGCCAGCCAGGCCCTGCAGGCCGGCACGGCAGACGCTGCGCCCGCTGCAGCGCGGGCTGGCACCGGGGCGGCGCGCCCGACCGCCGCCGCCCCGAAGCCCGCGCGCAAGCCCGCGCGAAGCCCCGCAGGCCAGGCGGCCGGCGCGCCCAAGGGCCGTGCGACGCCGGCAGCGCCAGCCAAGGCCGGCACCGCCGCGGCAGCACCGCGCCGCGCCGCCGGCCAGCCCGCTGCGCGCAAGCGCAGCCGCTGAGCGGGGCCCGCGCATGAGCCCCTTTCTCGTCGGCCACGCCACGCACCCCGATTGGCGCACCGCGCTGGCGCTGGCGGCGGCGCAGGTCGACGGCGGCTTGGCGCAGCAGGAAGCCAGCGGCGCCGGGCCGCTGTCGCTGGGCTTCGTCTACATCACCGACCACTACGCCGCCCACGCCGAGACCCTGCTGGCCGATCTGCGCCGGCGCTGGCCGGGGGTGTCCTGGGTCGGCAGCGTGGGGCTGGGCGTGGCCGCCAGCGGCGTCGAGTACTTCGACGAGCCCGCGCTGGTGCTGATGATCAGCGCGCTGCCGCCCGGCCGCTTCGAAGTCTTTTCCGGTGCGCGCAAGCTGCACCGCATCGACCCGTACAGCGCGCTGGTGCATGCCGATCCGCAGACCGCCGACCTGGCCGAGCTGATCCAGGAGATGAGTGACCGCACCAGCAGCGGCTACCTGTTCGGCGGGCTGTCGTCATCGCGCCAGCGCCACCTGCACTTTGCCGACGGCGTCTGGGAAGGCGGCCTCTCGGGCGTGGCCTTCACGCGCGATGTCGCGCTGGTCTCGCGCGTCACCCAGGGCAGCCAGCCGGTGGGCCCGACGCGGCGCATCACCGCGGCCGAGCGGCATGTGGTGCTGGAGCTCGACGGCAAGCCGGCCTTGCCCTGCCTGCTGGCCGACCTGGGCCTGGCCAGCCTGGACAACCCGCGCGAAGCCCTGCCCCGGCTGCGCAGCACCCTGGTGGGGCTGACGGACGAGCACGACACCGCGCTGGCCCTGGGCGGGCGCGACGGCGGGCAGTTCGGCGTCGACACCCGCGTGCGCCACCTGATCGGGCTGGACCCGGGCCGCCAGGCCGTGGCCGTGGCCGACAAGGTGGAAGTGGGCATGCGGCTGGCGTTCTGCATGCGCGACGTGCAGGCCGCGCGGCGCGACCTGGTGCGCGTGTGCAGCGAGATCCGCGAGGAACTGGCGCCCGACGCGCCCGGTTCGCTGCCGGACGACCCGCTGCCGGGTGCCACGCCCCCGGCCGGGCGCCAGGGCGTGCTGGCGCGCCGCATCGCCGGTGCGCTGTACGTCAGCTGCTCGGGGCGCGGGGGGCCCCACTTCGGCGGGCCCTCGGCCGAGCTGAAGATCGTGCAGCACGCGCTGGGCGACGTGCCGCTGGTGGGCTTCTTCGCCGGCGGCGAGATCGCGCGCCACCACCTCTACGGCTACACCGGCGTGCTGACGGTCTTCACCGGCGCCTGAGCGCGGCCGCCCGCGCCGGCAACGCCCCCCACCCTGCGGTCGAAATAGTCATGACCCCAGGGTGCCCACCCGGGCGCAAGGCCAGCCGCTAAAGTCAGCGGCATGAACGCTCCCCTGCCCAACGCGGCCGTCCAGGCCGCCGAACGTGCCGCGCGCCAGCACGCCGTCGTCCAGGCGCTGCGCCCGCTGCTGGTGGTGCTGC
>JAIXZR010000199.1 GCA_027489455.1 Rubrivivax sp. | reverse complement strand
GGCGGACACGCCAAACTTTTCTTCGATGGACTTGACCAGGTCGTTCAGTTCCATCACCGACATGCTGTCCAGGCTGGACAGGAATGCGTCTTTATCGAATGCCATTTTGATTTCCTAACTAATTCAAAGGTTCTGGAGGGCGATGCCAGTCAGGCATCAGGCCGCGGGGGCTTCGACAGCGGCAGCTTCGGCCGGTGCTTCGGCGCCAGCGCCACGCTTTTCGGCCAGTGCGGCCACCACGGCAGCCATGCGCTGCACCGGCGACTTCAGCAGGCCGGCGATCTGCGACAGCAGCACTTCACGGCTGGGAACGGCGGCCAGCGCTTTCACGCCGTCTGCGTTCAAAGCCTTGCCGGCGTAGGCGCCGCCTTTGATGATCAGCTTGTCGTTGGTCTTGGCGAAATCGGCGATGACCTTGGCAGCTGCCACGGCGTCTTCCGAAAAACCATAGATCAACGGGCCGACCATGTCACCCTGGGCCACCTCGAACGGCGTGCCGGCAACGGCGCGACGGGCCAGGGTGTTCTTCAGCACGTGAAGGTACACACCCTTGGACCGCGCGTCGACGCGCAGCTTGTTCAGGTTTTCCACGGTGAGGCCGCGGTACTCGGCCAGTGCCAGCGTCTGCGAACGGGCAGCTTGCGCTGCGACGTCCGTGACCACGGCGGCCTTTTCATTGCGATTGAGACTCAAGGTCTTTTCCTCACACAAAACGTGTCTGGCGCGATGCTTCGCGTTCGACACACCCGAAATTCAGCGACCTTGCTGTTTGTCGGAACCCCAGAACGGGAAACCTTTGCAGCGGGACCGCCATCTGCGCTGACTGGGCGCCGCACCAGAAAGTGCTTTGCCTGATTAAGGAGCCCTGCCCAAGGGTTGCCCCCTGGGCTGGCTCCGCCAGCGGTCTTGGATGACCCGCAGCCGAGGGCTCGCGCCCAGACTGCAGCCCACCAAAATCTGTTGTTGGCCTCAGCCTGCGGCCTGCAGCGAAATCGACTGCGTATCGACGCGCACGCCCACGCCCATGGTCGACGACACCGCCACCTTGCGCAGGTACACACCCTTGCTCGTGGCCGGCTTGGACTTGTTCAGCGCCTCCAGCAGCGCCCGCAGGTTGGCCACCAGCTTGTCGTCGTCAAACGAGCGACGACCGATGGTGCCGTGGATGATGCCGGCCTTGTCGACGCGGAACTGCACCTGGCCTGCCTTGGCGTTCTTCACCGCGGTGGCCACGTCGGGCGTCACGGTACCCACCTTCGGGTTGGGCATCAGGCCGCGCGGGCCCAGGATCTGACCCAGCGTACCGACGATGCGCATCGTGTCCGGCGAGGCGATCACGACGTCGAAGTTCATGTTGCCGGCCTTGATCTCGGCAGCGAGGTCGTCCATGCCGACGATGTCAGCGCCAGCGGCCTTGGCTTCCTCGGCCTTGGCGCCCTGGGCGAACACGGCCACGCGCTTGGTCTTGCCGGTGCCCGAGGGCATCACGACGGCGCCGCGCACCACCTGGTCGCTCTTCTTGGCGTCCACGCCCAGCTGCACGGCCACGTCGATGGATTCATCGAACTTGGCGGTCGCGGCGCTGCGCACGAGGGCCAGCGCGTCGGCCAGCGGGTACAGCTTGTTGCTGTCGACCTTGCCCTGCTGGGCCTTGGCCTTCTTGGTCAGTTTCGTCATGTTCAGACTCCTTCGACCGTCAGGCCCATCGAACGGGCCGAGCCGGCGATGATCTTCACGGCGCCTTCCAGGCTGGCGGCATTCAGATCCTTCATCTTGGTCTTGGCGATTTCTTCAAGCTGTTCGCGCGTGACCTTGCCCACCTTGTCCAGGTGCGCCTTGGCCGAGCCCTTGTCGATCTTGGCGGCCTTCTTCAGCAGCACGGTCGCCGGGGGCGACTTCAGCACGAAGGTGAAGCTCTTGTCGGCGAAGGCCGTGATCACCACGGGCAGCTTCAGGCCCGGCTCGTAGCCCTGCGTCTGGGCGTTGAACGCCTTGCAGAACTCCATAATGTTCAGACCACGCTGGCCCAGGGCCGGGCCGATGGGGGGGCTGGGGTTGGCCTTGCCGGCCGGTACCTGCAGCTTGATGAAGCCGACGATTTTCTTTGCCATATGGCGCTCCTTGCGAGTTCAAACGCCTTGCCGGAACGATTCCGGCGCAGCTCCTCGTCCGTTGAAAAAACCTAGACCTTTTCGACCTGTGCGAAGTCCAGTTCCACACCGGTGGCACGGCCGAAGATCGTGACACTGACCTTGACCTTGCTCTTTTCGTAGTTGACCTCTTCGACCGCACCGTTGAAGTCGGTGAAGGGGCCTTCCTTGACGCGGACCAGTTCGCCCACGATCCATTCGACCTTGGGCCGCGGTTTGTCCACGCCTTCTTGCATCTGGTTGACGATCTTCGCGACTTCGGCTTCCGAGATGGGTGCCGGGCGGTTGCGTGCACCACCCACGAAGCCGGTGACCTTGCTGGTGTGCTTCACCAGGTGCCAGGTGTCGTCAGCCATGTCCATTTCGACCAGCACGTAGCCCGGGTAGAAGCGGCGTTCCGTGACGGCTTTCTTGCCGTTCTTCAGTTCGACGACTTCTTCGGTCGGTACCAGGATGCGGCCGAATTTGTCCTGCATGCCCGCGCGGTCGATGCGCTCGCGCAGGTTGCGTTCGACAGCCTTTTCCATGCCGGAATAGGCGTGCACCACATACCAGCGCTTGGTCGAAGGCGCAGCCACCGCAGCGGCGGGCGCGGCTTCGGCCGCGGGGAAGGCTTCCGGCACGTCGGCGGGAGAGGAATCAGTTGTTTCGCTCATGGCTTACCTCAGCTGCGCCAGCCCAGAATCAGGTTGAAGATGATCCATTCCAGCGACTTGTCGGTCAGCCACAGGAACAGGGCCATCACGACCACGAAGGCGAAGACATAGCCCGTCATCTGGCCCGCTTCCTTCCGCGTGGGCCAGACCACTTTCTTGACCTCGCGCACGGAATCGCGGCCGAAAGCCACGAGCTGCTTGCCGGGTTCGGATATGAAAAACAGCGCCACCGCCGCCGCCATCAGGGCCAGCAAGGCCAGCACGCGCACCCACAGGTCCTGCTTGCCCAGGCTGTAGAACACCACGATGGACCCCACCAACAGCAACGCAGCACCCGCCAGCTTGGCCTTGTCGGCGCTGGATGAAACGGTTTCGACGGGCGGTGGCGTGGTGGACATGGCTTGGAGAGTGACTAAGCCCGCCGGGCTGTCGAGACGACAGCACCCGCGGGCCATTGGAAAGCAAGACTACAGACGCTTTGGAAACTTCGCTGCCACGCGGCTTTCACCGGGTGGCAGGGGCAGAGGGAATCGAACCCCCAACCTTCGGTTTTGGAGACCGACGCTCTGCCAATTGAGCTATGCCCCTGCGGAAACCTCTGGCGTTTTTACTCGATGATCTTGGCCACGACGCCGGCGCCGACGGTGCGACCGCCTTCACGGATGGCGAAGCGCAGGCCTTCTTCCATGGCGATCGGGGCGATCAGCTTGACGGTGAT
>JAIXZR010000032.1 GCA_027489455.1 Rubrivivax sp. | reverse complement strand
GCAGCTGCCGCGCCAGCGCGCCGGCGGCTTCCAGGTTGGTCTTGAAGATGGTGTCGTCGAAGTTGCGCGCGCCCACGAAGCCGCCGGTATTGACGTCGATGGTCGTCAGCGCCTCGGTCTGGTCGATGACGAGGTAGCCGCCGCTCTTCAGGTCCACGCGGCGGCTCAAAGCGCGGGCGATCTCTTCTTCGATGCCGAAGAGGTCGAAGATGGGGCGTTCACCCTTGTACAGCTCCAGCTTGCCCACGGCGCCGGGCATGTAGACGTCGCCGAAGGCGCGCAGCTGTTCGAACTGCATGCGGCTGTCGATGCGGATGGTGTGCGTGGCCTCGCCCACCAGGTCGCGCAGCACGCGTTCTGCCAGCGTCAGGTCCTGGTGCAGCAGGCTGCCGGGCGGGCGGCTGTGCGCGCGTTCGCGGATCAGCGCCCAGGTCTTGCGCAGGTAGGCGATGTCGTCGCCCAGTTCGGTGTCGCTGGCTTCCTCGGCATTGGTGCGCAGGATGAAGCCACCGGTGTTGGCCTTGTCCTCCGCACTGGCGCTGGCCAACGCCAGCACGCGCGCGCGCAGCTGTTCGCGCAGTTCGTGGCTGCCGATCTTCTGGCTGATGCCGATGTGGTTGTCGTGCGGCAGGAAGACCAGCATGCGCCCGGCGATGCTCACCTGCGTGGAAAGCCTGGCCCCCTTGGTGCCGATGGCGTCCTTGATGACCTGCACCGTCAGCGTCTGGCCTTCGAAGACCTGGCGTTCGATGGGCGGCAGCGGGGCGTCGCCGCGGTGCGCGCCGCCATGGCCGGCGCTGATGAGATCGGCCACGTGCAGGAAGGCCGCGCGTTCCAGCCCGATGTCCACGAACGCGCTCTGCATGCCCGGCAGCACGCGCACCACCTTGCCCAGGTAGACGTTGCCGACCTGGCCCCTTTCCAGCGTGCGTTCGATGTGCAGCTCCTGCACCGCGCCGTTTTCGACGATCGCCACCCGCGTTTCCTGCGGGGCCCAGTTGATGAGGATGTCCTGTACGCCCATGGGGCCAAGTCTAGGGCCAGGCCTCGCGGGCCGGCAGCCGTGCGTGCCCGGGTGGGCGCGTGCCAGGGCCGGGGCCAGCCTGGGTGCTGGCCCGCCCAGGTGCTAGCGCCGGCGCCAGGTGGCGTGCCGCAGAGCCAGACCCGCCAGGCCACCGGCCAGCAGCAGGGCGGCGCCCGGCTCGGGCACGGGCGTGAGGCTGACGAGCACGTTGTCGATGCCGAAGGCTTCGTCGGTGCCGCCTTGCCAGCCGGCGCCGGCGGCGATCCAGCTCACCGTCAGGCTGGAGGCGCTGTGCGGGATCGTCAGCGCCGGGTCATTGGCGAAGTTGACTACGGAGTCATTGAAGAACTGGAAGACGTCGAACTGCACGTTCGCTGCCACCAGCGTTGCACCGCCGATGGACTGCACCGTCCCGCCGGCGTTGTTGAAGGTGTACTGGCCGATCAGGTTGTTGTCGATGCGCAGCTCCAGCAGGTCGGGGGCCGGGCTGCCATTGGTGCTGTCCCAGGAATCCAGGAAGGCCAGCACGAAGCTCAGGCTGACGGCGGTGTGCGCGGGCAGGTCGTTCAGCGTCAGCGTCACGGCCTGCGTATTGCTGTTGCTGCGGTGGATGTTGCCGTAGGTGGCGGCAAACGGCGCCAGGGTGCCCTGCAGGCCGCCCGGGCTGGTGAAGCTGGCCGTGACGCCCGGCGCGGTGCTGGCCGGCGTGTCGAAGTTGTTGGTGTAAACCGTCTGCGCGTGGCTGCCGGCCGCCAGGCCCGCCGACAGGGCCATCGCCAGCAGGCTCTTGACCAAGAGGTGGCCAGGAACGATGGACGCAGTGGCGGGTGCGGTGTGCATGGCGGGCTTCCTTGGGTGGCGCCGCTTTGGAACGGCAAACCATTGATCGTGGCCCTAGATGCTGCGCCTGGCCCCTGCCAGGGGCCATCCCACGTTTGCCAGCTGCAGCAACTGCGCGGTTTCGAACAGCGGCAGGCCCATGATGCCGCTGTAGCTGCCGGTGATGCGCGCCACCCAGCCGCCCAGGGCGCTCTGGATCGCATAGGCGCCCGCCTTGCCGAAGCAGTCCCCGCTGGCGATGTAGGCGTCGATCACCTCGGCCGGCAGTGGCGCGAAGCGCACGCTGGACACCGACAGCGCCTGGTGCACGCGGCGGCCGTCGTGCACGGCCACGGCCGTCAGCACGCGGTGGCTGCGGCCAGCCAGGGCCTGCAGGCTGGCGCGGGCCTCGGCGGCGTCGGCCGGCTTACCCAGGATGCGCCGGCCCAGCGCCACCGTGGTGTCGGCGGAGAGTACGGGCGCTGTGGGCAGGCCGCGCTGGCGCAGGCGCTGCACGGCAGCCTGCAGCTTGAGTGCCGTCACACGCTGCACGTAGGCGGCGGGCAGCTCGGCCGGGTGCTGGGCTTCCAGGGCTTCGGCGTCTTCGTCGGCGCCGGGCAGCAGCAGCTGGTGCGGCACGCCCAGCTGGTCCAGCAGCTGGCGGCGGCGTGGGCTTTGCGATGCCAGGTACAGCAGCGTGGGCAGCGTGGCCGGCTCAGGGCGGGCGGCGCCTGCGGGGGCGCGGGGGCGGGTGAGGGGCTTGGGTGGCATCGGGGGCAGGCGTGGCGGCGCCACCGGGTTCGGCTGGGGGCGCGGCATTGTCGGTGGGTGTCGCGATTGGCGCGGGTGCCGCGGGTGGTGCAGGTGGTGCGGGCACGACGGCTGGCGGCGGCGCCAGCAGCCGGGCCACCAGGGGGTGTTGCACGCGGCGGTCGATGGCGATGGCGTAGTAGTGCTCGTCCACCCCTTGGCACGGGCCCAGGCAGCGCACGCCGTAGCGTGCCAGCAGCTCGGCATGCACCAGCGCCGGGGCCGGGAAGGCGCCCATGCCGCCAGCGCCAAAGGCCTTGAGCAAGGCGCTGTCGTCGAACTCGCCCACCACGCGCGGGCGCAGGCCGCGGGCGTCGAACCAGGCGTCCAGCCGCTGCCGCGTGGCCTGCTGCGGGCCGGGCAGCAGCAGCGGCAGGCTGGCCAGCGTCTGCAGCAGCGGTGTGCCCTCTGTCGGGCACAGGGCAGGGGCCGCATACCAGGCCAGCGGGCTGGTCTCCAGGCCGTGGCTGAGCAGGCGCAGCGGGGTGTCGGCCGGGGCCGGGCGGTCGGCCAGCACCACGTCCAGGCGGTGCAGGGCCAGGTCGGCCAGCAGCGCGGGCAGGTCGCTCTCGCGGCAGCGCAGGCGCAGCCGCGGCTCGGCCAGCACCGGCTGCAGCAGCCGGTGCACCACGAGCTTGGGCACCCCGTCGTTCACACCCACCTGCAGCCGCAGCAGGGCCTGGCCGCCGGCTTCCTGCACCCGCGCGGGCAGCGCCTGGCCCAGCTGGAAGATGGCTTCGGCCTGCTGCAGCGCGGCCTGGCCGGCTTCGGTCAGCGCCAGGCCGCGGCCCGCCGGCTTGAGCAGGCTGTGGCCCAGGCTGCGCTCGAGCTCGGCCACCTGGCCGCTGACGGTCTGCACGGCCATGCCCAGCCTGGCGGCCGCCCGTGCCATGCCGCCTTCCTTGGCCACGACCCAGAAGTAGTACAGGTGCTTGTAGTTGAAGGCCAGGGTCATGGCGGTGCGGCGGCGACGTTCAGGTTTTTGCGAAGTGGGGCTCCGCCTGGGGCTGCTTTGTACGCGCCCCGTCTGCACCCAGGATCGCTGGGTCTACTCGTCAACCCGTCTGGAGACCTGCGATGCAAGTGCTGTTTGAAGCCCGTGACCCTGAAAGCGCGTCGCTGCGCGACCTGGCCGTGCGCCGTGCCCGCTTCGTGATGCGCCGGCTGGCCTGGAAGGTGCCGCGGGCGCGCATCTGCCTGTCCGACGACAACGGGCCGCGCGGCGGTGTCGACAAGCGCTGCCAGGTGGCCCTGAACACCAACGACGGCGAAGCCCTGGTCGTGACCACCGTGGCGCGCGACTGGCGCACTGCGCTGGACGCCGCGCTGGCCCGCGCCCTGCGCGCCGTGGTGCGGCGCCTGCGCCGCAGCCAGCAACTGCCGAGGCCCGCGTGATGCCCGCGCTGCGCCCCCCCGAAAACAGCCCCCAGGCCGCCGGCCGCGTGCTGGCGATGATGCTGCTGGCCGATGGCGAAGTCTGCGATGCCGAGTGCCGCATGCTGATGACGCTGGAAGCCGCCGCCACGCTGGGCCTGGAAGCCCCCGCCTGGCAGGCGGTGATGGACGGCTTTGCGCAGGACCTGGCCGCCAGCAAGGCCCCCCGCTGGGCCCATGCCTGCCAGGTGGATCCGTGGCTGATGACCAGCGTCTTCGACGCCGTCACCGATGTCGCGCTGCGGCGCCGCGTGCTGCGGCTGTGCGCCGTGCTGGTGGAAGCCGACGATCGCATCGACACCTCGGAGTCCGTGGTGCTCAACGCCGCCGTCGAGCACTGGGGCCTGCAGAGCGAGATGATCCACTCCGAGCCGGCCTGAGACCCCGTGGGCTACTCGCGGTGATACGGGTGGCCCGTGCCCAGCGTGTGGGCGCGGTACAGCGCTTCGGCCAGCAACACGCGAGCTAGAGCGTGCGGCAGGGTCAGGTCGCTCAGGCGCAGGGTTTCGTCGGCGCTGGCCTTGATGGCCGGGTCCAGCCCGTCGGGGCCGCCCACCAGCAAGGCCACGTCGCGGCCGTCGCCGCGCCAGAACTGCAAGCGCTCGGCGAGTTGCGCGCTGGTGCGGCGGGTGCCGTGCTCGTCCAGCACTACGCGGCGGATGCCCTTGGCCAGCGCGGCCTCGAAGCGCTGCGCTTCGGCGGCCATGCACTGCGCGGCAGTCTTGCCGGTGCTGCGGGGTTCGGCCTTCAGGGCCTTGAGTTCCAGCCGCAGTTCGGGCGGGAAGCGTTTGGCAAAGTCGTCCCAGGCTGCATCGGCCCAGGCCGGTTGGCGCTGGCCCACTGCCACCAGCAGCAGCTTCATCGCTTCAGCGGCTGCGGGGCGCGGCTTTTCTGGCCGGGGCTTTCTTCGCGGTGGCCTTCTTGGCCACGGTCTTGCGTGCGGGCTTGCTGGGGGCGATGACCAGTGTCTTGACCTTCGGGGCCGGCTTGGCCGCGGTGCGCGGAGTCGCGGTTGCCGAGGTCTTGGCCGCTCGCTTGGCCGCGGTCTTTGCCACCGTCTTTGTCGATGCCTGGGCGCCAGCCCGCGCTGGGGCCTTGGCAGGGGCCCGGGCGGGCGTCTTGGCGGGTGCCTTGGCAGACTGCTTGGCGCCAGCCCGGGCGGGCTTGGCCGTGGCTTCGGGCTCGCTGGCCTTGACCAGGCCGGTCTTGGCTTCGCCCAGCTTCAGCTTCACGGCCTTGCCGCCCCAGATCTCTTCGAGGTGGTAATACTCGCGGATGGCCGGCTGCATGATGTGGGCCACCGCCGCGCCGCAGTCGACGATGATCCATTCGCCGTTGTCTTCGCCCTCGGTGGCCATCACCTGCATGCCGCGCGACTTGACGCTTTCGCGCACGCTGGAAGCCAGGGCCTTGGTCTGCCGGTTGCTGGTGCCCGACGCGATGATCACGCGCTCGAACATCGATGACAGGTGCTCGGTGTTGAAGACGGCGATGTTCTGCGCCTTCACGTCTTCCAGGCCATCGACGATGGCGCGCTGCAGTTTGCGGATGTCCATTCAGCTCCTGTTCACGCGGCCCTGTACAGCCGGTGTTGGTCAATATAGCGCGCCACCTGGGGCGGCACCAGTTGCGAGATGTCCTGCCCGGCAGCCACGCGGGCGCGGATGTCGGTGGACGAGATGTCCAGCATCACGAGAGGCACTGCGCGGTGCGGATGGGCCAGCACGTCGGGGTGCACGGCAGCCGGCACGCCCGGGCGGTTGGCCACGGCCAGCGTCACGCGCGACAGCAGCTCGGGCCATTGGGCCCAGGTGTGCAGGCCGGCGTATTGGTCCTGCCCGATGATGAGAAACCACGCGGTGCCGGGCTCGCGCTGCTGCAGCGCGCGCACGGTGTCCAGGGTGTAGCTGGCGCCTTCGCGCTCGATCTCGATGCGGTCGACCGTGAAGTGCGGCTCGCCCTCGATCGCCAGGCGCACCATGGCTTCGCGGTGCACCGCGGGGGTGATGCTGCCCTTCTGCCAGGGCCGGCCGGCGGGCACCCAGCGCACTTCGTCCAGCTGCAGGCCCGTCAGTGCCGCGTGGCCCAGGGCAACATGGGCGTTGTGCACCGGATCGAAGGTGCCGCCCAGCAGGCCCACGCGGCGGGGGCTATTCATTCAGCCAGTCGCGCGGGCGCAGGAAGTCGCTGTAGAGCCGCGCTTCGGGCGTGCCCGGCTCGGGCTGCCAGCTGTAGCGCCAGGTGACGATGGGCGGCATGCTCATCAGGATGCTCTCGGTGCGGCCACCGCCGTGCAGGCCGAAATGCGTGCCACGGTCCCACACCAGGTTGAACTCGACGTAGCGGCCACGCCGGTAGGCCTGGAACTCTCGCTCGCGTTCGCCGTAAGGCGTCTCGCGCCGGCGCTGGGCGATGGGCAGGTAGGCGGGGATGAAGGCGTCGCCCACCGCGCGGATCATCGCGAAGCCGTCGTCGAACGTGCCTTCGTTGAAGTCGTCGAAGAACACGCCGCCGATGCCGCGCGGTTCGTTGCGGTGCTTGAGGAAGAAGTATTCGTCGCACCACTGCTTGAAGCGCGGGTACTTGTCGGCGCCGAAGAGCGCCAGCGCGTCGGCGTTGACGCGGTGGAAGTGGCGCGCGTCGTCCTCGAAGCCGTAGTAGGGCGTGAGGTCCATGCCGCCGCCGAACCAAACCACCGGCGCTTGCCCGGCGGGTGTGACGGCCAGCATGCGCACGTTCATGTGGACCGTGGGCACGTAGGGGTTGCGCGGGTGCATGACGAGCGACACGCCCATCGCTTCGAACGGCGCGCCGGCCAGCTCGGCCCGGTGCTGCGTGGCCGAAGGCGGCAGGGCCTGGCCCTTCACATGGCTGAAGTTGCAGCCGCCACGCTCCAGCAGGTGGCCTTCTTCCACCAGCTGCGACAGCCCGTCGCCTTCGAGCTTGCCGCCTTTGGGGCGCACCCAGCCGTCGCTGATGAAGGTCTTGCCGTCCTCGGCCTGGAAGGTCTGGACGATGCGGCCCTGCAGGCCCAGCAGGTAGGCGCGGACGGTGTCGGTGTCGATCATGGTGTCAGTGCTTGATGGCGCGGTGGCCGATGTCGTTGCGCCACTGCGCGCCGTCGAAGCGCACCTGGCGCACGCCTTCCAGTGCGCGCTGCTGGGCCAGCTTGACCGATTCGCCGAGAGCGGTGACGCACAGCACGCGCCCGCCGCTGGTGACGAGCTGGCCGGCCTGCAGCGCGGTGCCGGCGTGGAAGACCTGCAGGTCGGGCGTGCCCGCGGGCAGGGCGGTGATGGCGTCGCCCTTGCGCGGGGCGGCGGGGTAGCCGGCGGCGGCCATCACCACGCCCAGCGCGGTGCGGCGGTCCCATTGCAGCTCCACCTTGTCCAGCGTGCCGTCGGTGGCGTGCAGCAGCACGTCCAGCAGGTCGCTCTTGAGGCGCATCAGGATGACTTCGGCTTCGGGGTCGCCCAGCCGGCAGTTGAATTCCACCGTGCGGGGCTGGCCGTGGCCGTCGATCATCAGCCCGGCGTAAAGGAAGCCGGTGAAGGGCCGCCCCTCGCGCGCCATGCCGTGGATCGTGGGCCAGATGATCTCCTGCATGGCCTTGGCATGGACGTTGGGCGTGACCACCGGGGCGGGCGAATAGGCGCCCATGCCGCCGGTGTTGGGGCCGGTGTCGCCTTCGAAGATGCGCTTGTGGTCCTGGCTGGTGGCCAGGGTGACGACGTTGCTGCCGTCGCACAGCACGATGAAGCTGGCTTCCTCGCCGACCATGAACTCTTCGATCACGACGCGCGCGCCGTCGTCGTTGTGCTGCACGCCCAGGCTGTTGGTGGAGAACATGTCGTCGATGGCGGCATGCGCTTCTTCCTGCGTCATCGCCACCACCACGCCTTTGCCGGCAGCCAGGCCGTCGGCCTTCACGACGATGGGCGTGCCCTCCTGCGACACATGGGCGTGGGCGGCCGCAGCGTCGGTGAAGGTGGCCGATTTCGCGGTCGGGATGCCGTGCCGCTGCATGAAGTCCTTGGCGAAGGCCTTGCTGCTTTCCAGCTGCGCTGCGGCCTTCGTGGGCCCGAAGATGCGCAGCCCGCGGCTGCGGAACAGGTCCACCACGCCGGCGGCCAGCGGGGCTTCGGGGCCGACGACGGTGAGGCCGATCTTCTCGGCCTGGGCGAAGTCGGCCAGTGCTTCGGGCGTGTGGGCCGGCACGTTGTGCAGCAGCGGGTCGGCCGCGGTGCCGCCGTTGCCGGGGGCAACAAAGACGCGCTGCACGCGTTCGCTCTGCGCCAGCTTCCAGGCCAGCGCGTGTTCACGGCCGCCGCCACCAATGACGAGGACTTTCAAGGGCGCCTCATTCGGGCTTCATTCGGCGATCTGGGCGTTGTGGAAGACGTCCTGGGTGTCGTCGAGATCCTCGATGACATCCAGCAGCTTCTGCATGCGCGCGGCGTCTTCGCCACTGAGCTCGATGGTGTTCTCCGGCCGCATCGTCACTTCGGCCACGGCGGGCTTGAAGCCGGCGGCCTCCAGCGCGGTCTTCACGGCTTCGAAGTCGGGCACGGCGCACAGCACTTCGATGCTGCCGTCGTCGCCCGTGATCACGTCTTCGGCGCCGGCGTCCAGCGCCACTTCCATCAGCTTGTCCTCGGGCGTGCCGGGCTCGAACACGAACTGCCCGCAGTGCTTGAACTGGAAGGCCACGCTGCCTTCCGTGCCCATGTTGCCGCCGTACTTGCTGAAGGCGTGGCGAACCTCGGCCACCGTGCGCACGCGGTTGTCGGTCATGCAGTCGACGATGATGGCGGCGCCGCCGATGCCGTAGCCTTCGTAGCGGATCTCCTCGTAGCTCACGCCTTCGAGGTTGCCGGTGGCCTTGTCGATGTTGCGCTTGACGGTGTCCACCGGCAGGTTCACGGCCTTGGCCTTCTCGATGGCCAGCCGCAGGCGCGGGTTGGCTGCAGGGTCACCGCCGCCCAGCCGGGCCGCGACCATGATCTCGCGGATCACCCGGGTCCAGGCCTTGCCGCGTTTTTCGTCCTGCCGGCCCTTGCGGTGCTGGATGTTGGCCCATTTGGAATGTCCGGCCATGGGGTGCTGTGCTCCTCGCTGTCAACACATGATTTTAGCCGTCGGCGCCAGCCCGCCGCCGGGGCACCCCCCCACGCTAGAACAGGCCCACCACGCGGCCGTCGTCTCCCAGGTCGATCTTCTCGGCCGAAGGCACCTTGGGCAGGCCGGGCATGGTCATGATGTCGCCGCAGACCATGACGATGAATTCCGCGCCCGCGGCCAGTCGCACTTCGCGGATGTTCAGGCTGTGGCCGCTGGGCGCGCCGCGCAGGCTGGCGTCGGTGGAAAAGCTGTATTGCGTCTTGGCCACGCACACGGGGTAGTGGCCGTAGCCGTCGTCCTGCAGCTTCTGGATCTGCGCGCGCACCTTGGCGTCGGCCGTCACGTCGGCGGCGCCGTAGATCTTGGTCGCGATGGCCGTGACCTTGGCCATCAGGGTGTCGCCTTCTTCATAGACGAACTTGAAGCCGCTGGCGCCGTGGGCGTGCTGCCCGCCTTCGACGATCTGCACCACGGCCCGCGCCACGTCTTCCGCGCCCTTGCCGCCTTCGGCCCAGTGGCGGGCCACGATCACCGGCGTTTCCAGGCCGGCCATCTTGCTTTTCAGCAGGTCCAGTTCGGCCGCGGTGTCGGCGGTGAAGTTGTTCACCGACACCACGCAGGGCAGGCCGTAGTGGTGGCGCACGTTCGAGACATGGCGTTCCAGGTTCGCCAGGCCCGTTTCCAGCGCCACCAGGTTTTCGGTGTTCAGGTTCTTCACGTCCACGCCGCCGTGGTACTTCAGCGCGCGGATGGTGGCCACGATCACCACCGCGTCGGGCCGCAGCCCGCTCTTGCGGCACTTGATGTCGATGAACTTTTCGGCGCCCAGGTCGGCGCCGAAGCCGGCTTCGGTGACGACATAGTCCGCCAGCTTCAGGCTGGCCTGCGTCGCGATGACGCTGTTGCAGCCGTGGGCGATGTTGGCAAAGGGCCCGCCGTGCAGGATGGCGGGGTTGTTTTCCAGCGTCTGCACCAGGTTGGGCTTGAGCGCGTCCTTCAGCAGCACGGCCATCGCGCCGTGGGCCTTCAGGTCGCGCGCGGTCACCGGCTTCTGTTCACGGGTCTGCGCCACCACGATGTTGCCCAGGCGCGTCTTCAGGTCCTGCATGCTGGTGGAAAGGCACAGGATGGCCATCACGTCGCTGGCGACCACGATGTCGAAGCCGTCCTGCCGCGGGTAGCCGTTGCCGGGGCCGCCCAGTGAATTGACGATCTCGCGCAGCGCGCGGTCGTTCATGTCCACCACGCGCTTCCAGCTGATGCGGCGCACGTCGATGCCGAGCTCGTTGCCGTGGTGGATGTGGTTGTCCAGCATCGCCGCCAGCAGGTTGTTGGCCAGGGCGATGGCGCTGAAGTCGCCGGTGAAGTGCAGGTTGATGTCTTCCATCGGCACCACCTGGGCGTAGCCGCCACCGGCCGCACCGCCCTTCATGCCGAACACCGGGCCCAGTGAAGGTTCCCGCAGGCAGACCATGGTTTTCTTGCCGATGCGGTTCAGCGCGTCGCCCAGGCCCACCGTGGTGGTGGTCTTACCTTCACCGGCCGGCGTGGGGCTGATGGCGGTGACGAGGATCAGCTTGCCGTTGGGCCGGTCCTTCAGGCTGTCGATGTAGTCCAGCGAAATCTTGGCCTTGAAGTGGCCATAGGGTTCCAGGTGTTCGTCGGCGATGCCCAGCCGGTCGCGGGCGATGGTGGTGACGCGTTGCAGCTGGGCGGCCTGGGCGATGTCGATGTCGGTGGGCATGGCGGGTTTCCTGTGGCGGGCAGCCGCAGGGGCCTGAGTGCCCGCACGGTCGCCGCCGCGGATTTAACCACCAGCCCAGCCCAGGGCAGCCCCGGGCTGGCCCGAAGGTACGGGCAGGCCAGGCCTGAATCAGGCCAGCTTGAACACCGCCACCGCCTGCACCAACTGTTCGGCCTGCTGGCGCAGGCTTTCAGCGGCGGCGGCGCTTTCTTCCACCAGGGCGGCGTTCTGCTGCGTGGCGCGGTCCATCTGCGTCACGGCCTGGCCGACCTGGGCCACGCCGTTGCTCTGTTCGCTGCTGGCGCTGCTGATCTCGCCCATGATGTCTGTCACGCGGCGGATGGCGGTGACGATCTCGGTCATCGTCTGCCCGGCCTGGTCGACCAGCACCGTGCCCTGGTCCACGCGTTCCACGCTGGCCGAGATCAGGGTCTTGATCTCCTTGGCCGCTTCGGCGCTGCGCTGCGCAAGGCTGCGCACTTCGCTGGCCACCACCGCGAATCCGCGGCCCTGTTCGCCAGCGCGGGCGGCTTCCACCGCGGCGTTCAGCGCCAGGATGTTGGTCTGGAAGGCGATGCCGTCGATCACGCCGATGATGTCGGCGATCTTCTTGCTGCTGTCGTTGATGCCCTTCATCGTCGTCACGACCTGGCTCACGACTTCGCCCCCGT
>JAIXZR010000186.1 GCA_027489455.1 Rubrivivax sp. | reverse complement strand
GTCGGCGTCCAGGATCGCCACCAGGCTCACCTCGGGCAGGTCCAGGCCTTCGCGCAGCAGGTTGATGCCCACCAGCACGTCGAAGGTGCCCAGGCGCAGGTCGCGCAGGATTTCCACCCGTTCCACCGTGTCGATGTCGCTGTGCAGGTAGCGCACCTTCACCCCGTTGTCGGACAGGTACTCCGTCAGCTGCTCGGCCATGCGCTTGGTCAGCGTGGTGATGAGCACGCGCTCTGACTTGTCGACGCGGATGCGGATTTCCTGCAGCACGTCGTCCACCTGGTGCGCGGCCGGGCGCACTTCCACTTCCGGGTCGACCAGGCCGGTGGGGCGCACCACCTGTTCCACCACCTGGCCGGCGTGTTCCTTCTCCCAGTTCGCCGGCGTGGCGGATACGAACACCGTCTGCCGCATCTTGCCTTCGAATTCATCGAACTTCAGCGGCCGGTTGTCCAGCGCGCTGGGCAGGCGGAAGCCGTATTCCA
Organism: Rubrivivax sp.; assembly: GCA_027489455.1. Classification (GTDB taxonomy): domain Bacteria; phylum Pseudomonadota; class Gammaproteobacteria; order Burkholderiales; family Burkholderiaceae_C; genus Rubrivivax. The sequence goes on along the minus strand of JAIXZR010000186.1, from coordinate 26,368 downwards.
CCAGCGTGGTCTTGCGCGCGCGGTCGCCGTTGTACATGCCGCCGAACTGGCCGATCAGCACGTGGCTCTCGTCCATGAACATCAGCGCGTCCTGCGGCAGGTAGTCCACCAGGGTGGGCGGCGGGTCGCCAGGGTTCGCGCCGCTCAGGTGCCGGGTGTAGTTCTCGATGCCCTTGCAGTGCCCCACTTCCTGCAGCATTTCCAGGTCGAAGCGCGTGCGCTGCTCCAGACGCTGGGCTTCGACCAGCTTGCCGTTCTTCACCAGTTCGTCCAGGCGCGAGCGCAATTCGTCCTTGATGGTGGCAATGGCGTCGACCACGCGCTCACGCGGCGTCACGTAATGGCTGCTGGGGTAGACCGTGAAGCGCGGGATCTTCTGCCGCACCTTGCCCGTCAACGGGTCCAGCAGTTGCAGGCTCTCGATCTCGTCGTCGAAGAGCTCGATGCGCAGGGCCAGTTCGCTGTGCTCGGCCGGGAAGACGTCGATGGTGTCGCCGCGTACGCGGAACGATCCGCGGCTGAAGTCCATCTCGTTGCGCTTGTACTGCATGCGGATGAGCTGCTGGATCACGTCGCGCTGACTCACGCGGTCCGAAACCCGCAGCGTCATCACCATCTTGTGATAGTCCGCCGGGTTGCCGATGCCGTAGATCGCGCTGACGCTGGCGACGATGACGACATCGCGCCGCTCCAGCAGGCTCTTGGTGGCGCTCAGGCGCATCTGCTCGATGTGCTCGTTGATCGCGCTGTCCTTTTCGATGAACAGGTCGCGCTGCGGCACGTAGGCCTCGGGCTGGTAGTAGTCGTAATAGCTGACGAAGTACTCGACCGCGTTCTTCGGGAAGAACTCGCGGAATTCGCTGTAGAGCTGGGCTGCCAGTGTCTTGTTGGGCGCGAAGACGATCGCCGGGCGGCCCAGCCGCGCGATCACGTTGGCCATCGTGTAGGTCTTGCCGCTGCCCGTCACGCCCAGCAGGGTCTGGTACTGCAGGCCGTCTTCGATGCCCTCCACCAGCTGCGCGATGGCCGTGGGCTGGTCGCCCGCCGGCGGATAAGGCTGGTACAGCTGGAAGGGCGAATCAGGGTAGGAAACGAAGCTGCCGGTGGCCGGCTCGGCCGCGACTTCATGCAAGTCCGCAGCCAGGGGTGCGATCGCGCTCATCGGGGCGTCCTAAAATTGGTCTCCAACCCGCCAGCCTACAACAGCCCCGGAAAGTCCACGATGTCTTTGTTTACCGCCGTCGAAATGGCCCCGCGTGACCCGATCCTGGGCCTGAGCGAGCAGTTCAACACCGACCCGAACCCCGCCAAGGTGAACCTGGGTGTGGGCGTGTACTTCGACGACAACGGCAAGCTGCCCGTCCTGGCCTGCGTGGCGGCAGCCGAGAAGCAGCTCCTGCAAGCGCCCAAGGCCAAGGGCTACCTGCCCATCGACGGCATCGCCAGCTACGACAAAGCCGTGCAGGCGCTGGTCTTCGGGCCCGACAGCGCGGCGGTGCAGGCCGGGCGTGTGGCCACCGTGCAGGCGCTGGGCGGGACTGGCGGGCTGAAGCTGGGGGCTGATTTCCTGAGGAAGCTCAACCCGCAGGCCCGGGTGCTGATCAGCGACCCGAGCTGGGACAACCACCGCGGCCTGTTCAGCAGCGCCGGCTACGACGTGCAGGCCTATCCCTACTACGACGCTGCGACGCGCTCGGTGCGCTTCCCGGACATGCTGGCCGCGCTAGCCGCTGCCAGCGCTGGCACGGTGGTGGTCCTGCACGCCTGCTGCCACAACCCCACGGGCTGCGACATCACGCCTGACCAGTGGCAACAGGTGGTGGCCACCTGCCAGGCGCGAGGCCTGGTGCCCTTCCTGGACATGGCCTACCAGGGCTTCGGCGACGGCATCGCCGAGGATGGCGCCGTGGTGCAGCAGTTCCTGGCCAGCGGGATGGATTTCTTCGTCTCGACCTCGTTCTCGAAGAGCTTCTCGCTCTACGGCGAACGCGTCGGCGCCCTGAGCGTGGTGTGCAGCACGAAGGACGAAGCCGCGCGCGTGCTGTCGCAGCTGAAGATCGTGATCCGCACGAACTACAGCAACCCGCCGACCTTCGGCGCCACCCTGGTGGCCACGGTGCTGACGACGCCGGACTTGCGTGCCCTGTGGGAAGAAGAACTCGCCGGGATGCGGCTGCGCATCCGCGAAATGCGCGCTGCGCTGGTCGCCAAGCTGCGCGCCGCCGGCGTGCCAGGCGATCTGGACTACATCACGCGGCAGAAGGGCATGTTCAGCTATTCGGGCCTGACAGCCGCGCAAATGCAGCGTTTGCGCAGCGAGTTCGGGGTGTACGGTCTGGATTCAGGCCGTATCTGCGTGGCTGCGCTGAACACCCGCAACATCGATGCGGTCGTCAGCGCGATCGCCCGCGTGGCAGCCGGCGAAGCTACGCACTGACCACATTGCTGCACCGCAGCAAAGAGCGTACATTCGGCGAGCGGCGCGCCGCAGACCGCATCGTGCGGTCGCCATGACGGCTTGCGAACGGAGACCCTGCATGCTCTACCAGCTCTATGAAGCCCAGCGCGCCCTGATGGCGCCGTTCTCGGAATTCGCCAGCGCCACCGCCAAGCTGTACGACCATCCCCTGTCCCCTTTCGCACAGATGCCGGGCGCGCAGCGCATGTCCGCCGGCTTCGACCTGCTGCACCGGCTGGCCAAGGAATACGAGAAGCCGCCGTTCAACATCACCTCGGTCCGCGTTGGCAACGTCGACGTGGCCGTGCAGGAGCAGGTCAAGCTGGCCAAGCCCTTCTGCCGTCTGCTGCGCTTCAAGCGCTTCACCGACGACGAAACCGTGCTGGGGCGGATGAAGACGCAGCCCTCGGTGCTGGTGGTGGCCCCGCTGTCGGGCCATCACGCCACGCTACTGCGCGACACCGTCAAGAGCCTGCTGCAGGACCACAAGGTCTACATCACCGACTGGACCGACGCCCGCATGGTGCCGCTGTCGGCCGGGCCCTTCCACCTGGACGACTATGTCGAGTACGTGCAGGATTTCATCCGCCTGATCGGCCCCGACGTGCACGTGATCTCGGTCTGCCAGCCCACCGTGCCGGTGCTGGCGGCGGTGTCGCTGCTGGCCAGCCGCGGCGAATTCACGCCGCGCACGATGACGATGATGGGCGGCCCGATCGACGCCCGCCGGAGCCCCACCGCCGTCAACAACCTGGCGATGAACAAGAGCTACAGCTGGTTCGAGAACAACGTCATCTTCCGCGTCCCGGGCAATTTCCCGGGCGCGGGGCGCGCCGTCTATCCCGGCTTCCTGCAGCACACCGGCTTCGTGGCGATGAACCCCGACCGCCACCTCAGCAGCCACTACGACTACTTCCGCGACCTGATCAAGGGCGACGACGACAGCGCCGAATCACACCGGCAGTTCTACGACGAGTACAACGCCGTGCTGGACATGCCGGCCGAGTATTACCTGGACACCATCAGGACCGTGTTCCAGGACTTCGCCTTGGTCAACGGCACCTGGCAGGTACGGGGTGAACTGGTGAAGCCCCAGGACATCACCGACACCGCGCTGCTGACGATCGAGGGCGAACTCGACGACATCTCTGGCGCCGGCCAGACCCATGCCGCGCACGGCCTGTGCTCGGGCATCGAGGCGCGCCGGCACTTCAGCTACGACGTGGCAGGCGCCGGCCATTACGGCATCTTCAGCGGGCGGCGCTGGCGTGAGCTGGCCTACCCCGAAGTGCGCGGCTTCATCGCCCGCTTCGATCAGCGCGTGCAGGCCAGCCAGCCATCGCCCGCCACCCGCGGCCGCGGCCGCCTGGCGGCCGTGAAGACCTCACGCAGCCGCTGATGGCGCTGCGGCCGGCCTGGGCACGCCGCAGGCATGGGCAAGCCTGAAGGCAAGCACGGTGACGCGCAGCAGGACGGCACCCCGATGACCGCCGCAGACACCACCCGCGAGGCGCTGGCCGAGCAGTTGAACCGGGCGCTGCCGCAGACCCAGTGCACACGCTGCGGCTATCCCGATTGCCGTGGCTACGCCGAAGCCATGGCCCGCGGCGAAGCCGACATCAACCGCTGCCCCCCGGGTGGCGCAGAAGGCGTGCTGCGGCTGGCAGCCATTCGCGGCACGCCGGCGCTGCCGCTGGATCCGGCGCACGGCATCGAGGGCCCGCGCACCCTGGCCGTCATCGACGAAGCCTGGTGCATCGGCTGCACGCTGTGCATCAAGGCCTGCCCGGTGGACTGCATCGTCGGGGCATCCAAGCAGATGCACACGGTGATCGACGAGCAGTGCACGGGATGCGAGCTCTGCGTCCCCGCCTGCCCCGTGGACTGCATCAGCCTGGTGCCAGTGACCCCTGGGCGCAGCGGCTGGCAGGCCTGGTCGCCCGACTTGGCGCGCCTGGCCCTGCAGCGCTACCAGGACCGCAGCGCCAGGCGGACGCGTGAACGCCAGGAGAACGACGAACGCCTGGCCGCCAAGGCCAGCGCCAAGCTGGCCGATCTGGCCGCCCACAGCCGCATCGATGACGCCGATGCCCTAGCCGCGAAGCGCGCCGTGGTGGAAGCCGCACTGGCGCGGGCGCGCCAGCGCCGCGGGCCGCAGGGGCCCTGAGGCATCCTGACGCACCCGCTTGCTGCGGCCCGCCCATGCCGGCCGGCGAGCGCGCACGCGGGCTGGCGGGTTTGGGTGAAGATGCGCCCTCGCGCACGGGCTGCGGCCGGCCCCCGTCGCGATCTTCATCGGCCACACGGCCAGGCCAGCTGCGGGATCCACGCTTGAACTCTGCCCAGATCGATACCTTCTTCGCCACGCTGGCTGCGGCCAATCCCCGTCCGCAGACCGAGCTGGTCTACACCAACACCTTCGAGCTGCTGGCCGCGGTGCTGCTGTCGGCGCAAGCCACCGACGTCAGCGTCAACAAGGCCACGCGCACGCTCTTCGCCCTGGCCAACACGCCGCAGCGGATGCTGGCGCTGGGTCTGGATCGGGTGACGGAGCTGGTGCGCACGATCGGCTTGTTCCGCACCAAGGCCAAGAACCTGCTGGCCACCTGCCAGATCCTGGTGGACGAGCACGGCGGGCAGATCCCGCGCTCGCGCGAAGCGCTGCAGGCCCTGCCCGGCGTCGGCCGCAAGACCGCCAATGTGGTGCTCAACGTCGCCTTTGGCGAGCCGGCGATGGCGGTGGACACACACATCTTTCGCGTCAGCAACCGCACTGGCCTGGCGCCTGGGCGCACGCCACTGGCGGTGGAGGAAAAGCTGATGAGCCGCGTGCCCGCCGCCTATCTCGTCGACGCGCACCACTGGCTGATCCTGCACGGCCGCTATGTCTGCCAGGCACGCCAGCCGCAGTGCCAGGCGTGCACCGTCAGCACGTGCTGCGACGAAGGCCGCAGGCGCCTGAAGCGCGGCCGCCCTGGCCGCCAGGCTGCCGCCTAGTCTGCGCTGGGGCCTGCGGGACGGCGCGGGGCGGCATACGCGGGCTCCTACAATCCCGCAGCGGTGCCGGGGCAGACCGGGGAGGAACCAGCCAGCATGTCCAAGCTCGAGGAACTTGCCGAACGGGTCGACCGCCTGGTGCTGCGCCACGGCGAGCTGCAGCGCAGCACCGCCCTGGTGGAGCAGCAGCTGGCCGCCGTCACGGCCGAACGCGACAGCCTGCGATCGCGCCTGGCGGCCGCGCGGGCCCGCGTCGATGCACTGCTGCAACGCCTGCCGGCCGAAGGCGAACCCGCCGCCCGCAGGTCCGACGAGGCAGGTGTGGCTTGAAGCAGATCGAAGTCTCCATCCTCGGGCAGGCCTATGTGCTGGGTTGTCCGGAAGGCGGTGAGCGACAGCTGCGCGAAGCCGTCGCGGCGGTCGACCGCGAAATGAGCGGCATCCGCGATGCCGGCAAGGTGAAAGCCCGCGAGCGCATTGCCGTGCTTGCCGCTCTGAACCTGGCCTACCAGCTGGCCGAACGCGGCCCGGCAACCCCGCCAGAAGCCGGCAGCGTGGACATCGACGCGCTGATCCAGCGAGTCGATGCCGTGCTCGGCAACGATGGCCGCCTGCTGTGATTTCCAGCGCAGACCGCGGGTACTGGGCGATGTCTAGAATGACCTTGTCCGTCGTGATCGCGTGAGCTCTATATTTCCTTGGACCGATGCTCATTGAGCCAGGGCTTGGAACATTGCCGGGTTGGTGTGATCGTCTCGCGTCAGATGAACCCGAAACCTGGTTGACCTCGCCCACCTGAACTTCCCTGAGGGTTCAGGAATGCGGTTCACGGGTCACGGCGGACACCTTTCTTTCCCGTCGCTGCCATCGCGCGCGGCGACGTTGCAGTCACGATCACAGCCCCCACACCCTCCTCGGCAGCCGGCATGAGCACCCACTGGCTGATGAAGAGCGAGCCCGACGAAGTGTCGATCGACGACCTGGCCCGGGCGCCAGGGCAGACCCTGCCCTGGACTGGCGTGCGCAACTACCAGGCCCGCAACTTCATGCGCGACGCCATGCGGCCCGGCGATGGCGTGCTCTTCTATCACTCGTCCTGCGCCGAGCCGGGCGTGGCCGGGCTGGCCGAGATCTGTGGCGTCCCGCAGCCCGACACCACGCAGTTCGATCCAGCCAGCCCGTACTTCGACGCCAAGTCCAGCCCCAGCCTGCCGCGCTGGCTGCAGATCGACGTGCGCCTGTGCCGCAAGACACGGCTGCTGCCGCTGCGCGAGATGCGCGCCGCGCCGCAACTGGCCACGATGCAGGTGCTGCAGCGCGGCAACCGGCTGTCGATCACCCCCGTGACCCCGGCCGAATGGCGGGCCGTGCTGGCGCTGCTGGATGCCTGATCTTGGCGCACTGCTGATCGTCGAGTTGCTGGCCCTGGGCGTGGTGGCGGGCTTCCTGGCCGGGCTGCTGGGCGTGGGTGGCGGGATGATGATGGTGCCGTTCATGACGGCCATCCTGGGCAACCGGGGCGTGCCGCTGTCGCTGGCGGTGAAGATGGCGATCGCCACATCGATGGCCACGATCCTGTTCACGTCGCTGTCCAGCCTGCGGGCGCACCATCGCCTGGGCGCAGTCCGATGGCCGCTGGTGCGCGGGCTGGCGCCCGGGATCGTGCTGGGCGGCCTGGCCTCGGGTGCCGGCGCCTTTGCGGTACTGAAGGGGCAGGGGCTGGCGCTGTTCTTCGCCGCCTTCATCGGCTGGACGGCGCTGAAGATGTTCCGCGACCGCAAGCCCCAGCCAGGCCGCGACATGCCGGGCTGGCCGGGGCAGACCGCCGTGGGGGCGGGCATCGGCTTCGTGTCCGGCCTGCTGGGCGCCGGCGGGGCGTTTCTGTCGGTGCCCTTCATGGTCTGGTGCAACGTGCCGATCCGCCATGCCGTCGGCACCAGTGCCGCGCTGGGTTTTCCGATCGCGCTGGCGGCAACCACGGGCTACGTCATCGGCGGCTGGCAGCTTCCCCCGGCCCTGCCGGGGGCCTTCGGCTACCTGTACCTGCCGGCCCTGGTGGTCGTGGCCACGGCCAGCGTGACGATGGCACCCCTGGGGGCCCGCGTGGCGCAGCGCATCGAGACCCGCGTGCTCAGGCGGCTGTTCGCCCTGTTGCTGCTGGGCCTGGCCGGCTACATGCTGAAGGCCGGACTGACTGGCGCCTGAAAGCAGCCGGCCTGGCAGGCTCAGCGGCCAGGCTCGAAGCGGATCGCCGCCAGCGTGACGTGGTTGCCGCCACGCCGCCGTGCTTCGGCCAGCGCGGCCTCGCAGGCGGCAACCAGCTCTTCCTGCGAATGCGCCGTGTGCGGAAAGCTGGCCACGCCCATCGCGACCGTGAAGCCGAGCTCCTGCCCGTCCTGCATCACGATCTGCGTGGCGCACTTGCGGCGCAGGCCTTCCATGCGCGAATGTGCGGTGGCCAGGCCCACGCCCGACAACAGCACGGCAAAGCGGTCTTCGTCGAGCCGGCACGATGCATCCATCGCCCGCGTGCCGCTGCGCAGCAGGCTGCCCATCGTTTCCAGCACCCGCGCCCGCCCGGCTGGGCCGGCTTCGCGCACGCGCTCGCTGGCCGGGTCGATGGCGATCAGCACGAGGGCGAACTCACGGTGCTCGCGCGTGGACAGATCCACCTCGCGCCGCAGCTGGTCTTCGAAGTGCGCCCGTGAATACAGCCCTGAAGCCGAATCCCGCAAGGCCTGATCGGCGAGTTCGCGCCGCAGTTGCTCCAGCGCACGTTGCTGGTGTTCGATCTGTTCCAGCGCCTGTTTCAGCTGGGCCTGCTGCCGCTGCTCGCCGGCCAGGTCACGCCAGACGCTCAGCAGCCATCGCCGGCCCTCGGCGTCGGGCCCGGTGGCCACGCGCAGCACGCTGCACACCTGCCGCTGGCCGGCCCAGTCGAACCGGTGCTCGCTGAAGAGCGCATCGGACTGCGCCAGCGCGGTGTGCTCGGCCGCCCGCAGGGCCGTCGCCAGCGAAGGCTCGAAGATCTCTGAGTCGGTGCGCCCCAGCACGCTGTCCCTGGGCAGGCCAAACCAGGCCAGCCAGGGGCCGCTGACCTGGGCGTAACGCCCGCTGAGGGTGTCCTTCAATGCCCAACCTTCGCCGCGCGCCGCCAGCAGGGCCGGCACGAGGCTGCCAGGCAGCCCATCGGGTGGCGGGGTGTTCGGGTCGGGCGAAGAACTCATGGCGATGGCGCAGCGTTTGCCAGGCGGGATGATCAGGCAGGCGCGAAACCCGATGCGTGAATAGTGGAAGCCTGGGGGAGTCCGGGCAAGCGACTTCCTCACTGTCTTCCCTAGTTTGTTCATTATCTGCAACGCCAGCCGCCAGCCCTGCCAAAGTCGGGCCCGCTTCTTGCGCTGTTCGTGCAAAGGCCCGCGGCGTGAACATCATCCCCATCCTGAAGGACATCGGTCGCGGCGCTGCAGGTGCCCGCAGCCTGGACCGCGAACGCGCCAGAGATGTGATGGGTGCCGTGCTCGATGGCCAGGTGGCCGGGCCGGAGTTGGGCGCCTTCGTGATGGCACTGCGGATGAAGAGCGAGACGCTGGACGAGCTCCGCGGCTTTCTCGACGCCGCCCATGCGCGCTGCCTGCGGCTGCGCAGCGACCGGCCGGTCGTGCTGATCCCCAGCTACAACGGGTCGCGCCGCCTGCCCAACCTGACGCCTTTGCTGGCGCTGGAGCTCGCCCGCGCCGGCGCACGCGTGCTGGTGCACGGGCCGGTACGCGACCCGGTGCGGGTGACCAGCGCGCAGATCTTCCAGGACCTGGGCTTGCCGCGCGCGCAGAACCTGGCCGACGTGCACGCCGCCTGGGCCCGGCGCGAACCGGCCTTCATGGCGCTGGAAACCCTCTGCCATCCGTTGCAGGGCCTGCTCGATCTGCGCTGGGCCCTGGGCCTGCGCAACAGCGGCCACAGCATCGCCAAGATGCTCCATCCACTGGGTGGCACCCGTTGCCTGAGGCTGGTGAACACCACCCACCCGGAATTCAGCAGTCTGATGGCGCAGTGGGCGCAACAGGAAGCTGCCGACGCGATGCTGCTGCGCGGCACCGAAGGCGAGCCGGTGGCCGATCCTCGGCGGCTGCCGCGCATCGACGTCTACACCGCAGGGCGGCTGTACGAGCCCGCCTGCCTGCCAGCCCAGGACGGTGTCGTCACCGAGCTCCCGCTGCTTCCGCGCGACAACGCTGCAGCCACCACGGCGCTGTACATCCAGTCCGTCCTGGGGGGCGAGCGGCCTGCGCCCGGGCCGCTGGTACGTCAGCTGCAGGCGGTGCTGGCGGCCCTGGCAGCGCTGGACCACGCGCTGCCAGCACGCAGCCGCGTTGCCCGCTGAATCCTGCGGCACGGCTGCGCAGGGCCACGGCGGCACCAGGCTGGCGCAGGCCTGCCGATAATCCGCCCGATGCACAACTTTGATGCAGTGATCGTCGGCGCCGGCGCGGCCGGCTTGTTGTGCGCAGCCATCGCCGGCCAGCGCGGCCGTCGTGTACTGCTGCTGGACCACGCGGCCAAGGTGGCCGAGAAGATCCGCATTTCCGGTGGCGGCCGCTGCAACTTCACCAATCGCGACACCACGCCCGCCAACTTCCTGTCGGCCAACCCATCGTTCTGCAAGTCGGCGCTGGCGCGCTACACGCCGGCGGACTTCATCGCGCTGGTGCAGCGCCACGGCGTGGCCTTCCACGAAAAGCACCGTGGCCAGTTGTTCTGCGACGACTCCTCGGAACAGATCATCCGTCTGCTGCTGGCCGAATGCGCTGCCGGAGGCGTGACGCACTGGCAGCCCTGCACCGTGGCGGCAGTGCGTGCTGCCGGCAGCGGCTTTGAGATCGACACGGCCCGCGGCACCGTGCAGGCACCGCGCGTGGTGGTGGCGACCGGCGGGTTGCCGGTCCCAAAGATCGGCGCCACGGACTGGGGGCTGCGGCTGGCGCAGCAGTTCGGCCACGCCGTGATCGAACCGCGGCCGGCCCTGGTGCCCTTGAGCTTCGACCCGGCGGTATGGGCACCGTTCGCGGCGCTGGCCGGCTTGTCGCTGGAGGTGACGATCCAGGCCGGCACGGGCCGGCAACGCGCCCGATTCGTCGAAGACCTGCTTTTCACGCATCGTGGCATCAGCGGGCCGGCGGTGCTGCAGGCATCGAGCTACTGGCAGCCCGGCACGGCGCTGCAACTGTCGCTGGCCGATGCCGGCTTGGCAGACCAGCTGCGCCAGGCCAAGCTGACATCACGCCGCCAGCTCGGCAACGAACTGGCCGGCTACCTGCCCGAGCGGCTGGCCCAGACCTGGCTGCAACTGCAGGGCCTGGGCGCGCAGCGCCCGCTGGCAGAAACCCGCGACAAGGATCTGGCGCGCCTGGGCGACAGCCTGACGCACTGGCAACTGCAACCCAACGGGACCGAAGGCTGGCGCAAGGCCGAGGTGATGGCCGGCGGCGTGGACACGCGCGAGCTCGATTCGCAGACGCTGGCCAGCCGCCGGTGGCCGGGCCTGCACTTCATCGGCGAAGTGGTTGACGTCACGGGCTGGCTGGGGGGCTACAACTTCCAGTGGGCCTGGGCCAGCGCAGCGGCTTGCGCGCGCGCACTTTAGGTGGCCGGCAGCGGCTGGTGGCTGCCAATGCGTGGCCCGTTGCGCTTATACTCGTGGGCTTTGCTGGCCCAACAGCCGCGCGGCAAGGCGCCAGCAAGCTTGCATCACGCACCCCGGGCCGACCCCGTGTCGACACGCGGGCCCCACCCGGTCGATGGCTGCCCGCCGGCGCACTTGCGCTGCAGGGCCACCCCGCCGGCCCGCCGTGAAGCAGGCAAGCCACCCGCCGATCGCTGCGCTGCTACAGAGGATTCCCCCTTACATGACCACCATCCGCGTCAAAGAGAACGAGCCGTTCGACGTCGCCCTGCGCCGCTTCAAGCGCACCATCGAGAAGATCGGCCTGCTCACCGAGTTGCGCGCGCGCGAGTTCTACGAAAAGCCCACTTCCGAGCGCAAGCGCAAGAAGGCGGCCGCCGTGAAGCGCCACTTCAAGCGTGTACGCAGCATGCAGCTGCCGAAGAAGCTGTACTGACCTGCCCCGCCCTGCACCCGCACCCGGCGTGCAGGGCCAGCAAGGCGGCCCCGGCCTGCAGACACGCATGAAAGCCCAGCCCGCGCCGGAAACCCGCCGCGGGCTTTGTTGTTGGCACAGGAGACATGCATGAGCCTCAAAGAGCGCATCAACGACGACATGAAGGCCGCCATGCGGGCCAAGGACGCTGACCGCCTGTCGACGATCCGCATGCTGCTGGCGGCCTGCAAGCAGCGTGAAGTGGACGAGCGCATCGAGCTCGACGACACGATGGTCATCGCCATCGTCGACCGGATGATCAAGCAGCGCAAGGATTCCGTCGCCGCCTTCGAAACCGGCGGGCGTGAAGACCTGGCCGCCAAGGAACGCGCGGAGATCGCCGTGCTGCAGGCGTACCTGCCACAGCGTCTGGGCGAACAGGAAGTCGGCGATGCCGTGGTCGGCATCGTCGTCGCGCTCGAGGCCGAACTCGGGCGCGCCGCGGGGCCGGGCGACATGGGGCGAGTGATGGGCCAGGCCAAGACACAGCTGGCAGGGCAGGCCGAAATGGCACTCATCTCCACGGCCGTCAAGGCGGCACTGGCCGCGCGCGTGGCAAAGTAAGGCCCATGGAAACCACCCTGCCCCTGCACGCCGTGGCGCCAGACGTCTGCGTCGCCCCGCAACTCAGCCCCGAGTCGATGTCCGAAGCCGCACGCGTGGGCTTCCGGAGCGTCGTGAACAACCGCCCCGACCACGAACACGACACGGATCAGCCCACCAGCGCCGAGATCGAAGCCGCCGCCCTGGCGGCAGGGCTTGTGTACCGGCACCTGCCGGTCGCCGGTGGCTACCAGTCGCCTGAAGAGATCGCCGAATTCGCCCGGCTGCTGGCCGAGCTGCCCCGCCCGCTGCTGGCCTTCTGCCGATCGGGGTCACGCTCGGCCCGCCTGTTCGACGCCGCCAGCGCGCTCTGACCCACGATGGCTGCGCTGTTGGCGGTCTGCCGGGCGATCGACCGGCTCAACGAATGGATCGGCAAGTCTGCAGGCTGGCTGATCCTGGCGGCGGTGCTGATCAGCGCCGGCAACGCCATCATGCGCAAGGCCTTCGACATCGGCTCGAACGCCTACCTCGAAATCCAGTGGTACCTGTTCGCGACCGTGTTCATGCTGGGCGCGGGCTACGTCTTCCTGCGTAACGCGCATGTGCGCATCGACTTCATTTCCACCAAGCTGTCGCGGCGCACAAACGCCATCATCGACATCCTGGGCATGGTCTTCTTCACGATCCCGCTGTGCGTGATCTTCATCTATCTGTCATGGCCGGTTTTTGAACGCGCCTGGGTGTCGGGCGAGATGAGCCAGAACGCCGGTGGCCTGATCCGCTGGCCGGTGCTGCTGCTGATCCCCGTGGGCTTTGGCCTCCTGGCCTTGCAGTGCCTTTCCGAGCTCATCAAGCGCGGGGCCTTCCTGGCCGGCAAGCGACTGCACCCGTTCACGGAGTTCGAGGACAAGCTCGAAGAGCAGAAGTTCGCTGAAACCCTGGCGGCCGAGGCCGCCGAACGCGAGCGCCAGCGCCAGGCGGCCAGCCGGGGCGGTCAGCCATGATGGCCTTCATCGCGCAGAACTTCGTCCCGCTGATGTTTGCGGGGTTGCTGTTTTTCCTCCTGACGGGGATCCCGGTCGCGTTCGGCCTGGCGGCCACGGGCCTGCTGTTCGGCTTCATCGGCATGGAAGCCGGGCTGTTCCCGACCAACCTGTTCGGCGCGCTGCCGCTGCGGGTGTTCGGGATCATGCAGAACGACACGCTGCTGGCGATTCCTTTCTTCACGCTGATGGGCATCATCCTCGAACGGTCCGGCATGGCCGAGGACCTGCTGGAGACCGTCGGCCAGGTTTTCGGGCCGCTGCGCGGCGGCTTGGCCGTGGCCGTGGTGCTGGTGGGCGCGCTGCTGGCAGCCACCACCGGCGTCGTCGCTGCCGCGGTCATCAGCATGGGCCTGATCTCGCTGCCCATCATGCTGCGCTACGGCTACAACCGTACCATCGCCACCGGCACCATCACGGCCAGCGGCACGCTGGCGCAGGCCATCCCGCCTTCCCTGGTGCTGATCGTCCTGGCCGACCAGCTGGGCCGCTCCGTTGGCGACATGTACGCCGGCGCGCTGATCCCGGGGCTGATGCTGGTGGGTCTGTACCTGCTCTTCCTCCGGGCCGTGGCGCTGGTGAAGCCCAAGGGGGTGCCGGCGCTGCCCCCGGAAGCGCGCATCTACCGGGAAGCCGACGGCGCCTCGGGCCATCGGTCGCTGCTGGTGCTGCTGCTCGTCTGTGCCCTCGTCGGCTGGGGCTGGTCGCAGGTGCACAGCGGCATCGTCGGCGGCTGGATCGGCCGCGAAGCTGCCGCGCCCACCGACGAGAAGGTGATCCTGTCGATGACGATCGCCTCGCTGCTGGCGCTGGCGCTGGCCGTCGCCAACCGCGTACTGCGCTTCGGGCTGCTGTCGCGGCTGGCCGAGCAGGTGACCTTCGTGCTGATCCCGCCGCTGGTGCTGATCTTCCTGGTGCTGGGCACGATTTTCCTGGGCGTGGCCACGCCCACCGAAGGCGGGGCCATGGGCGCCGCTGGCGCGTTGATCATGGCCGGGGCGCGCCGCAAGCTGGGCCTGGACCTGCTCAAGCAGGCGCTGGACAGCACGGCGCGCCTGTCGGTGTTCGTGATGTTCATCCTGATCGGCAGCACGGTGTTCAGCTTCACCTTCAATGCCGCGGACGGCCACATCTGGGTGGAACACCTGTTCGACAAGCTGCCCGGCGGTCAGATGGGCTTCCTGCTGGTCGTGAACATCCTGGTCTTCATCCTGGGCATGTTCATCGACTTCTTCGAGATCGCCTTCATCGTCGTGCCCATCCTGGCGCCAGTGGCCGACAAGATGGGCATCGATCTGATCTGGTTCGGCGTGATCCTGGCGATGAACCTGCAGACCAGCTTCCTCACGCCGCCCTTCGGCTTCGCGCTGTTCTACCTGCGCAGCGTGGCGGCCAAGAAGGACTACGACGACCGCGTCACCGGCCAGCGCATCCCGGCCGTGACGACGGCGCAGATCTACAAGGGCTCGATCGCTTTCATCATCCTGCAGCTCATCATGGTGGCAGTGGTGGTGTTCAACCCGCAGCTCGTCAGCGGCAACATCACCAAGGGCCCGGTGATCGATGCCGACAAGGCACTGGAAAGCATGGGCCTGCCGCAGGAAGACCCGTTCGCGACGCCGCCAATGCCTGCAGACGCCTCGGCCAGCCAGCCGGAAGGCGCTGCCTCTGCGGCCCCGGGCGACAGCAGCGACGATCCGATGAAGGCCCTTCAGGATGCCATGAAGCAGGACAGCCAGGCCTCGGCCCCGGGCCGCTGAACACGGCACCTCTTGCGGCCATGAAAAAGCCCCGCGATGCGGGGCTTTCGTTTTCGGGCAGCGCCCGGCTTACAGCCGCTGCTGCTGCATGAAGCTGTCGAAACGCGCTTCGGTGAAGCGGAACCACAGGTTCGCTTCGCGGCGGAAGGCGGCGTAGTCGTCGTAGATCTTCTTGAAGGCCGGGTTGCTGGCGCTGACCTCGCTGTACAGCGACATTGCCGCCTTGAAGGCTTCACTCAGCACCGGGTTCGGGAACGGCACCAGGCGCGCACCACCGGCCACGAGCGACTTCAGCGCCGCCGGGTTGCGGGCGTCGTACTTCGCCTGCATCTCGGTGTGCGCGAAGGCCGCAGCGCATTCGATGATGGCCTTGTACTCGGCCGACAGCCCGGCGTAGGCCTTGGTGTTGACGTACAGGTCCAGCTGCGGCCCGCCTTCCCACCAGCCGGGGAAGTGGTAGATCGGCGCGACCTTGTTCAGGCCCAGCTTCTGGTCGTCGTACGGGCCCACCCATTCGGCAGCGTCGATCGTGCCCTTCTCCAGCGCCTGGTAGATCTCGCCACCCGGGATGTTCTGCGACACCGCGCCCAGCCGGCCCGTGACCTTGCCCGCGAAGCCGCCGACGCGGAACTTCAGGCCCTTCATGTCTTCGACGGTCTTGATTTCCTTGCGGTACCAGCCGCCCATCTGCGCGCCCGTGTTGCCCATCGGGAAGCTGATGATGTTGTAGCCGGAATAGAACTCGCGCATCAGCTTCAGGCCGTTGCCGTCGTACATCCAGGCCGTCATCTGGCGGCTGTTCAGGCCGAAGGGGATGGCGCAGCCCAGCGCGAAGGCGTCGTTCTTGCCGAAGTAGTAGTAGGGCGCGGTGTGGCCCATTTCGACCGTGCCGGCCTGCACGGCGTCCACCAGGCCGGGCATGGGCACCAGCTCGCCCGCAGCGTGGGTGGTGATCTGGAACTTGCCGCCGCTGAGCTCACCCACCTTCTTGGCAAAGCTGTCGGCCGCGCCGTAGATCGTGTCCAGCGTCTTCGGAAAGCCCGAGGTCAGGCGCCAGCGCACGTTGGCCTGAGCGTGAACGACAGCCGGTGCTGCGCCAGTGGCCAGGATACCGGCCAGGCCTGCGCCATGGACAAATGAACGACGTTCCATGAAGGTTCTCCAGTGTGACTTCCGCGCCCTGGGGGCGCGGGGGGATGGGCTTGAGCGGGCGCGATTCTAGGAGTCGCCCTGCACACCGATCGCGCGGGTTTTCCCCTTCAGCTGCCGGCCAGCTTCATGCGCGAAACCAGCACCGAGCCGATGCTCTTGCTGCCGGAGGTGTAGACATCCGCGCCCACGGCCACGATGTCCTTGAACATCTGCCTGAGGTTGCCAGCGATGGTGACTTCGTGCACCGGGTGCACGATCTGCCCGCCCTCGACCCAGAAGCCGGCCGCACCGCGCGAATAGTCGCCGGTGACGTAGTTCACGCCCTGGCCCATGAGCTCGGTGACGAACAGGCCACGGCCCAGCTTGCGCAGCATCGCCGGCAGATCGTCGCCCGGCTGCGTGAGCCGGCTGATGAGGGCCAGGTTCTGCGAGCCGCCGGCATGGCCGGTGGTCTTCATGCCCAGCTTGCGGGCCGAATAGCTGCTGAGGAAGTAGCTCTGCACCACACCGCGCTGCACGATGCTGCGCGCGCGCGTGCGCACGCCTTCGTCGTCGAAAGGCGCGCTGCCCTTGCCTTTCAGGATGTGCGGGTCCTCGGTGATGTCGATGTGGCGGGCCAGCACGGTCTTGCCCAGGCTGCCTTCCAGGAAGCTGGCCTTGCGGTACAGCGAGCCGCCGGAAGTGGCCTGCACGTAGGCGCCCAACAGCCCCGCCGCGGCGGTGTTCTCGAACAGCACCGGCAGTTCGCCCGTGGCCACGCGCTGCGACTTCAGCCGGGCCAGTGCGCGATGGGCGGCGTAGTGGCCCACCGCTTCGGGATCGGCCAGGTCGGCAGCGTCGCGCATCGAGCTGTACCAGGCGTCGCGCTGCATGTCGCGGCCGCGGCCGGCGATCGGCGAGACCGAGATGTAGTGCCGCGAACTCGCATAGCCCCCGCGGAACCCGCGCGAGCTGCCGGCCCAGAAGTGCGCCTGCTGCGCCGACACACCGGCGCCTTCGGAATTGGTGATCTTGCGGCTCACGCCCAGTGCCGCCGCTTCGCAGCGGCGCGCCAGCTCGGCAGCGCCGGCGGCGTCGATGGCCCAGGGGTGGAAGAGATCGAGGTCGCGCGCCGCTTCCTCGGCGCTGGCCAGGTCGTCGGCATCGGGCAGGCCGGCGGCCGGGTCTTCGGCCGTGAAGCGGGCGATGTCGTAGGCCGCCTGCACGGTCTGCTTCAGGGCTGCGGCCGAGAAGTCCGACGTGCTGGCGTTGCCCCGCCGCTGCCCCAGGTAGACGCTGACGCCCAGCGATTTGTCGCGATTGCGCTCGACGTTCTCGAGCTCGCCCTTGCGCACCGATACCGACAGGCCCACGCCTTCGGAGACCTCGGCACCGGCGTCGCTGGCGCCCAGCTGGCGGGCCAGCGCGAGGGTGTCTTCGACGATCTGCTGGAACTGGTCCTTGCGATAGGCAAAGCCCTGGTCGGAACGGGACGATGGCATCAGGTGGGGCGCGGGCGATGCCGCAGCAGCAGTGAGCGCGCGATGATAATGGGCCGCCCTGCCGCGACCCGATCGCCCTGCTTCCGGACCTTGCCATGAGCCGACGTGCCGCCCCCCACCGCGCCAGCGCAGCCCATGCCGGCGACGAACCCCAGCCCGGCGGCGAAGACCAGCAGGAAGACTCGCCAGCGGCCGCCGGCCCGGTGGTCGACCCCTTCGACATCCGCCCCAGCAAGACGCGGCTCAAGCAGAAGGCCCATGCGCTGCAGGCGCTGGGCGTGCAGCTCACCGAGCTGTCGCCCGAGCGGCTGGCCCGCATCGAGATGCCCGAGCCCCTGCGCGATGCGCTTGCCGAGTTCCGGCGCACGCGATCCTTCGAAGGCAAGCGCCGGCAGCTGCAGTACATCGGCAAGCTCATGCACAACGCCGACGAGGCCACGCTGCGCGAGGGCGTGGCCGCCGCCACCCTGGGCACGGCGCAGAACACGCTGGCCCTGCACCAGGCCGAACAGTGGCGGCTGGCGCTGATCACCGATGACCTGGCGATGACGCGCTGGCTGCAAGAGCACCCGCAGACCGACACGCAGCAGCTGCGCAGCCTGGTGCGCGCGGCCCGGCGCGACGCTGCCGGCCTCAAGCCCGAGGACCGGCAACCGCGCAGCTACCGCGATCTCTTCCAGTTCCTGCGGCCGCACCTCGCCGCCTGATCGGCCCCATGCCAGCGACCCCTGCCACCCCGGCCATCCCCGCCTCGCCAGCCCGGCTGGACAGCGTGCGCATCGGCCTGCTCTCGGCCAGCGACCGCGCTGCCAGCGGCGTCTACGCCGACCTGGGCATCCCGGCCCTGAAGGACTGGCTGTCGCGCGCCGTGCTCAACCCGGTCGAATGGCACGACGCCCTGGTGGCTGACGAACAGGCGCAGATCAGTGCGGCCCTGCGCCGCCTGGTCGACGATCTGCAGTGCGACCTGGTGCTCACCACGGGCGGCACCGGCCCGGCGCCCCGCGACGTCACCCCCGAAGCCACGCTGGCCGTGGCCGACCGGGTGATGCCCGGCTTTGGTGAACAGATGCGCCAGATCAGCCTGGCCTTCGTGCCCACGGCCATCCTGTCGCGGCAGGTGGCCGTGATCCGCGGGCGCAGCCTGATCATCAATCTGCCGGGCCAGCCCAAGGCCATCGCCGAGACCCTGCAGGGCCTGCCGGCCGGCGCCGACGGCCGGGCAGCGGTGCCCGGCATCTTTGCGGCCGTGCCCTACTGCGTGGACCTGATCGGCGGCCCCTACATCGAGACCGACGCCGCGCTGTGCAGGGCGTTCCGGCCCAAGTCGGCCCAGCGGCTGGCGCCCAGCAGCCCGGCCGATCCTGCCGCGGGGCCGCCCGCAGCCATCAAGCGCTGAATTTCGCACGGCGCACGCCCGCGCCGACACCCGGCTTCAAGTCGCGGCCGGATGCTGCCGATAGCCCGGGCAGAGAGATCCATCTCAAGCCTGCCCGCCACCATGCCCGACGCACCTGTTGCTGCGCAACGCCTGTTGCCCACCGTCTCGATCGTCGAAGAGACGATGCGGCAGGCCCTGCGCGCCGTTGCCGTCGCGCTGGCCTGCACGGCCCTGCTCACCACCACCTTGCTGGCCGAGCGGCTGTGGTCCAGCCACCAGCTGGAGAAGGCGGCCGACCGGCACGCCCAGGCCAACCGCCTGGCCGGCGAGATCCGCCTGACCGAGCAGGAGCTGCTGCAAGCTGCCCAGAGCGCCGCGCTCACGGGCGAACCCAGCTGGATCGAACGCTATGACCGCCTGACGGCATCGCTGACGCAGAAGGTGGAACACGCCAGCCTGCTGGTGCCGCTGAACGTCGCGCAGCGCTACCGCGAAAAGACCGCCGACGCCAGTGCCGAGATCGCGCAGATGCGGCAATCGGCGCTCAACGCCCTGCAGTCGGGCGCCCTGGACGCCGCACGCTCGCTGTTCGACGGCGAGCGCTACACCAGCCGGACACGGCTGATCCGCGAAGCCACCGAAGAGCTGACCGCCTTGTCGCTGGCGGCCACGGAAAGGCGGGTGCGTGAATTGCGCACGCGGTCCTATGCCGTCGCCGCAGGCGCGCTGGCCATCACGCTGGGCGGGGGCTTCTGGCTCTGGCGGCGGCTGTCCAGCGGCCTGAAGCGGTCGCGCGGGTCGCTGCTGGACGCCGAGGTGCGCGTGCAGCGCCTGGCCGCCAGCGACATGCTCACCGGCCTGGACAACCGCGCCGCGTTGCACGATGCGATGCAGACGCGACTCGCCCGCTCCCGCAAGCTGAACCAGGAACTCGCGGTGCTGATGGTCGACCTGGACCGCTTCAAGCCCGTGAACGATCGCAACGGCCACATGGTGGGCGATCTGGTGCTCAAGGAAGTGGCACGCCGGCTGGGCCGCTGCCTGCGCCAGAGCGACCTGCGCGCGCGCTACGGCGGCGACGAGTTCGTGGTCGTGATCGACGAAGCCGACGGCACGCGCACCGCGATGGCCGCCGCCGAGCGCATCATCGAGACGCTGTCCGAGCCGATGTACTTCGGCGATCTCACCGTCAACGTCGGCGCCAGCGTCGGCCTGGCCCGCTACCCGCGCGACGCCCAGAGCGACGACGAGCTGATCCGCAAGGCCGATTCCGCGCTCTACCGGGCAAAGAAATCCGGGCCCGGCGGGATCTGCCTTTACGACCCCAAGCTGGACGAGGCGCTGGCCGAACGCGCCGCGCTCGAAGCCGCGCTGCGCGAAGGCATCGCGAGCGGCCAGCTGATCCCGTACTACCAGCCCATCGTGCACCTGGCGCGGCGCAACGTCGTGTCGCTCGAACTGCTGTGCCGCTGGAAGCACCCCGAGCGCGGGCTGCTGACACCGGACAAGTTCATCGCGCTGGCCGAGGATTCCGGCCTGATCGGCCCGCTGACGCTGTCGCTGCTGAACCAGGCCTGCCAGGACATGCTCAGCTTCCCGGCCCACTGGCGGCTGAGTTTCAACGTCGCGCCGCAGCAGATCCAGGACGAGAATCTGGTGCCGCAACTGCTGGCCGTGCTGAAGGAAAACCACGTGCCGCCGAACCGGCTGGACGTGGAACTGACGGAAACCGCGCTCGTGAACGACACGGCGCGGGCGCGCGAGGTCATCCTGTCGCTCAAGCGCGCGGGCATGACGGTGACGCTGGACGACTTCGGCACGGGCTACTCCAATCTCAGCTACCTGTCGGAGCTGACCTTCGACAAGATCAAGATCGACAAGGGCTTCGTGCAGAAGCTGCGGTCGGACCAGCAAAGCAGCACCAAGATCGTCGAAGCCATCATCGGCCTGTCGCGCAGCCTGGGCGCCGACAACGTGGCCGAAGGCGTGGAAACCGAGGAGCAGGCCGATCTTCTGCAGAAGCTGGGCTGCCGCAATGGCCAGGGCTACCTGTTCGGCCGCCCGGTGCGGGCGCAGGAACTGCAGCAGCGCATCGCGCTGGCCGCCGATCAGGTGCAGCCACTGGACAGCAAGATGATGGTCGACGTGCCGCTGTAGCGGCGCGGGACTACTTGACCAGGCGGTTCAGCGCCTCGGCATCGAAGCACTCGGTGGTCTGCGCCCCGCTGGGCACGCAGTCGCCGGCGGGCAGCTCGCGCGCGCGCGCCGACAGCTTCTCGATCGCCTGCCACAGCAGGGTGATCTGGTGCTCGTGCCCGGCAGCGTTGTCGATCAGGCCCTTCATCGCCAGCGAGACAGGGTCGTCGCCCTGCGTCAGGCCATAGGCCGAGAAGCCCATCTTGGCCGCGGCTTCCTCGCGCGCGCTGTCGGCTTCGGCCTGAATGATGCGCGCCGGGTTGCCCACCGCCGTGGCGCCGGCCGGCACCGGCTTGACGACCACGGCGCTGCTGCCCACGCGGGCACCGTCGCCCACCGTGAAGCCGCCCAGCACCTGCGCGTTCGCACCCACGATCACGCCGCGGCCCAGCGTGGGGTGGCGCTTGGCCCCCTTGGCCAGGGATGTGCCGCCCAGCGTCACGCCTTGATAGATGGTGCAGTCGTCGCCAATCACGGCCGTCTCGCCCACCACCACGCCCATGCCATGGTCGATGAAGACCCGGCGGCCGATGGTGGCGCCGGGGTGGATCTCGATGCCGGTCAGGAAGCGGCCCATCTGCGAAATGAAGCGTGCGGCCCAGAACCAGCCGCGCCGGTAGAGCGCATGCGCAGGCCGGTGCAGCACCAGGGCGTGCAGGCCGGGGTAGCAGGTCAGCACCTCGAAGCCGGAACGCGCGGCGGGGTCGCGTTCCAGGATGCAGCGGATGTCTTCTCGCAGGCGGCTGAACATGGTACGTGCAGTGTAGCCAGGGCTCAGTCGTCCTGCCTGCGCGCTGCGCCGCGGGCGGGCGCGAGCGCACGGGCCATGCCGCGCAGGATGTGCACTTCCTCCAGCGTCAGCTCGGCGCGCTGCACCAGGCGGCGCAACCGCGGCATCAGCTTCTTCGGCGCCGCCGGGTTCAGGAAGCCGCAGTCCAGCAGCAACTGCTGCCAGTGCGCCAGCAGGCCGTCGACGGCGGCGCCATCGGCCAGCGGCACTGCCGGCGTTCGCGGCACCACGTCGAAGCCGCCCAGGGCCTGGCGCCAGTCATAGGCCAGCAGCTGCACCGCTTGCGCGAGGTTCAGCGAACCGTAGCCGGGGTGGGTGGGGATCGACAGGCAGACATGGCAGCGGTAGACATCCTCGTTGCTCAGCCCCGTGCGTTCAGGCCCGAACACGAAGGCCACGGCCTGCCCCTGCGGCGCCAGCGCGGCGAAGTGCGCACGCGGCGCGGCCGTGGGCGGGCCGAAGTCGCGCGGCGTCATCGCCGTGGCGCAGGCATGGCTGATGCCGTGCAGGGCCTCGGCCAGCGTGGGCACGCTGCGGGCCGCGGCCAGCACGTCAGTGGCGCCACTGGCCAGGGCCAGGGTTTCGTCGTGCTGCAGCACGTCGGGGCGGCGCGGGTTCACCAGCACCAGGTCATCAAAACCCATCACCTTCATCGCCCGCGCCGCCGCCCCCACGTTGCCGGCATGGCTGGGCTCGACGAGCACGAAGCGCGTGGTCATGGGCGGTAGACTCCGGGTTTGTGCTGAGAGGGCACGGCCCCGCATTGTCCGTGCGCCTGGCCCCTCGGCCACTCGGCCCCTCGGCCCCACCGCTGCCCTGCAGCCGGGCCCGCACCCCCCCGCTCTTTCCTCCCGTCGCCCCCCTCACTTCAGGCTGCCCCATGTCGCAAGCGCTCCACCCCATGCTCAACATCGCCATCAAGGCGGCGCGGGCAGCAGGTTCCATCATCAACCGCGCGGCGCTCGACCTGGAAGTGCTGAAGGTGGGGCAGAAGGGCCCGAACGACTACGTGTCGGAAGTGGACCAGGCGGCCGAAAACGCCATCATCGACGTGCTGCTGGAAGCCTATCCAGGCCACGCCATCCTGGCCGAGGAATCGGGCCGCGCACGCGGCGCCAAGCACAGCGAATACGTCTGGATCATCGACCCGCTGGACGGCACTACCAACTTCCTGCACGGTTTCCCGGTCTATGCCGTCAGCATCGCACTGGCCTTCAAGGGCAAGGTCGAACAGGCCGTGGTCTACGACCCCACGCGCAACGACATGTTCTACGCCTCGCGCGGGCGCGGCGCCTTCCTCAACGACCGCCGGCTGCGCGTGAGCAAGCGCACGCGCATCAGCGATTCGCTGATCGGCACCGGCTTCCCTTTCCGCAAGGGCGACAACTTCAAGCGCTACGTGAAGATGTTCGAAGAGGTGATGCAGAGCTGCGCCGGCTTGCGCCGCCCGGGCGCCGCGGCGCTGGACCTTTGCTATGTGGCCGCCGGCTACTACGACGGCTTCTTCGAGACCGGCCTGCAGCCCTGGGACGCCGCGGCGGGGTCTTTGATGATCACCGAAGCCGGGGGCCTGGTCGGCAACTTCACCGGCGAATCCGATTTCCTCTACCAGCGCGAAGTGGTGGCCGGCAACCCGAAGATCTACGGCCAGCTGGTGCAGATCCTGGCGCCCTACACCCGCGTCATCCGGCCCGCCGATGCCGATGCCCCCGAAAGCCCCGCCCCGGCCGCCTCCGCCCAGGATGCGACGCAGCTCTTCGCCCAGGGCGAGCTCGCGGCGCCGCCAGCCGCTGCAGCACCGGCCGAGGCCCGCCGCATTACCCGCATCCGCAAGGCCGCTGCAGCCCCGGCTGGCGACGACGCCCCGGTCTGACCATGGATCTGCCGGCCCACCAGCTGACGATGACGGTGCTGATGACGCCGGACACCGCCAACTTCAGCGGCCATGTGCATGGCGGCACGGTGCTCAAGCTGCTGGACCAGGTGGCCTATGCCTGCGCCAGCCGCTACGCACGGCGCTACGTCGTCACGCTCAGCGTGGACCAGGTGATGTTTCGCCAGCCCATCCACGTGGGCGAACTCGTCACCTTCCTGGCTTCGGTCAACCATACCGGCAGCTCGTCGATGGAAGTGGGCATCAAGGTGGTGGCCGAAGACATCCGCAGCCAGACCGTGCGCCACGTCAACAGCTGCTTCTTCACGATGGTGGCGGTGGATGACGAGCGCAAGCCCACGCCCGTGCCCCCGCTGCAGCCGGTGACCCCCGACGAGCGGCGCCGCCACGCCGCGGCCCAGGTGCGCAAGCAGCTGCGCAAAGAGCTGGAGCTGCGCTCCGCGGCACTGCTCCGGGGCGCTGCTTGAACAGCGCGGCTTGAAGGCGCGGCTCCAGCCACACACCGACCGCGCACCGATGCCGATCCAATGGTTCCCCGGCCACATGCACGCCACCCGCAAGGCCATCGCCGAGCGGATGCCGGAGATCGATGTCGTCATCGAGCTGCTCGATGCCCGCCTGCCCGGCAGCAGCGCCAACCCGCTGCTGGCCGAGCTGACGCGCGGCAAGCCGGCGCTGAAGGTGCTGAACAAGCAGGACCTGGCCGACCCCGACATCACCGCGCAATGGCTGGCGCACTACCAGGCCCAGCCCGGCACGCAGGCGCTGGCACTGGACGCATCGGCCACGGCCCCGGCGCGGCAACTGGTGGCCGCCTGCCGCACGCTGGCGCCGCTGCGCGGCGGCATGGTCAAGCCGCTGCGGGTGCTGATCTGCGGCATCCCGAACGTGGGCAAGTCCACCCTCATCAACACGCTGATGGGCCAGCGCGCGGCCAAGACCGGCGACGAGCCCGGCATCACCAAGAGCGAGCAGCGCCTGATGCTGGCCAGCGACGTGACGCTGTTCGACACGCCCGGCATGCTGTGGCCGCGCATCACGGTGGCGCAGAGCGGTGACTTCCTGGCCGCAGCCGGCAACATCGGCCGCAATGCCTACGACGAGGAATCGGTGGCGATGGCCCTGCTGGCTGCCGTGCGCGCACGCTATGGCCAGCGCCTGCGCGAGCGCTACAAGCTGCCCGACTTCGCCAGCCTGAGCGACGAGGCCCTGCTGGCCGAAGTGGGCCGCAAGCGCGGCGGCCTGCTGCCTGGCGGCCGCGTGAACATGCAGAAGGCCGCCGAGGTGGCGCTGAACGACTTCCGCGCCGGCACCTGGGGCCGCATCACGCTGGAAACGCCCGAGCAGTTCACGCAGTGGTGGGCACAGGGCCTGGCCGACGATGCCCAGCGCGCGGCCCGGCGTGCCGCCCTGCTGGCGAAGAAGAAGCCTTCGCGTGGCGGCGATGCCCCCGCGCCCGAACCCGCAGGCTGATGCGCCGCTGCCTGGCCGGCCCGGCCAGCTTCAGGGCGGCTGGGCGATGACCCACTTCAGCGTCGCGCGCAGCAGCGCTTCGCGCGGGTAGGCGCGCCCGCTGCCCAGGCTGCGCACCAGGGCGCTGGGGTGGCGGTCGCGCGGCAACGCCAGGTCCCAGTGGTCGCTGCGGGCGGCGGCCAGCAGGGTGCTGCCTGGCAGGATGGCATCGGCCACCAGCACCTGCCCGTCGTTCAACGGGTCGGCCTGCGCCAGCAGCGCCTGGCTGGCGCGCAGCGGCAGCGCCATCTCGTCGGGGTGGGCATGGGCAACGATGGAATACGCTGCCACGCCGGGCACCGGCGGGTGGCGGGCCAGCCAGCGCAGCCGCTCGCGCCGGGTGATGCTGGCCAGCTCCTGGCCGTCGGACGCAGTGCAGCCTGCCGGGCCCGCCAGCGGCGCCACCAGCGGCGCCAGACCGTCGTACAGCGGCTGGAAGTGATCGGCCAGCGGTGTGCCCATCACGGCGCCGGCCACGGACACGAGCGCCTTCACCCGGTGGGCGTTGGGCGCGGCCTCGGCCTGCAGCAGTTGCAGCGCCTCTTGGGCGTCGGGCACGCCCTTGGAGTAAGCCACCAGCACGATGCCTTGCACGCCCGGCTGCGCGGCCAGGCTGCGGATGGCATCCGCCAGGCGCCGGCCGTTGTGGGCCACCGATTCGCGCCCCGGCAGGCGCACCAGGCGCAGACTGTGCAGGCCCAGGTCGGCATAGCCGGCATAGGCCTGCACCGATTGCGCTTCAGGCGCACGCACGACGCCGTCACCGAAGGGCACCGACTGGTCGTCGACACAGTCGCCGAACAGCCCCGGCACCACGAGCACGGCCGTGCCAGCACGCCGCGCGGCAAAGCGCTGGTCGATGCCCAGGAGCAGCGCCGAGATGGCGGCTGGGTCGGGGGCGGGGGCCGGATCGAACGCGGTCTGTGCCGCGCCATGCAGCCAGGGCCTTGGCGCGGCATCGGCCGCGCCCTGGGCGCGCAGTTCGCGCTCGAAGAGCCGG
>JAIXZR010000314.1 GCA_027489455.1 Rubrivivax sp. | reverse complement strand
CGGTCGGCCGGCATCTCAATGCCGTGGTCGCAGCTGTTGCGCACCAGGTGGGTCAGCGGGTCGGTGATCTTTTCCACCAGGCCCTTGTCCAGCTCGGTGGCTTCGCCCACCTGCACCAAGTCCACCTTCTTGCCCAGCTTGTTGGCCAGGTCGCGCAGCATGCGCGGGAAGCGGTTGAAGACCAGCGACATCGGAATCATCCGGATCGACATCACCGCTTCCTGCAGGTCGCGGGTGTTGCGTTCCAGATCGGCCAGGCCGCTGGCCAGCTGCTGGTAGAGCGCAGCGTCGATGCCCTTGCCGTTCTGCGACAGCATGGCCTGGGTGATGACGAGCTCGCCGACCAGGTTGATGAGCTGGTCGACCTTTTCGACCGACACGCGCAGGGTGCTGGATTCCGGGGCGGCGGCCGCACCGGCCTTGTCGGGCCGGGCCGCGGCGCGCGCCGGGCCTGCGGTTTCCGCCGGCGGCTTGCCGGCAGCGGGCGAGGAGCTGGCCGTTGCGGTGGTCGAGGTGGGGGCGCCGGGCGCGTCGTCGAAGAAGCCGTAGCCCGGATCGCTGGCCGGGGCCGGCGCCGCAGCCGGTGCGCCGGGTGCGCCGTCGTGGAAGCCGTAGCCCAGGCCCAGCGGCTGCAGCTTGACGTGCTCGCGCGCGACATGGAAGGTGAACAGGTCGAGCAGGTCGTTGTCGCTGGACGAAGTGACGACCTTGAAGCGCCGCATGCCATCGGCCGAGCGGCCGGCGTCCAGCGGCTCGATCGTGCCCAGGTCGGTGATTTCCTTGAAGAGCTCGACCAGGTTGTCGGCCAGGGCGACGTCCTGCAGCGGGCCGACCGTCAGCTCCAGCGCACGCGCGCCCGGCGCAGCGGCGGCAGCCGCGGGTCGCGCCACGGGGGCAGGCGGCGGGGGTGCGGCGACGGGGGCCTCGGCCGCGCCGCCTTCCACCTGGGCGCGGATGGTGGCCAGCAGTTCGCTCGTGTCCACCGCGTCGGCGCCGTTGCCCTGGTGGCGGGCGAGCATGGCCTTGAGCGCGACGCCGCTGGCCAGCAGCACGTCCACCATCGCCGTGGTGGGGGCCAGTTCGCGGCGGCGCAGCTTGTCCAGCAGCGTCTCCATCTGGTGCGTCAGCTCGGCCACGTCGTTGAAACCGAAGGTGGCGGCGCCGCCCTTGACGGAGTGCGCACAGCGGAAGATCGCGTTCAGTTCCTCTTCGTCGGCCTGCGTGATGTCCAGGTTCAGGAGCATCTGCTCCATCGATTCCAGGTTCTCCCCCGCTTCTTCGAAGAAGACCTGGAAGAACTGGCTCAGGTCGATGCCGGCCGCCTGGTTGGCGGCTTCGGTGTGGGTGTCAGCCATCGGGGGCTCCTGCAAACGGTTTTCTCGGTTCTCAGCGGATGACCTTGCCGATCACTTCCACCAGCTTCGCCGGATCGAAGGGCTTGACGAGCCAGCCCGTGGCGCCCGCAGCGCGGCCGGCCTGCTTCATCTGGTCGCTGCTTTCGGTGGTGAGGATCAGGATCGGCGTGCTTTTGAACTTGGGGTTCTCGCGCAGCTTCCTGGTCAGGCTGATGCCGTCCATGCGCGGCATGTTCTGGTCCGTCAGCACGAGGTTGAAGTCGCGGCTGTTGGCTTTCTCGAAGGCGTCCTGGCCGTCCACGGCCTCGACGACGTTGAAGCCGGCGTTCTTCAGCGTGAAGGACACCATCTGACGCATGGAAGCACTGTCGTCAACGGCAAGGATGGAATGCATGGCGGTTTCTTTCGAAGATCGTGAACGGGGTCAACGGGCGGGACGGGTGGGGGCGCGGCTGCGGGCTAGAACAGGTCGATGGAGCCGGCGTCCATCTCGTCCTGGGTCACCGGGTTGGGGCGCAGCGGCAGGGCCTCGACGACGGCTGCGCCGTCCCCGTCGCCCTCGAAGGCTTCACTGGCCAGGCGGTCGGCGCAGTTGCGCAGCCGCCGCGTGGTGTGCGCGATCAGCTGGCTGGCCATGTCCTGAAACTGCAGCGCCGTGATGGCGCTGCCCAGCGTCTGGCGTGCCTCCTTCAGCGTCTGCGGGTCGCCCTGGCTGGTGCCTTCCAGTTCGCGCAGTGCCGCTTCCAGGTGCGCGGTGGCGCCCGTGAAGTGGCTCATCAGCGCCTGGCTGGCGTCGTCCAGCAGGCGCTGCAGGCGCTCCAGGTCGTTGCTGGCGACCATCAGGTGGTCCTGCAAGTCGGCTGCCGCGGCCAGCGGCATGCTGGGGCCGGGCGGCTGGGTGGGGGCTTCCTGAGCGAGCATCGAAGGTCCTGGCGGGGGTTGCACCGGCCGTCGCGGCCAGTCTGGATGGAAGGATTTTCGGCAGCCCCCCCTGGCGACTTGAGGTGAAGTTGGGGCCAAAGCGGCCGCAATTCCTGCCCCAGGGGCGGCCGCCCGGGGGGGCTTTGCGATACTCAGCGCCATGCACCAGGCAGCCGCTGGCCCCCCCGCTCACCCCGCCAGTCAGGCCGGGGCAGCGCCCGGCCAGCGCGCGGCGCTGAGGTTGCTGCATCTGGAAGATTCCGAGCTCGACCACGCCCTGACCCTGGCCACCCTGCAGCGCAGCGGGCTGCAGGTGCAGGCCACGCGCATCGAGTCACGCGCCGAGTTCGAAGCCGCGCTCGGCCAGCGCTGGGACGTGGTGCTGTCGGATTACCACCTGCCCGGCTTCACCGGGCTGGACGCACTGCAGCTGCTGCGCGAGCGCGGTGCCGCCGCAGGCTCGCACCTGGCGCTGCTGCCGCTGATCCTGGTGTCCGGCCAGATCGGCGAAGACACCGCCGTCGAGGCGATGCGCAACGGCGCCAGCGACTACCTGTTGAAGAACAACCTGGCGCGCCTGGCGCCGGCCATCGAACACGCCGTGGCCGCGGCCGAAAGCCAGCGTGCGCGGCTGCGCGCCGACCTGGAGCTGGCGGTCTCGCGCCGGCGGCTGTCGGAACTGGCCCAGCACCTGCAGACCAGCGTCGAGGCCGAGCGCCATGCCATCGCGCGCGAGATCCATGACGACGTGGGCGGCTCGCTCACGGCGCTGAAGTTCGAGCTCGACTGGATCCGCCGCAACACGGCGGCCCAGCCCGGGCTGCCGGCCGAGCTGCCGGCCCGCGTGCACAGCGCGCTGGAGCTCGTCACGCACGCCATCGATGCCAGCCAGCGGATCATGCAGAACCTGCGCCCGGCGATCCTGGAACAAGGCCTGGTGGCCGCGCTGCAGTGGATGTGCAGCGCCTTCGAGAAGCGCACCGGCATCGCCTGCGAGCTGCGCGTGGCCGCGCCGCTGCAGGCCCCGGCCGGCAGTGGCGCCATGCTGCTGCCGCCAGGCGTGGCCCTGGTGGCCTACCGCACGGCGCAGGAGGCGCTGACGAATGTCAGCAAGCACGCCCAGGCCCGGCAGGTGGTGGTGGACGTCTCCACCAGCGCCGGGGTGCTGAGCCTGGAGATCAGCGACAACGGCCGCGGCCTGGTGCAGGGCGCGCTGGGCAAGACGCAGAGCTTCGGCATCCGCGGGCTGCACGAGCGCGCGTCCACCGTCGGTGGCTGGGTCGACCTGAGCAGCGGGCCCGGCGGCACGACGCTGATCCTGTCGGTGCCGCTGGCCGCATCGGCCGCGGGTGCCGATGTCGGCTCGCCCGCGCAGGACGCCGAGGCCGAGGCCTGGTCGGCCCGCAACTGAACCGCCGCCGCAGCCCACCCACCCCGCCATGATCGACGTCATCCTCTGCGACGACCACGCCCTGATCCGCCGGGGCATCCGCGACACCTTGTCCGACGCGCCCGACCTGCGCGTGGTCGGCGAAGCCGGCGACTACGGCGAGCTGCGCGTGCTGCTGCGCGAGCGCAGCGCCGGCCGCGCCGGCGAGCCCGCGCTGCTGGCCGAAGCCGCGCGGCCGGCCCCCTGCGACGTGCTGGTGCTGGACATCAACCTGCCCGGCCGCAGCGGCCTGGACGTGCTGCACGCGCTGAAGGACGAAGGCAGCCCCGTGAAGGTGCTGGTGGTCAGCATGTACCCGGAAGACCAGTACGCCATCCGCGCGCTGCGCGCCGGGGCCTACGGCTACGTCAACAAGGGCGGCGACCCGCAGCTCATCGTGCAGGCCGTGCGCACCGTGGCGCAGGGGCGCAAGTACGTGACGCCCGAGATCGCGCAGATGCTGGTCGAAAGCCTGACCATGCCCACCACGGAGAACGCGCACAACAAGCTCAGCGACCGCGAGCTGCAGACGCTGGTGATGATCGCCAGCGGCAAACGCC
Organism: Rubrivivax sp.; assembly: GCA_027489455.1. Lineage (GTDB taxonomy): Bacteria > Pseudomonadota > Gammaproteobacteria > Burkholderiales > Burkholderiaceae_C > Rubrivivax. Next base: position 8,238 of record JAIXZR010000314.1, on the reverse strand, counting down.
TGGCCGACATCGCCGAGGCGCTGACGCTGAGCCCCAAGACGGTCTCGGTCTACCGTGCCCGCGTGCTGGAAAAGCTGGGCCTGGCCAACAACGCCGAGCTCACCGTCTACGCCATCCGCAACGGCCTGGTGGGCCAGTGACGGCCGGGCCGCTGGCCGCCGGCGCGCTGGACGACCCGCAGGCCATGCGCCACGCCGGGCGCGACCTGCTGTCGCTGGCCCTGCTGGACGCGCGCAACCACCTGCTGCAACTGCTGGCGGCCTTCGACGCGCCGGGCGTGCCGCCGGCGCAGTGCCAGCAGGCCTGGCAGCTGGCCTGGCACAGCGCGCAGTGGCAGCAGCGCTGGCTGCTGGCAGACACGGCGGACGCCTCGCCGCCGGCCGCCCGCGCCCCGGCCCTGGCAGCGCTGGCCCAGGTGCTGGAACAGAGCCTGGACCGCCTGCACGACACGCCCGATGCGCCCGAAGCCCTGGCGCCCTGGCACCGCGCCTTGCAGTGGGAAGACCGCCAGGCCGAGCAGCTGGCCGTGCTGGCGCAGCGCGCGCTGCCACCCGCGCGCGTGCAGCGCGCGCCGCTGCTGCTGCCGGCCCAGCATTGGCAGCTGGGCAGCGGGCCGGGCCAGCGGCCGGGCGTGCCCTGCAGCGAATGGGGCGCCGAAGGGGTGCGCATCCCGGCGTTCGAGATCGATGCGCAGCCCGTGAACTGGCAGCAGTACGCCGAGTTCGCCGCCGACGGCGGCTACGACCGGCCTGAGCTCTGGGGCAGCGACGGCTGGGCCTGGCTGCAGGCCCAGCCCGAGCCGCGGCGGGCGCCGCGGCACGTGGCCCAGCTGCGTGGCGGCGTGCTGGTGCAGCGCGGCCTGGGCGCGGCGGCCGGCCTGCAGCGCGCCCCGGCCGGGCAGGCGGCCATGCACCTCAGCCGCCACGAGGCCCAGGCCTGGTGCCGCTGGGCCGGCCGCCGCCTGCCCACCGAGCCTGAATGGGAAGCCGCCGCCTGCCTGGCCAGCCGCCAGGGCTTTGCCTGGGGCGACGTGCTGGAATGGGTGGCCGGCACCGCGCGCGCCTGGGCCGGTGCCGACAGCCCCCCGCCGGGCAGCCTGGACGCCCCGCCCCCTGCCGGCAGCCAGGGCGTGCTGCGCGGCGCCGCCCTGGCCACGCGCCGGCGCTGGCATCACCCCCGGGCGCGGCGCTACGCCCCGCCGGGGCATGATGACGCCTGCTGCGGCTTTCGCAGCTGCGCGCTGTGATGTCTGTGCCCTTCTTGCCCCTGCCGTTGCCCCTGCCCCCGCCTGCCGTGCCCGGCCGCCCTCTGAGCCTGCCCCGGCGCCGCGCCTCATGAGACGGCGCTGCCTGCTGGCCGGGGTGCTGATGCTGCCGCCCGCCTGGGCCCAGCCGGCGCCGCTGCGCGTGGCCTTCGACAGCAGCCTGGCCGCGGCCATGCCGGCGGTGGCGCGCAGCTTCGAGGCCCGCCACCCCGGTCTGCGCGTGGTGCTGTGGCCGGGCGCGGTGGGGCAGCTGCTGGACGAGATCGCCCGCGGCCAGCCCGCCGACGTGCTGGCCGGCAGCGATGCCGAGACCGTGGCCACGGGCCTGCAGCGGCGCCTGCTGCTGCCGCAGCTGCGCAGCGACTTTGCCGCCAACCGGCTGGTGCTGGTGGTGCCGGCCGGGCTGCAGCTGCCGGTGCAGCGCCTGGCCGATCTGGCGCGGCCCGAGGTGCAGCGCATCGCCATCGGCCGCCTGGCCACGGTGCCGGCCGGGCGCTATGCGCGGGAAGCCATCAACGCCCAGCGGCTGTGGCCGTCGCTGCAGCGCAAGCTGCTGACGGTCGACGACGAACCCGCGGTGCTGGCGCGTGTGGCCGCGGCCGAATGCGAGGCGGGCTTCGTCTACGCCACCAGCGCCGCGGCGGCGCCCGCCGGGCAGCTGCGCGTGGTCGAGACGCTGGCAACGGCCACCCCCATCCGCTACCAGGCCCACGCCTGTGCCGCCAGCCAGCAGGCCGCGCTGGCGGCGGAATTCGTGGCCCACCTGCGTGGCGAAGCGGCCCAGGCCGAGTTCCGTCGCCTGGGCTTCGGCCCGCCGTGAAGGGCGTGCCCAGATGCGTGCCTGCAACAGTCCCCCGGGGGCGCGCGGGTCGGGCTGCCGATCGCCTGTAGCCTCGTGCTGCGCCGCGGCCGCAGGCCCGGCGCTTGCATAGGACCCCGCATGAGCACACCCCCCGCGCCCGACGACACCGCAGCACCCGCCGGGGCCGCGGCCGGCCTGCACCGCATCGTCATCGTCGGTGGCGGCGCTGGCGGCCTGGAACTGGCCACCCGCCTGGGCGACACCCTGGGCAAGAAGGGCCTGGCGCACGTCACGCTGATCGAGAAGGCGCGTTCGCACTTCTGGAAGCCGCACCTGCACGAGATCGCGGCAGGCAGCATGGACTTGCACCTGCACGCCACCGACTATCTGGCGCAGAGCCACTGGCACGGCTTCCGCTACCGCGTGGGCGAAATGATCGGCCTGGACCGCGAACGGCGGCAGGTGGTGGTGGGCCCGGTGGTGGACGAGGACGGCGTCGTCGTCACCCCCGGCTACATGCGCGGCTACGACACGCTGGTGCTGGCCGTGGGCAGCAAGACCAACGACTTCGGCACCCCCGGCGTGGCCGAGCACGCGATCGCGCTGGAAACCCCGGCCGACGCGCAGCGCTTCCATCGCCGGCTGGTGAACGCCTGCCTGCGCGCGCACATGCAGGCCGAGCCGCTGGCCCCGCGCCAGCTGCAGGTGGCCATCATCGGCGCCGGGGCCACGGGCGTGGAGCTGGCGGCGGAGCTGCACAAGGCCACGCGCACGCTCGTCAGCTACAACCTTGAGAAGATCGACCCCGAGCGCGACATCCGGCTCAACCTCATCGAAGCCGGCCCGCGCATCCTGCCGGCGCTGCCCGAGCGCATCGCGGCATCGGCCACGGCGCTGCTGCGCGGGCTGGGCGTGCGCGTGCGCACCGGTTCACGCGTGACCGGCGTCACGGCCGAAGGCGTGCAGCTGGCCAGCGGCGAGCTGCTGCCGGCCGAGCTGGTGGTCTGGGCCGCGGGCGTGAAGGCACCGGAGTTCCTGCGCACCCTGGGCCTGGAAGTGAACAAGCTCAACCAGCTGGTGGTGCACCCCACGCTGCAGAGCACGCAGGACGAGAACGTGTTCGCCATCGGCGACTGCGCCGCCGCCCCCTGGCTGGGGCATGTGCCCCACGGCGCTGCGCCCGGCGCCGCCCCGCAGGCGATGAACGTGCCGCCGCGCGCGCAGGCCGCGCACCAGCAGGCATCGCACCTGGTCAAGCAGCTGCGCCGGCGCCTGCGCGGCCAGCCGCTGCAGCCCTGGCGCTACCGCGATTTCGGATCGCTGGTCTCGCTGGGCGAGTACAGCACCGTGGGCAACCTGATGGGCGCCCTGGTGGGTGGCAACCTGTGGGTGGAAGGCCTGTTCGCCCGCACCATGTACCTGTCGCTCTACAAGATGCACCAGGTGGCGCTGCACGGCTACTGGAAGACGGCGCTGGGCTCGGCCTCGCGCCTGCTGACGCGCAGCACCGAGCCGCGCGTCAAGCTGCACTGACCGCGGCGGCGGCTGTCGCCGAAGCCAGGCGGGCGGCGAGCTTCAGACGTGCGAACGTCGACGAGCGGGCCATGACGCGGCCTTGACAGGATTTCCGGGCCTTCAGCCGCGCCGGAAGATCCCGAACAGGAACGACAGCACGGCCAGCACCAGGAAGACGAAGAACAGGATCTTGGCGATGCCCACGGCGCTGGCCGCGATGCCGCCAAAGCCGAACAGCGCAGCGATCAGCGCGATGACGAGGAAGACGACGGCGTAGTGCAGCATGAGAGCTCCGGTGAGGGTGGGGCACGCCACGGGGGTGCAGCGTCATCCGACTCTAGGCAGCCCGCGGCGCGGGCACTGCCAGCCGCCGCCGCGCCACGGCGTAGGACGCGGCCGGGCCGTGGGACCCGTCCTACAGGCGTGCTCGCCCCGTGCCGACAGCATCCGCGCGGGCGGCCCGCTAGATTCAGCCAGTTCCCCTGTGACAGGCATACTGCCCCGCCATGCACCCCGTCCGGACCTTCATCGTCGAAGACAGCCCCGTGATCCGCGACAACCTGATCGCCGCACTGGAGGAAATGGCCGACGTGAAGGTGGTGGGCATCGCCGCCGACGAAGCCGAGGCCGTGCGCTGGCTGCAGCAGCGGCCCACCCCCTGCGACCTGGTGATCATCGACATCTTCCTGCGCCAGGGCTCGGGCCTGGGCGTGCTGCGCGCCTTGGGGGAAGCGGCGGGCGACACGCGCTGTGTGGTGCTGACGAACTACGCCACGCCCGACATGCGGCGCCGCTGCAGCGAACTGGGCGCCAACCGCGTCTTCGACAAGAGCCACGAGCTGGACGAACTCATCGCCTACTGCGGCCACCTGGCCGACGGCAGCGCGACGGTCTCAGGTGCGCTGGCCTGACCGCCTGACGCTGGCCACGGCGCTGGCCTGCGCCGTCGCGGCGCTGGTGCTGGTGGTGGCGGAATCGTCGTTCGAGCGTGCGGGCGATTCGCTGCTGAGCGCCTCCGAACGCGCGCAGACCCGCACCGCCATCCAGACCCTGATGCGCCGCCTGCTCGATGCAGAAACCGCCCAGCGCGGCTACCTGCTGACCGGCCGCGCGGAATACCTGGCGCCCTTCCAGGACGCGCAGGCCGACATCGCCCGCGCGCTGGAACGGCTGGTGCAGCGCAACCCCGGCGATGCCGCCTGGGCGGCATCGGTGGCCGAGCTGCAGCAGCGCACGCTGGAAAAGCTGTCGGAAGTGACGGAGACCGTGGCGCTGTACGACCGCGGCCAGCACGACGCCTGGCGCAGCGTGCTGCTGACGGACATCGGGCGCGAGAAGATGGAAGCGGCCCGCGCCGCCGCCGAATCGCTGCTGCTGGCCGAAGACGCGCGCGTCATCGAAGCCCGCAACGATGTCTTCGACACGCTGGACAACGGCCGCATCGGGGTGCGCGTGCTGACGGCGCTGAGCCTGCTGGCGTTGATCTTCTACTTCCGCAACAGCGCCGCGCTGTACCGCGCGCAGCGCCAGCACACGCAGGCGCTGAGCGCCGAACGCGACCTGCTGGAAACCCAGGTGCGGCAGCGCACCGCCGAGCTGACGGAACTGGCCCGCCACCTGCAGACTGCGCGCGAGGACGAACGCGCGCACCTGGCGCGCGAGCTGCATGACGAGCTGGGCGCGCTGCTGACGGCGGCAAAGTTCGATGTCGCGCGCCTGCGCCGCGTGCTGGGCCCGCCGCTGGCGCCCGATCTGGCCGAGCGGCTGCAGCACCTGAACCACAGCATCGATCAGGGCATCTCGCTCAAGCGCCGCATCATCGAAGACCTGCGGCCCAGCGCGCTGAGCAACCTGGGCCTGAAGGCAGCGCTGGAGATCCAGGCGCGCGAGTTCGAGGCGCGCTCGGGCCTGGCCGTGCACCTGGCCGTGGACGAGGTGCTGCTGCCGCCGGACCGCCAGATCGTCATCTACCGCGTGGTGCAGGAAGCCTTCACCAACGTGGCCAAGCATGCCCAGGCCGGCCATGTGACGCTGGCGCTGCGGCAGCACGGCCAGCAGGTGGAACTGCGCGTGGCCGACGATGGGCAGGGCCTGCCGACGGCGCCCGGGGGGGCGCTGCCGGCAGCCCCGGCCGGGGCACATGGGCTGGCGGGCATGCGGTTCCGCGTCGAATCCGTGGGCGGCACGATGGTCATCAGCAGCCTGCCGGGGGCGGGCACCACGATCGACGTGCGCTTGCCGCTGCCGGCGCCACCCATCGCGGCAGTGCCCGCCTTGGGCAGCGCCGCGGCCTGAGGGCTGGCCTCAGTTGCGCACGATGATGTCGTTGCGCACGCTCTTCACGCCCGAGGTGTTGCGCGCCAGGGTCTCGGCGCTGCTGCGCTCGTTGGTGGTCTTGGCGAAGCCTGAGAGCTGCACCGTGCCGTTGAGCGTCTCGACGCTGATCGCTGCGGCGCTGACCTGTTCGCTTTCGGCCAGCTTGGCCTTGACGCGCGTGGTGAGCGTGGCGTCGTCGATGTAGGCGCCGACGGTGGACTGGTCACGCGCCACGGCGCAGCCGGTGGCGGTGGTGATGGCGAAGGTGGCGCTGGCCACGGCCAGCAGCAAGGGGCGAATGTTCATGGAAGTGATTCCTGTAGACCTGCGTTGTAGGAAGCCCATCGTCCGCCCGCCCGGCAGCGCAGGGCATCGGCCAGCGCGCTGCCGCGGTGTCGGACTGGGCCCACAGCCCGGGCAGCGGCGCCGGGCCGGCCCCATCGACATAATCCCGCGCCGATGACAGCGCTCCCACCGCCCCCACCGCACCGCCCGTTCCGGCGCCCGGCCCTGATGGGCATCCTCAACCTCACGCCGGATTCCTTTTCGGGCGACGGCCTGCTGGCCGCGGGCCTGGATGCTGCCGATGCCCTGGCCGCCACGCTGGCCGCTGCGCGCGGGATGGCCAGCGCCGGTGTGCAGTACCTGGACATTGGCGCCGAATCCACCCGCCCCAACGCCCAGCCGCTGGACAGCGATGCCGAATGCGCGCGGCTGCTGCCCGTCCTGCAGGCCCTGGCCGGCCAGCCCTGGCGGGCCGGGCTGCGCATCAGCGTCGACACCCGGCATGCGCAGACCGCGGCGCGCGTGCTGGCGCTGGGCGTGGACACCATCAACGACGTCAGCGGCCTGGCCGACCCGGCGATGCTGGAAGTGCTGCGCGCCAGCCCTTGCGAGGTGGTGGCGATGCACGCCCTGTCGGTTCCGGTGGACCCGGCCCTGACCCTGCCGCTACAGGCCGATGCCGTGCAGGCCGTTCTCGACTGGAAGGTCGCCACGCTGCAGCGCGTGCAGGCCGCGGGGCTGGACCCGCAGCGCCTGCTGCTGGACCCAGGCATCGGCTTTGGCAAGACGCCCACGCAATCGCTGGCGCTGCTGCTGGGCGCGCCGGCCCTGGTGGCCAGCGGCGGGCGCTGGCTGGTCGGGCATTCGCGCAAGTCCTTCCTGAAGCTCTTCACCCCGGCCGATGCCGCGGGGCGCGACGATCTCACGCTGCAGGCATCGGCCGCGTTGGCGCACGCCGGGGTGCAGGTGCTGCGCGTGCATGCCGTGGCGCGGCACGCGCAGCTGTTCGACCAGCTCTGCGGCTGAAGGCCGCGTGCGCCTTCAGCTGGAGGCGCGCACTTCCTCGATGCTGGTGATGCCGGCCAGCACCTTCTCGATGCCGTCCTGGCGCAGCGTGCGCATGCCGTCGCTCAGGGCGAAGCGCTGCAGCTCGTCGGCGCGAGCGCCGGTCTGGATCAGATGCCGCAGGCCGCGGCCCACCATCATCAGCTCGTGGATGCCGGCACGGCCGCGGTAGCCGGTGCCACCGCAGTGGTCGCAGCCCACGGCCTTGTAGCGCATCAGCCGGCCTTCGCTGCCCTCCGGGTCGCCCACCCCGCGGGCGCCGAAGCGCTGGCGCCATTCGGCCAGCACGTCATCGGCCGTGGGTGCGCCTTCCACGCCCTGCAGCACGTGCAGGTAGTCGTGCAGCAGTTCTTCCTCTTCCTCGGCACTGGCTTCCTGCGAGATGCGGCACTTCATGCAAAGCCGCCGCACCAGGCGCTGCGCCAGCACGCCCAGCAGCGCGTCGGCGAAGTTGAACGGGTCCATGCCCATGTCCAGCAGCCGGGTCACGGTCTCCGGTGCGCTGTTGGTGTGCAGGGTGCTCAGCACCAGGTGGCCGGTCAGGCTGGCCTCGATGGCCACCTGCGCGGTTTCCTTGTCGCGGATCTCGCCCACCATCACCACGTCGGGGTCGGCGCGCAGGAAGGCGCGCAAGGCCTTGGCGAAGGTCCACTCGATCTTCGGGTTCACCTGCACCTGGCGCAGCCCGGCCTGGGTGATTTCGATCGGGTCCTCGGCCGTCCAGATCTTGCGTTCGGGGGTGTTGATGACGCTCAGCGCCGAGTGCAGCGTGGTCGTCTTGCCCGAGCCCGTGGGGCCCACGCACAGCAGCATGCCGTAGGGGCGCTCGGCGGCTTCCTTGAAGCGCTTGAGGTTGTTCGGGCTCAGGTTCAGGTTGTCCAGCGGAATGGGCTTGCTGCTGGCCAGCAGGCGCATGACGGCGTCTTCGCAGTTGCTGTGCGTGGGGATGGTGGCCACGCGCAGTTCCAGCTTGCTGCCCTGCACGAACTTG
>JAIXZR010000078.1 GCA_027489455.1 Rubrivivax sp. | reverse complement strand
CACTACCTGCCCGAGGCGCACACCGATTTCCTGCTGGCCGTGATCGGCGAAGAGCTGGGCTTTGTCGGCGTGGCCGCGGTCATCTGCATGTTCTTCTGGTTGATCCGCCGCATCTTCGTGATCGGCCGGCAGGCCATTGCGCTGGAGCGCGTCTATGCCGGGCTGATGGTGCAGGGCATCGGCATCTGGATGGCGGTGCAGGCCTTCATCAACATGGGCGTGAACCTGGGCGTGCTGCCCACCAAGGGCCTGACGCTGCCCCTCATGAGCTACGGCGGCAGCGCCATCCTGATGAACCTGGTGGCCCTGGCCATGGTGGTGCGCGTGGACGTGGAAACGCGTGCGCTGATGCGGCGGGGTGCCGCGTGATGCCGCACCTGGTGGTGATGGCCGCGGGCACCGGCGGGCACGTGATGCCGGGCCTGGCCGTGGCGCGCGAGATGCAGGCCCGTGGCTGGACGGTGAGCTGGCTGGGCACCACGCACGGGCTGGAAAACAAGCTCGTGCCGCCGCAGGCCGACAGCGGCATCGCGATGGACCGGCTCACCTTCAGCGGCTTGCGCGGCAAGGGCCTGCTGCACACCGCCACCGGTGGGGTGCGCCTGCTCAAGGCCTTCTGGGACAGCCTGGCCGTGCTGCGCCGGCGCGGGGCCGATGCCGTGCTGGGCATGGGCGGCTACGTGTGCTTTCCGGGCGGGATGATGGCTTCGCTGCTGAACCGCCCGCTGCTGCTGGTGAACGCCGACGCCGCACTGCTGCTGTCCAACAAGAGCCTGCTGCCGGTGGCCGACCGCATCGCCTTCGGCTTCGACGGCCCGATGGCGCAGGGCACGAAGAACGCCGTCGTCACCGGCAACCCGGTGCGCGCCGAGATCGAAGCCCTGCCCGAGCCCGCCGTGCGCTGGGCCGGCCGCAGCGGCCCGCTGCAACTGCTGGTGGTGGGCGGCAGCCTGGGGGCGCAGGCGCTCAACGGCACCGTGCCGCAAGCACTGGCCCTGCTGCCCCGCGCCCAGCGCCCGCGCGTGACGCACCAGACCGGCCCGGCCCAGCTGGACATGGTACGCGCTGCCTATGCCAGTGCCGGCGTCGCTGCCGAGGTGCTGCCTTTCATCGACGACATGCCGCAGCGTCTGGCCCAGGCGGATGTGATGGTCTGCCGGGCTGGCGCCATCACCGTCAGCGAGCTCTGCGCGGCCGGCGTACCCGCGGTGCTGGTGCCGCTGATCGTCAGCACCACCGCGCACCAGCGCGACAACGCGCAGTGGCTGGCCGGGCAGGGCGCGGCCATCCACCTGCCGCAGGCCGAGCTGACGCCCGACAGCCTGGCCCGCGCGCTGGCCGCCCTGGACCGCCAGAAGCTGCTGGCCATGGCCACGCAGGCGCGTGCGCTGGCGCGCCCGCATGCCGCGGCGCGCGTGGCCGACGAGATCGAAGCCCTGCACGCGCGGCGGCACAAGGCAGGGGCGCGCTGATGCTGCTGCAGGCCTTCGTCCAGCGCGTGCACTTCACCGGCGTGGGCGGCGCGGGCATGAGCGCGATCGCCGAGCTGCTGCAGCGCCAGGGCCTGCAGGTCTCGGGCTCGGATGCCAGCACCAGCCCGGTGCTGCAGCGCCTGGCCGGCCTGGGCGTGCGCGTGCACGTGGGCCACGACGCGGCGCACATGGGCGCGGCGCAGGTGCTGGTGGCCTCCAGCGCCATCGCCGCCGACAACCCCGAGTTGCAGGCCGCCCGCGCGCGCGGCCTGCCGGTGCTGCCCCGAGCGCAGATGCTGGCCGAGCTGATGCGCGGCCGCCTGGCCGTGGCTGTGGCCGGCACGCATGGCAAGACGACGACCACCTCGCTGGTGGCCAGCGTGCTGCTGGCCACAGGCGCCGACCCCAGCTACGTCATCGGCGGCGACCTGCTGCCCCCGCGCGTGCCTGGCCAGGCCGCGGCCACGGGCCCGGGCCGGGACGTTGGCAAGAACGCCGGCCTGGGGCAGGGCGAGGTGATCGTGGTCGAGGCCGACGAAAGCGATGCCTCCTTCCTGCACCTGCTGCCGGTGCTGGCCGTCGTCACCAACATCGACGCCGACCACATGGACACCTACGGCCACAGCCTGAAGCGGCTGCAGACGGCCTTCGTGGACTTCGTCCACCGCATGCCCTTCTATGGCCGCGCCATCGTCTGCAGCGACGATGCGGGCGTGCGCGCCATCCTGCCCCGCCTGCAGCGCCCGGTGCTGCGCTACGGCCTGGAAACCGGCGCCGACCTGCAGGCCGTGGACGTGCAGGCCCGCCCGGGCGCGCAGATGCGCTTCACCGCGCGCCAGGCTGGCCATGCCGATCTGCCCGTGCGCCTGGCCCTGGCTGGCGTGCACAACGTGCGCAACGCGCTGGCGGCCATCGCCGTGGCCCGCGTGCTGCGCCAGCCCGAAAGCCCGATGCTCGCCGCGCTGGCGCAGTTCGGTGGTGCGGGCCGGCGCTTCCAGAACCATGGCGATCTGCCCGTGGCCGCGGCCAACGGTGGCGGCCACTACACCCTGGTGGACGACTATGGCCACCATCCGGCCGAGCTGGCGGCCGTGCTGGCTGCCGCGCGCGGGGCCTTCCCGGGCCGGCGGCTGGTGGCCGTCTTCCAGCCGCATCGCTATACCCGCACGCGCGATTGCCTGGCCGACTTCGCCGCCGTGCTGGCGCAGTTCGACGCCGTGCTGCTGACCGAGGTCTACGCCGCCGGCGAGCCGCCGCTGCCCGGCGCCGATGGCCGCAGCCTGGCCGCGGCCGTGCCGGGCGCGCAGTTCGTACCCGATGTCGCCGGCCTGCCGGCCGCCATCGGCGCGCTGGCGCGTGCTGGCGATGTGATCTTCACGCTCGGTGCAGGGTCGATCGGCAACGTGCCGGCCCGGCTGGGCCCGCTTCAAGGAGAACCGGCATGACGGCGCACACCCTGTCGCCCCAGGCCCTGGGCAAGGTGGCGGTGCTGATGGGCGGGCGCAGCGCCGAGCGCGCGGTCTCCCTGATGTCCGGCACCGGCGTGCTGGCCGCGCTGCAGGGCCAGGGCGTGGACGCGCAGGCCTTCGACCCTGCCGAGCGCGAGCTGCTGGACCTGCGGCGCGAAGGCTTTGCCCGCGCCTTCATCGCGCTGCACGGCCGCCATGGCGAAGACGGCACCGTGCAGGGCCTGCTGGAGTTGCTGGGCATCCCCTACACCGGCAGCGGCGTGATGGCCAGCAGCATCGCCATGGACAAGGTCATGACCAAGCGCGTCTGGCAAGCCGAAGGCCTGCCGACACCGCGCTGGGTGTGGCTGGCGCCGGGGCAGCAGGCGCGCGAGCAGGTGGTGGCCGTGCCCGACACGCTGGGCCTGCCGCTGATCGTGAAGCCGCCGCGCGAGGGCTCGTCCATCGGCATCAGCAAAGTGGCGGGCTATTCGCAGATGCAGGATGCCGTGGCCCTGGCTGCGCAGTACGACCCCGACGTGCTGTGCGAGGAATTCATCGAAGGCATCGAGCTCACCTGCCCCGTGCTGGGCGAAGGCGACAACGCGCGCGCGCTGCCGGTGGTGCGCATCGACGCGCCGGAAGGCAAGTACGACTTCCAGAACAAGTACTACACCGACGTCGTGCGCTACGGCATCCCCAGCGGGCTGACGGCGGCCGAAGAAGCCGAAGTCCAGCGCCTGACCCTGGCCGCCTACCGCGCCCTGGGTTGCCGCGGCTGGGGCCGGGCCGACCTGATGCTGCGCGAGCGCGACCGCCAGCCCTTCCTGCTGGAGATGAACACCAGCCCGGGCATGACCAGCCATTCCCTGGTGCCCATGTCGGCCCGCGCCGCCGGCATCAGCTACGAAGCCCTGTGCCTGCAGCTGCTGCAGGGCGCCGCGCTGGATGCCAGCCGCCCCGGCTTTGCGGCCGCCGGGCCTGACGAGGCCAGCGCCCGCTGACACCATGGCCCGCCGCACCGCCACCCCCACCCCTGCCGCCACGGCCCCGGCCGAGCTGCCGGCCGACGTGCGGCTGACCAACGCCGTGGCCTACGCCGTGTTTGCGCTGGCGGCCGTGGCCACGCTGGTGGCGGCCTGGGCCTGGCTGATGCGCTCGCCGCTGTTCCCCATCCGCCAGATCGAACTGCAGGGCGACCTGATGCGCAACAGCCTGCCCACCATCCGCGCCAACGCCGCGCCGATGCTGGCGGGCAACTTCTTCAGCATCGACCTGCAGCGCGGTCGCACCGCCTTCGAGACCGTGCCCTGGGTGCGCCGCGCCGTGGTGCGCCGCGTCTGGCCCGACACCCTGGTGGTGCACCTCGAAGAACACCGCGCCGCGGCGCTGTGGGACGGCCCGGTGGATGAGGTCAGCACCGCTGCTGCCGACCGGCTGGTGAACGCGCAGGGCGAGGTCTTCCAGGCCAACGTGGGCGACATCGAGGACGAGAACCTGCCCCGCCTGGCCGGCCCTGAGGGCAGCGCCGCGCAGGTGCTGGCCGTGCACCAGCGCGTGAACGCCGCGCTGGCACCGCTGAAGCTGAACATCTCGCGCCTGGTGCTGTCGCACCGCGGCTCGTGGCGGGCCGAGCTGGACAGCGGCGCCTGGATCGAGCTGGGCCGCGGCAGCGACGACGAGGTGGTGGCGCGCAGCGAGCGCTTTGCGCGCACCTTTGCCGACGTCAAGACCCGCTGGCCGCAGCCGCTGGAATACGCCGACCTGCGCCACACCGACGGCTACGCGCTGCGGCTGCGCGGCGTCACGACATCGCAGGCCACCGGCCCCGGCAGCGCTGCCCCCGGCGCGGCGGCGGTGCGGCTGAACTGAACTGCACGGAACACGAGGAACCACCGCCATGGCCAAGGAATACAAAGACATGGTCTTCGGGCTGGACATCGGCACCGCCAAGGTGATGGTGGTGGCCGCTGAAGTGCTGGAAGACGGCAGCCTGCGCGTGGCCGGCCTGGGCGTGGCGCCCACGCATGGCCTGAAGCGCGGCGTGGTCGTGAACATCGACGCCACCGTGCAGAGCATCCAGCAGGCGCTGAAGGAGGCCGAGATGATGGCCGCCTGCAAGATCAGCAGCGTCTACACCGGCATCACCGGCAGCCACATCCGCGGGCAGAACAGCACCGGCATGGTCATCGTGCGCGACAACCGCGAAGTCACGCCGGTGGATGTCAACCGCGTGGTCGAGACGGCCAAGGCCATCAACATCCCGAACGACCAGCGCCTCTTGCTGGTGGAGCCGCAGGAATTCGTCATCGACGGGCACGAGGTGAAGGAACCCATCGGCATGTCCGGCAGCCGGCTGGAAGTGAAGGTGCACATCGTCACCGGCGCGCAGAGCGCAGCCGAGAACATCCTGAAGTGCGTGCGCCGCTGCGGGCTGGAAGTCGAACGCCTGGTGCTCAACCCCAGCGCCAGCGCCGCGGCCGTGCTGACCGAGGACGAGAAGTCACTCGGCGTGGCCGTGGTCGACATCGGCGCCGGCACCACCGACGTGCAGATCTACACCGACGGCAGCGTGCGCCACACGGCCGTCATCCCCATCGCCGGCGACCTCATCACCAGCGACATCGCGATGGCGCTGCGCACGCCCACCAAGGACGCCGAAGAGATCAAGGTCGACTACGGCGTGGCCAAGCAACTGCTGGCCGACCCTTCGGAGCAGGTGGAAGTGCCGGGCCTGGGCGACCGCGCGCCGAGGATGTTGTCCAGACAGGCGCTGGCCGGCGTCATCGAGCCGCGCGTGGAAGAGATCTTCAGCCTGGTGCACCAGGTCATCCGCGAAAGCGGCTATGAAGAGCTGCTGTCCAGCGGCATCGTCATCACCGGCGGCAGCGCGGTGATGCCGGGCATGGTGGAACTGGGCGAAGACATCT
>JAIXZR010000050.1 GCA_027489455.1 Rubrivivax sp. | reverse complement strand
TTGCTGCGGGTACGGTAGCCCTTGGTCAGCGTGTTCCACGGCGAGACCTGCGGCTGGCCTTCGCCAGTGCGGCCTTCGCCACCGCCGTGCGGGTGGTCGACCGGGTTCATGGCCACGCCACGAACGGTCGGGCGGATGCCCTTCCAACGGATCGCGCCGGCCTTGCCGTACTGACGCAGGCTGTGCTCTTCGTTCGACACTTCGCCAATCGTGGCGCGGCAGTCGATATGGATCTTGCGCACTTCGCCGGAGCGCAGCCGCACCTGAGCGTAGATGCCTTCGCGCGCCATCAGCGTCACGGCGGCACCGGCCGAGCGGGCGATCTGCGCGCCCTTGCCGGGCAGCATCTCGACGCAGTGGATGGTTGAACCCACGGGGATGTTGCGGATGGGCAGCGTGTTACCAGCCTTGATCGGCGCCTCGGCGCCGCTCAGCAGCGTGGCGCCAGCTTCGACACCGCGCGGGGCGATGATGTAGCGGCGCTCGCCGTCGGCGTAGCAGACCAGCGCGATGTGGGCAGTGCGGTTCGGGTCGTACTCGATACGCTCGACCTTCGCCGGAATGCCGTCCTTGTTGCGCACGAAATCGACGACGCGGTAGTGGTGCTTGTGGCCGCCACCCTTGTGGCGCATCGTGATGTGGCCGTTGTTGTTACGGCCAGACTTCTGCTTCTGCGGTTCCAGCAACGAAGCTTCAGGCGCGCCCTTGTGCAGGTGCGAGTGCACGACCTTCACCACGGCACGGCGGCCAGGCGAAGTCGGCTTGACTTTGACGACGGCCATTACGCGGCCTCCCCGGAGAAGTTGAGCTCCTGGCCCGCCTTCAGCGACACATACGCCTTCTTGACGTGGTCGCGGCGGCCGATGGAACGCCCGAAACGCTTGACCTTGCCCTTCTGGTTCACGGTGGACACAGAAGCGACCTCGACCTTGAACATCAGTTCGACTGCAGCCTTGATCTCAGGCTTGGTGGCGTCACGCAGCACCTTGAACAGCACCTGGTTCTGCTTCTCACCGATGCGGGTGGCCTTTTCCGAAATGATCGGCGCCACCAGCACAGTGGCCAGGCGGCCTTCGTCGAACTTGGTTTCCTTCGGCGATGGGTTGATGCGGCTCATGCGAACATCTCCTTGAGCTGCTCGATCGCACCCTTGGTCACCAGCACCTTCTTGAAGAAGACCAGGGACAGGGGATCGGCATAGCGCGGTTCCAGAACCAGTACGTTGGACAGGTTGCGCGACGCCAGCGCCAGGTTGTCGTCGATCTGATCGGCAATCACCAGCACCGAATTCTTGGTGTCCGTGCCCAGGCCCATGGCCTTGAACTTGGCGGCCAGCAGCTTGGTCTTGGGGGCTTCCAGCGTCAGCGATTCCACCACTGCCAAGCGGCCGTCGCGGGCCAGCTGGGACAGGATGGACGCCATGCCGGCGCGGTACATCTTCTTGTTGACCTTCTGCGAGAAGTTCTCGTCGGGCCGGTTCGGGAAGATGCGACCACCGCCACGCCACAACGGGCTGCTAGTCATGCCGGCGCGTGCGCGGCCGGTGCCCTTCTGGCGGAACGGCTTCTTGGTGGTGTGAGCCACCTCACCGCGGTCCTTCTGGGCGCGGGTGCCCTGGCGGGCGTTGGCCTGGAAGGCCACCACCACCTGGTGTACCAGCGCTTCGTTGTAGTCGCGAGCGAACAGGGTGTCAGGCGCATCCACCTTGGCGGTGGCTTGCCCTTGGTCATTCAGGAGCTCGAGCTGCATGCTTAGGCCCCTTTCTTGGTTGCGGCTTCGCCACCGGACTTCGCGGCGCGGGCCTTGATGGCGGGACGCACGACCACGTGGCCGTTCTTGGCCCCGGGAACAGCGCCGCGCACGAGCAGCAGCGAGCGTGCTTCGTCCACCCGGATGACGTCCAGGTTCTGGGTCGTCACCGTCACATCACCCATGTGGCCAGTCATCTTCTTGCCCGGGAACACTCGGCCCGGGTCTTGAGCCATGGAGATGGAGCCTGGCACGTTGTGCGAACGGCTGTTGCCGTGCGAGGCGCGCTGCGAGCTGAAGTTGTGGCGCTTGATCGCGCCTTGGAAGCCTTTGCCGATGGAGGTGCCCTGCACGTCCACCTTCTGGCCGGCGGCAAACAAAGCCACAGGCACCACGGCACCGGGCTTGTACCGGCCGGCGATGTCAGCGGTGACGCGGAATTCCTTCAGCACTTCGCCGGCTTCGACACCGGCCTTGGCCAGGTGCCCTGCGGCGGGCTTGATGACGCGGCTGGCCTTGCGGCTGCCGAAGGTCACCTGCAAGGCGTCGTAGCCGTCGGTGGCCGTGGTCTTGACCTGCGTGACGCGGTTGTTGGACACGTCGAGCACCGTCACAGGGATGGCATCGCCATCGTCCGTGAAGATGCGCGTCATGCCCACCTTGCGGCCCAGCAAGCCGAGCTGTTCGCTCAAACTCATGGTTTTCTCCAGCGCGCTGCATTGCGCGGCGCGCCTTGTTCACGATCCCGAGATCGATTGCCCGGGGCGGCCCTCTGTGGCTGTGGCTGCAGCTTTGGCTTTCGCCACCGCCGTGAGGGTGATTTCGTCCTCCGCCTCGGTTCGCCAAGGTCGGGGAAAGCCCGCGAGTATAGCAGTCAGGGCCGTGGCCGCAACTGCCAGTCTCGCGGAGTTGGCCTTACTGCAGCTTGATCTCGACGTCCACGCCGGCCGGCAGGTCGAGCTTCATCAGCGCGTCCACCGTCTTGTCGGTCGGGTCGACGATATCCATCAGGCGCTGGTGCGTGCGGATCTCGAACTGGTCGCGGCTCGTCTTGTTGACGTGCGGCGAACGCAGGATGTCGAAACGCTGCATGCGCGTCGGCAGGGGCACGGGGCCCTTGACGATGGCGCCGGTGCGCTTGGCGGTTTCCACGATTTCCAGAGCCGACTGGTCGATCAGCTTGTAGTCGAAAGCTTTCAAGCGGATACGGATTTTTTGGTTTGGTGCGGACATGATGTTTTCCTAAAAGAGCGAACTGGCAACTTTGTAGCGCCAGCAATTTAAAAAGAACGGGATACAGCACAAAGGGTCGACATGGTAACACACCTTGTCGACC
>JAIXZR010000007.1 GCA_027489455.1 Rubrivivax sp. | reverse complement strand
GCTGACCGACGCCTACGCCACCATCAAGGTGCTGGCCACCACCCAGGGCCGTCGCCGCATGGGCCTGCTGGTGAACCAGACGCGCAAGCCCGGCGAAGGCCGCCAGGTGCGCCAGCAACTGCAGCAGGTGGTGGACCGCTACGTCAGCCCCGCGCTGGACAGCCCGGTGCGGCTGGACCTGATCGGCGAGGTGCCCGCCGACAGCGCCGTGCGCGACGCCGTGCTGCGCCGCCAGCTGGTGCTGGAATGGCTGCCAGGCACGGCGGCATCCCTGGGCATCGTGGCTGCCGCCAGCCGGCTGCTGCAGCCGTGAGCGACAGCCCCGCTGCCACGCCCTTCGAGCAACTGGGCGGCGAGCCCGGCACCCGTGCATTGGTGGACCGCTTCTACGACCTGATGGACCTGGAGCCGCAGTTCACCGGCCTGCGCGCGCTGCACCCGCAGGATCTGGACGGATCGCGCGACAAGCTGTTCTGGTTTCTCTGCGGCTGGCTGGGCGGGCCCGACCACTACATCAGCCGCTTCGGCCACCCGATGCTGCGCGCCCGCCATCTGCCCTACGCCATCGGCAGCAGCGAGCGCGACCAGTGGATGGCCTGCATGCTGCTGGCGATGGAAGACCTGGCCGTGCCCGAGGCGCTGGCGCAGCGCCTGGCGCAGGCCTTCATGGGCACGGCGGACTGGATGCGCAACCGGCCGGGTTGATGGCTGCGTTTGGCCGGCAGCGGGGGCGGCTGCCGGCCGGCGGTCTTCAGCCCTGGGCCTGCCGCCGCCGTGCCATCCAGCCCAGCAGGGCCAGGCCGCCCAGCATCAGCGCATAGGTGCCCGGTTCCGGCACCGCGCTCAGCACGAACAGGCGCGAGTTCGGCGTGCCGCTGTCCTCGGCCACCAGGTAGATGTTGCCCAGGGTGTCCACCGTCAGGCCCTCGATGGCCTGGGGGGTCAGGCCGGCCAGGTCCAGGCTGCTGAGCACGTTGCCCGTGCCGCGGTCGATCTCGATCAGCCGGCGCGAATCCAGGCTCAGGATGAGCAGGTTGTTCGCGGCTGGGCTGCCTGCCAACGCCGCCACTGGCGACAGTGTCTGCACATCGGAGAAGCTGTTCACCCCGAAGAGCGCGTTGGCGCCGCTGTACAGCGTGGTCATCGTCGAGCTGCCACCGCCGACCGCGAAGTTCAGGCTTCCGGCGCGCAGCTCCAGCGGGTTGTCCTGCTTGACGCTGACGAAGCTGCCGTTGCGCGGGTCGAAGCTGATGCCTTCGGTGCCCACGTTGCCCACGCTGCCGGTGGTGCTGCCCACTGGCGCCTGTGGCTGCTGCGCCAGCGCGACGCTGCCGCCGTTGGCGAATGTGAAGCGGTAGGCGATCTGCGGCCGCTCGTCCACCACCACCAGTTGCCCGCCGCCCAGGTAGGTCAGGCCTTCGGCGTCGTTGTTGGTGCTGCCGGTTCCGGCCCAGTTGAACGCCTGGGTGCCCAGGACCTGGCCGGTGAGGCTGAGCTCGATCACGCCCAGCCCTTCGTCACCGACGACGAACAGGCTGCCGCGGTCGGCGGCGAAGGTGACGGCGGAAGCTTCCAGCCCCAGCCCGCCCAGTGTGGGAATGGCGTAGTTGCCGGTCAGGGCGTAGGTCTGCAGGCCGATGCTGGTCTGCGCGCCCGCAGTCAGGGTGCAGGCGGCCAGGGCGGCAGCGATGAGGATGTTGCGCGACATGGTGGCCCCCTTCAGGCGCGACGGCGGCTGGCGGCAACCACCAGGCCCAGACCGGCGGCCAGCAGGGCCAGGCTGGCGGGCTCAGGCACGGCCAGTGCAAAGACGCCCGGGTTGCCGGTGTCGCCCAGGCTGGATGCGTAAGAGCCGAAGCCGTCGCCCACCGCGGCCAGCGCCCAGCTGCTGGTGATGGCCAGGGGCTGCAGCGCGGCCAGCGTGAGCGGGTTGGCGCTGAAGTTCTGCGCGCGCACCGTGCCGGGGATTACAGCGTCCCCATACGTCAGGCGGTCGATCAGGCCGCCGCCGGCATCGAAGAGGTTGATCTCGTCGGCGCGCCCCAGGTTGGTGGTGTTGCTGCCGATCACCAGCACGCTCGCGGGCAGGTTCCAGGTGCTGGCGAAAAGTGCCGCGCTGGCTTCAGCCAGGATCACCGACTGGCCCGGCGCGACGATGCCGAAGGCCGAGAGGCTGACGGTGCCCGCCGCGCGCGAGTCGTCGTCGAAGGACCAGCCCGTGAAGTCGACAGACGTCGTGCCCAGGTTGGTGAACTCGACGAACTCGCCTGTGGGGCCGTTGCCGTTGTACATGAACTCGGTGATCTGGATGCTTGCCTGGGCCGAGCCGGCGGCGGCTGCGAGCGTGGCGAGCGCGAAAGCCCGGAGGATCGAACGGGTGGTCATGGCGGTTCCTGTGGGTAGGGGGATGAAAGTGCCCCGCCACCGTAGAGCGGCCCGATGACTGCCCCGAGACATCGATCCGCTGCGCAGCCCCGTGGATGAGGGGTGTGCCGGCCTCAGGTACCTGCCAGCAGCACGATCAACGCGCCGGCACCGCCCTGCGGCCCGCTGGCTTGCGTGAAGGCCAGCACGTCGGCGCTCTGCGCCAGCCAACGCTGCGTCTTGCCCTTGAGCACCGGCTGGCGGCCCGGCGATCCATGGCCCTTGCCGTGCACCACGCGCAGGCAGCGCATGCCGCGGCGGCGGCAATCGCGCAGGAAGGCGGCGAGTTCATCGCGCGCTTCTTCGCGGCGCAGGCCGTGCAGGTCGATCTGCGCCTGGATCGCCCAGTGCCCGCGCCGCAGCTTGGTGACGACGTCGGGGCCGACATCGCCGCGGCGGAAGCTCAGCCCGTCGTCGGTGAGCAGCAGGGATTCGATGTCCACTTCGTCCGACCAGGCCTCGCGCAGCGCGGCGGCTTCGTCCAGCTGGCGCTGCCGCGGCTCGGGGGCGGGCAGGGGGGCTGCGGCATCGGCCAGGTTGGGCTTGGGCAGCGGGGTCACCGGGCCCACCGTCAGCGCGAACAGTTGCCGTGCGCGATCGGCCGCGGCGCGGGCAGCGGCGGCACGGGCGCGGGCTTCGGCCGCGGCGCGCTCGCGCTGCTGCAAGGCGTCGCGCAGGCGGCCCAGGTCCTTCAGGCTGTGCGCCTTCACACCAGGCCCCGCTCGGCCATCGACACCACCTGGCCGCGGCCCACCACGACGTGGTCCAGCACGCGCACGTCCACCAGGGCCAGGGCGCTGCGCAGGGTCTGGGTGAGGAACTCGTCGGCGCGCGAAGGCTCGGCCAGGCCCGAGGGGTGGTTGTGGGCCAGCACCACGGCGGCTGCATTCAGCGCCAGGGCGCGCTTGACCACTTCGCGCGGGTAGACGCTGGTCTGCGACAGGCTGCCGTGGAACATCTCTTCCAGTGACAGCAGCCGGTGCTGCGCGTCGACGAAGAGCACGGCGAAGACTTCGCGCTCGTGGCCGCCCAGCTTCAAGGCCAGATAGTCCTTCACGGCAGCGGGGCTGTCGAAGACCGGCTCGTCCCGCAGCCGCTGGGCCAGTGCACGGCGGGCCATCTCCATCACCGCCATCAACTCGGCCTGCTTGGCGGGCCCCAGCCCCTTGATGCCCTGCAGCGTGGCTGGCTGCGCTGCCAGCAGCCCGGCGTAGCCGCCGCAACGCAGCAGCACCTGCTGCGCCAGCGCCAGAACGCCCGTGCCGGCGGTGCCGGTACGCAGCAGCAGGGCTAGCAATTCGGCATCGGCCAGCGCAGCGGGGCCGCGGGCGAGCAGCTTTTCGCGCGGGCGCTGGTCGGCGGGCAGGTCCTTCATGGGCGTGGGGCCAGGCTCCGGGGCGGGGGCTCGATAGAATTCGTGGCTCAGTCTATTCGACCCACCCTGCCACCTGCAGCGGTCCGGCTCTGCGTCGCGGGCCCCCGCCGCGCCCGCCCCGCCCACGCCTTGAACCTCGTCCAGCCTGGCTCGTTCCTGACCCTGCATTACCGCCTGTCGGGCCCCGACGGCGCGGACGTGGTCAACACCTTCGCCGACAAGCCGGCCACGCTGTCGCTGGGCACCGGGCAGCTGGCGCCGGCGATCGAGCAGCACCTCATCGGCCTGCCGGAAGGCGCGCATGAGCACTTCGACCTGCCGGCCGGCGCCGCCTTCGGCCAGCGCAGCCCCGAGCTGCTGCAGCGCGTGAAGCTGAGCCTGCTGCGCGAGCTCGGCGAGCCCGACGAGCAGTACGCGGTGGGCGACGTGGTGCAGTTCCCGACGCCCGACGGGCAGGGCGCCTATGCCGGCGTGGTGCGCGAGATCGGGCCCGACTGGCTGCTGTTCGATTTCAACCACCCGCTGGCGGGCCAGGCCGTGCGCTTCGAAGTGAAGTTGCTGGGCGTGATGTGAACCCGCCCCAGAAAGGCAAGCCGACCATGTCCATCGAAGAAGTTCTGCTGGCCGAACCGCGCGGCTTCTGCGCCGGTGTGGACCGCGCCATCGAGATCGTCGAACGCGCGCTCACGCGCTTCGGCGCGCCGATCTACGTGCGCCACGAGATCGTGCACAACACCTACGTCGTCAACGACCTCAAGGCCAAGGGCGCGATCTTCATCGAAGACCTGGCCGACGTGCCGCCAGGTGCCACGCTGGTCTTCAGCGCCCACGGCGTGAGCAAGGCCGTGCGCGTGGAAGCCGCGCGGCGCGGCTTCCAGGTCTTCGACGCCACCTGCCCGCTGGTCACCAAGGTGCACGTGGAAGTGGCCAAGCTGTCCAAGGAAGGCTTCGAGTTCATCATGATCGGCCACAAGGGCCACCCCGAAGTCGAAGGCACGATGGGTCAGCTGAGCGACGGCATCTACCTGGTCGAAGACGTGGGTGACGTGCAGCATGTGCGGCCCCGTGGCACCAAGCTGGCCGTGGTGACACAGACCACGCTGAGCGTGGACGACGCGGCCGAGATCCTGGCCGAGGTCAAGCGCTGCTTCCCGCACGTGCGCGAGCCGAAGAAGCAGGACATCTGCTACGCCACGCAGAACCGGCAGGACGCCGTCAAGGTGCTGGCGCCTGCCGTGGACGTGGTGATCGTCGTTGGCAGCCCCACCAGCAGCAACAGCAACCGCTTGCGCGAACTGGCGCAGCGCCTGGGCACCGTGGCCTACATGATCGACGCCGCATCCGACCTGCGGGCCGAATGGTTCGACGGCCGCCGCCGGGTGGGCCTGACGGCCGGCGCATCGGCCCCGGACATCCTGGTGCAGCAGGTCATCGTGCGCCTGCGCGAGCTGGGCGCGGTGACGATCCGCAAGATGGACGGCGTCGTCGAATCCGTCAACTTCCCGCTGCCGCTGGGCCTGGGCGATCGCAGCATGGCTGCGGCCCAGCAGCCCGCCCCGGCCGCGGGCGCCGCCACCGCATCGAACCCGAACACCCCATGATCGACATCAATCTGCTGCGGCGCGACCTGGATGGCGTCGTCGCCCAGTTGCAGCGCCGCAAGAACCCGCAGCCCTTCCTGGACGTGGCGCGCTACACCGCGCTGGAAGCCGAACGAAAGCAGCTGCAGATGCAGACCGAGCAGCTGCAGGCGCAGCGCAATGCGTTGAGCAAGCAGATCGGGCAGCTCAAGGGCCAGGGCGGCGACACGGCCGCGCTGATGGCCCAGGGCACGCAGATCGGCCAGCAGCAGGAAGCCGGCGCGGCGCGGCTGGAAGCCATCCAGGCCGAGTTGCTGCAGATCCTGATGTCGCTGCCCAACCTGCCTGCTGCCGACGTGCCCGAAGGCAAGGACGAGACCGGCAACGTCGAGCTGCGCCGCTGGTCGCCCACGGGCACCGAGCCCGTGGCGCTGGCGTTCAAGCCGCAGGACCATGTGGACCTGGGCGCCCCGCTGGGCCTGGATTTCGAGACCGGCGCGCTGTTGTCGGGCGCCCGCTTCACGCTGCTGCGCGGGCAGATCGCGCGGCTGCACCGGGCACTGGCGCAGTTCATGCTGGACACGCACACGCTGGAGCATGGCTACACCGAGTGCTACACGCCCTACATCGTCAACCGCGAGGCCATGGAAGGCACGGGCCAGCTGCCGAAGTTCAAGGACGACCTCTTCTGGGTCTACCGCGGCCAGGGCCCCGGCGATGCCGGCGGCGACGCGGCGCCGACCGAGCAGTACCTGATCCCCACGTCCGAGATCACGCTGACGAACACCGTGCGCGGCCAGATCGTCGATGCCGCACAGCTGCCCATCAAGTTGACGGCGCATTCGCCCTGCTTCCGCAGCGAAGCCGGCAGCGGCGGGCGCGACATCCGCGGTCTGATCCGCCAGCATCAGTTCGACAAGGTCGAGATGGTGCAGATCACGCTGCCGGAGCAGAGCGCGGCCGCGCTCGACGCCATGGTGGGCCACGCCGAGAACATCCTGAAGAAGCTGGAACTGCCTTACCGCGTGATGGCCCTGTGCGCCGGCGACATGGGCCCGAGCGCATCGCGCACCTACGACCTGGAAGTCTGGCTGCCGGCGCAGGACACCTACCGCGAGATCAGTTCCTGTAGCAACTGCGACGCCTTCCAGGCGCGGCGCATGCAGGCGCGCTACCGCAACGCTGCCGGCAAGCCTGAACTGCTGCACACGTTGAACGGGTCCGGCCTGGCCGTGGGCCGTGCGCTGGTGGCAGTGCTGGAAAACCACCAGCAGGCCGACGGCTCGGTGCGAATTCCTGCCGCGCTGCAGCCGTACATGGGCGGCGTGAAGGAATTGCGCGCCTGATGCGCTAAACTTGCGGGCTTCGCCGACCGCGAAAACCTGGAGAGGTGGCAGAGTGGTCGAATGTACCTGACTCGAAATCAGGCGTACCGCAAGGTACCGTGGGTTCGAATCCCACCCTCTCCGCCAAGCACCTGCTGAACAGAGCCCCAAGACTCCGCGTCTTGGGGCTTTTTTCATGTGTAAAGCGGCGTGGCGCCATCAGTGCTGCCGCTGCCGAGCGCAGCCTGCAGCAGACCGGCCCACGTGATCCGGGCCATCGAAGTCATCTGGGCGAAAAAGGCCTAAACCGCCAGCCGTGTGCGCTCGCGTATCGAACTCGTGCTGGACTATGCGACTGCTCGCGGTCTGCGTGAGGGGCCTAACCCGGCGCGCTGGCG
>JAIXZR010000119.1 GCA_027489455.1 Rubrivivax sp. | reverse complement strand
CCAGACCAACATCCTGGCGCTGAACGCCGCGGTGGAAGCCGCCCGCGCGGGTGAACAGGGCCGGGGCTTCGCGGTCGTGGCCGGCGAGGTGCGCAGCCTGGCGCAACGCAGCGCCGAAGCGGCACGCGAGATCAAGACCCTGATCCAGGCCAGCGTGGAGAAGGTCGAGACCGGGACGCGCCAGGTGCAGGACGCCGGCGACACCATGGCCGAGCTGGTGGCCAGCGTGCAGCGCGTGAGCGACATCATTGGCGAGATCAGCGCCGCCGCGGCCGAGCAGAGCGGCGGCATCGGCCAGGTCAACGGAGCCGTGGGCAACCTGGACCAGGTGACGCAGCAGAACGCCGCGCTGGTGGAAGAGAGTGCCGCCGCCGCCGAAAGCCTGAAGGAACAGGCCGGCAAGCTGGCGGCGGTGCTGGGCCGTTTCCAGCTGGGGGCAGCGGTCCACCCGGCGGCAGCCCGCGACGCCGGGCCCGCGCCCACCGCGGCGCCGGCGGTGGCACCCGCGCCCGTACCGTCGCCATCGCCGCAATCGCCGCAACCGCCCCGCAGGGCGCCAGTCACACCGCCAACGGCGGCCGCGACACCGGCCCCCGCACGGGCCGCGCCTGCTGCAGCACCAGCGCCCAGTGCACCGTCGCCAGCGCCAGCCGCCGCGACCGCGACCACCGACGGGGACTGGGAAACGTTCTGAGCTTTTGAGCTTCTGATCTTCTGAGGGCGCGCCGCCGGCGCGGCGCGTCAGACCGCGCCGACGCGCCTGAGGGTCTGCAGCACGGGGCGCAGCAGCACTTCACGCAGGCCCCACCAGCCGGCGGCCAGCGCCAGCAGCGCGCCGGCGGCCGCACCGGCCAGCGGCACCCACAGCGCGGGCGCCCAGGCAAATTCGAAGGCATAGCGCGCCAGCGCCCAGCCCACGGCCATCGCGGCCAGGGAGGCCAGCAGCCCGGCCAGCGCCCCCACGCCCAGCAGCTCGGTGCGCTGCACCTGCCCCAGCAGCCGTGCGCTGGCGCCCAGCGCCCGCATGATGGCGAATTCGCGCGAGCGCGCCTCACGCGTGGCGGTGATGGCCGCAAACAGCACCACCAGCCCGGCCAGCAGCGTGAAGCCGAAGAGGAATTCCACCGCGCGGATCACCTGATCCAGCACGCGCTGCACCTGCGCCACGCTGGCCGAGATGTCGACGTTGGTGATGTTCGGGAATTCACGCGACAGCGCGTTGTCGAAGCCGGCAACGGCCGGGGCCTTGAACGCGCTGATGTAGCTCACCGGCACGTCGTTCATCTCGGCGCGCGCGAAGAGCACGAAGAAGTTGACGCGCATCGAGCCCCAGTCCACCTTGCGCAGGCTGGTGATGCGCCCGCTGCGCGGCTGGCCGCCGATGTCGAAGTGCAGCGTGTCGCCCAGCTTCAGGCCCAGCTGCTGGGCCAGGCCTTCCTCGACCGACAGGCCGTCGCCATCGGCCGGGGCGGGCTGGGACCAGTCACCGCCGACGATCTGGTTGTTCTGCGGCCGGGTGGCGCTGAAACTGAGGTTGAACTCGCGCTCGGCCAGCCGGCTGGCGCGTTCCTCCGTGAAGCTCTGCGCCGTCACCGGCCGGTCGTTGATGGCCACCAGGCGGCCGCGGATCATCGGGTACCAGTCGTAGCGCGTCACGCCTGCGGCCTGCAGCCGGGCCTTGAAGGCGTCGCCCTGGTCGGGCTGCAGGTTGATGACGAAGCGGTTGGGCGCATCCGGCGGCGTGGCGGCGCGCCAGCTGCCGATGAGATCGGTGCGCAGCAGCACCAGCAGCACCAGCGCCAGCAGGCCCACCGACAGCGCCGACACCTGCAACACCGCAAAGGCCGGCCGCGCAGCGATCTGGCGCGTGGCCAGCACCAGCCAGCGCGGGGCGCTGGCGCCGAAGGTCCACCAGCGCGGCGTGCCGGCCTCGGGCACGGCCTGGCGCAGCACGCGTACCGCCACCCAGGCCAGCAGCGCAAACAGGCCCACGGCCACGGCAAAGCCGCCGACGGCGATGCCGCCCAGCTTCAGATCGCTGGACACCGCCAGCAGCAGCGCGACGAAGCCTGCCGTGCCGGCCACCAGCACGCCCAGAGACGCCGCCTTGACGCCGCCCACATCGCGCCGGATCACGCGCAAGGGCGGCACGCGCGCCAGCTGCAGCACCGGCGGCAGGCCGAAGCCCAGCAGCAGCGTCAGGCCGACACCCAGCCCGAAGGCCGCCGGCCAGAGCGACGCGGCGGGCAACGCCGTCTGCACCAGCCCGCTGAGCAGCAGCACGAAAACGAAGTGCACGGCAAAGCCGATCAGCACCCCGGCCGCACTGGCAGCCACGCCCACCCAGACGAATTCCAGCGTGTAGGCGCCGGCGATGCGCCGCTGCGACAGGCCCAGCACGCGCAGCATCGCGCAGTCGTCCAGGTGGCGCAGCGCGAAATCGCGCGCGGCGATGCCCACGGCCACGGCCGACAGCAGTGCCGCCAGCAGGGCCACCAGGTTCAGGAACTTCTTCGCCCGGTCCAGCGCCTGCTGCATCTCGGGCCGGCCGCTGTCCAGGCTGTCGACGCTGATGCCGCGCAGCGCCGCGCTCTGGATGCGGGCCTCGGTCTCGCGCACGAAGTCGCGCACCAGGGCGTCGCCGCGCGCCGCGCTCAGCGTTTCGGGCGCGGCCACTGCCAGGCGGTAGGTGACGCGGCTGGCCGGCTGCACCAGCTGGGTGGCCGCCAGGTCGGCCTGCGCCAGCATCACGCGCGGCGCGAAGCTCAGGAAGCCGGCGCCGCGGTCGGGCTCGGTGACGATGATGCGGGTGATCTTCAGCGCAATGTCGCCCAGCAGCAGGTCGTCGCCCAGCTGCAGCTGCAGGCTGTCCAGGATGGCGGCGTCCACCCACACCTGGCCGGGTTCTGGCGCCGCAGCTTGCGATTGCACCGGGCCGCCGACGGCCTGCTGCAGGCCCAGCTGGCCGCGCAGCGGGTAGCCAGGCGTCACCGCCTTCACGGCCACCAGGCGGGACGCGCCGCCCTTGGCATCGGGCGCACGGCCCATGCTGGGGAAGCCCACCGTCTGCGCCGTGCGCAGGCCCAGCGCCTGCGCGCGCGCCAGCAGCTCGGGCGGGGCGGGCTTGTCGCTGCTGATGACGGCGTCGCCCCCCAGCAGCTGGCGGGCGTCGCGCTGCAGGCCGTTGTTCAGGCGGTCGGCAAAGAAGCCCACCGCCGTCAGCGCCGCCACGGCCAGCATCACGGCCACCGCCAGCAGGCGCAGTTCGCCGGCGCGGAAGTCGCGCAGGGTCTGGCGCCAGGCCAGGGCGTGCAGGGTCGGTCGCAGGGTGCTCATCCACCGAAGGTACCGCATCCGCCGCTGCACGCTGCGTACAGGGGCCTTGAACGGCCGGCGGCGCTGGCGGTGCTTCAATGACGGCATGGACCCGACCCTGCCTGCCCTGCCGCCGATCTTCGTATCCCACGGTTCGCCGATGACGGCGCTGCAGCCGCGCGAGGCTGGCCACTTCCTGCAGACGCTGGGGCCGGCGCTGGAAGCCGGCTTCGGGCGGCCGAAGGCGATCCTGGTGGCGTCGGCGCACACCCTGACGCGCGTGCCGACGCTGCTGGCGGCGGCACGCCATCAGGCGGTCTACGACTTCGGCGGCTTCGACCCGCAGCTGCGCACGCTGCGCTACGACGCGCCGGGCAGCCCGGCGCTGGCGGCACGCACGGCGGCGCTGCTGCAGGCGGCCGGGCTGCCCGTGCAGCGGGTGGACGAGGGTGGCCTGGACCACGGCATCTGGACGCCGCTGCGCTACATGTTCCCGCGCGCCGACATCCCGGTGCTGCCGCTGGGCTGGCCGCCGTCCTGGACGCCGGCGCAGCTGTTCGCGCTGGGCCAGGCGCTGGCCCCGCTGGCGGCCATGGGGGTGCTGGTGCTGGCCAGCGGCAGCATCACGCACAACCTGGGGCGCGTCTTCACGCCCCGCGGCATGGTGCCGGTGGACAGTCCGGCCAGCGCCGAAAGCACCGCTTTCCGCGACTGGTGGGCGGCCCGCACCGCCGCCGCCGACTGGCCAGCGCTGCTGGACTGGCGACAGCAGGCGCCGCACGCGCTGCAGATGCACCCCAGCGACGAGCACCTGCTGCCCTTCTTCATCGCCGCCGGAGCCGGCACCACCCTGGCCGAGACCGCGCCGGGGCAGCGCATCCATGCCAGCCTGACCCACGGCGAGCTGGGCATGGACGCCTACGCCTTCGGCGCGTGGGGTCGAAGCGCGCCATTTGGTGCTGCCGCCACGGCGCACTGACACTCGCGGCTTCCGGCCCACCACAGGACACGCGCCCCCATGCACATCGCCATCTGGATCATCACCGCCCTGCTGCTGGGCTTCTGGACGCTGCTGGCCTGGGGCGTGGCCACCGTGCTGGCCATCGATCCGGCCTGGGTGGGCGACCTGCGGCCGCTGATCGAGCAGATCCCCTACGGCCACGTGCTGGACCTGTGGGTGCCGGGCTGGGCGGGCATGCTGCGGGCCCTGCTGGACGCCACGCAGCTGATGCTGGGCTGGCTGGGCAGCAGCGCCGGCTGGCTGGTGTGCCTGCTGTGGGGCCTGGGGGCCGCAGTGCTGCTGGGCCTGGGGGCGCTGTGCAGCGGCGTGATGGTCCTGGTACGCCGGTCGACGGCACCGCCGCCCGGCGGCGGCATGGTGGCCCGCCCCCGGCCCTGAGACGCGCGGGTCACGCCCCCCTCATCTGGGCGGTGCCGCGCGTCAGGATGGGCCTGATCCAGCAGGGCTGGGCTAAAGTTTTTACCGTTCGTTACCACCCCCCGAGAACACAAGAACGGCAAGAGACACCGGCGGGATCAGCGCCCGCGGCTGCTACAGCAACTGGCGCTCGTCCTGGGTGTCGCCGTCGGTTCACCCCAGCCTTCCATGAGTGTTTCTTCCCCCCGCGCTGGCTGCTGGCACGGCCTGTTCGAGCGCAGGCGGGCGACAGCGCGCCGGGGCCGGGGTTTCACCCTGGTCGAGGTGATGATCACCGTGGCCATCGTCGGCATCCTGGCGGCCATCGCCCTGCCGGCTTACGGCGACTACGTGCGGCGCTCGCGCGTGCCCGCGGCGCTGGACGGGCTGAGCACCTTCGCCACGCGCATGGAGCAGCGCTTCCAGGACACCGGCCGCTACTCCAATGCCGCCGGCGCCTGCGGCGTCCAGCCACTGCCCACGCCCGCCAACTTCAGCTTCAGCTGCGCCATCACTGACGCCACCGGCCAGAGCTTCCGCGCCCAGGCCACGGGCACGGGCACGATGGCCGGGTACAGCTATCAGATCAACCATCAGGGCATCCGCGTCACGCTCGCGCACCCCAAGGGCCTGCCGCCCACCAACTGCTGGTCGCTGCGGGGGGGCACATGCGACAGCTGAGCGCGAAGCCGGCCCGCGGCATGACCCTGATCGAGCTGATGGTGGGCCTGAGCATCAGCGCGGTGCTGGCACTGGCCGCGATGCCCTTCCTGGGCGACTACATCGCCAACTCGCGCCTGCGCGAGGCCGGCCACGCGCTGTACAGCGAAACCCTGTTCGCGCAAAGCGAAGCCCAGAAGCGCAACGTCCGCGTGCGCCTGCAGTTGCAGGGCAGCACCGTGCGCACGCTGGACATGTCGGCCGGCGGCGCCGGCGTGCTGCTGCGCGAATTCGGCTTCGCAGCGCCCGTGGTGGCGGCGGCCAATGTCGATTTCGACTTCGGCAGCAACGGGCGGCCCGTGGCCGCCGTCGATCTGGGCGCGAACCTGGCGATCACGGGCCAGTCCTGCAGCGCGGACAGGCGTTGCCCCGGCCTGCGGGTGGACGCAGGCGGCGCGGTGAGACTATGCAGCGACCATCTCAACGCCTGCGACTGACACCCCGGCGCGGCCTGGGGCTGCTGGACGCGCTGATCGGGCTGGCGCTGCTGGCCTTCGGCCTGCTGGCGTTGGTGGGCTTTCAGACGCGGCTGCTGGCCCAGACCACCGACGCGCAGACCCGCGCCGTGGCGATGCAGTTCGCCAATGAGCTGCTGAGCACGGCGCTGGTGGACCCGGTCAACCTGGCCTGCTACAGCGTGCCCGCCGCCAGCGGCTGCACCAGCGCCGCGGCGCGCAACAGCACCGACCAGTGGCGCGAGCGCGTCGCCGCCGGCCTGCCCGCGCCGGTGTCCGTGCGGGCTGACCTGGCCGGCACCCAGCTGACCGTGGTCATCGACTGGACGGCCCGCTCCAGCGCCGCGGCGTCGCGGCTGCAGGTGGTCACCGATGTGCAGTAGCCGCCAGGACGTCCAGCGCCGCAGCGGCGGCTGGGTGCGCGCGCGGCAGGCCTGGCGCCGCGGGCTGTCGATCGTCGAACTGATGGTCGGGCTGGTCGTTGCCCTGCTCGTGAGCCTGGCGGTGGTCAACGCCGCGATCAGCTTCACCGCATCGCAGCGCCAGGGCATCGGCGCCACGGGCGCGGCCATGGGGGGCGTCACCGCGCTGGCCTCGCTGAAAGACGACATCTCGGTGGCCGGGCTGGGCTTCTTCGGCGATTCCACCTACCTGTGCCAGAACCTGAACTTCAGCGTCGGCGCCACCCGGGTGTCGGACGGCGCGGCGTTCTCACCGCTGCAGGTGCGGCGCACGGCTGACGGCGACGTCGTGGACATCGTGTTCGGCACCCGGGTCGAATCCGGCGCCAACGTGCGCCTGCGCGAAACCAGCGACGGCAACAGCAGCACGCTGGAATCCTTCCTGCCCGCCAGCGTGGGCGACGCAGTGCTGCTGGCGCCGTCCAACCCCGCCAGCGGCCAGCCCTGCCTGGTGCGCAGCGTGACGCAGGTGACCCCCGCCACCCCCACCTCGGCACAGCTGCTGACTTTTGGCAGCGCCGGCCGCCACAACGCGGTGAGCTTCAGCACGCCGCCGTTCTTCGACGACGACGCGCGCATCACCCAGCTGGGCGCGGTGAACTGGGTGCGTTACCGCGTCGTCGGCGGCAACCTGGTGGCCGAGCGGCCGCTGGATGGCACCACAGTGATCGTCGCGCGGCAGGTGGTGTCGTTCCGCATGCAGTTCGGCGTCTCGGCCAATGCGCCGGGCAGCACCACGCTGGAAGCCTGGGTCAGCCCGACAGGCGACTTCGCCACCGTCAACGCCGTCAACCTGCCGCGCATCCGCGCCGTGCGGCTGGGGCTGATCGTGCGCAGCCCGCAGCTCGAGAAACGCAATGCGGCAGGCGAATGCACCGCGGCCGACGCCGGCGACGCCAACAAACCGCGCCTGTGGGACAACCCGCCCGACAACCTGGCCGGCCCCGACTGGAACTGCTGGCGCTACCGCACCAGCACGGCCGTGGCGCCGCTGCGCAACCTGGTGCTGGGGCAGCAATGACGGCACCGCGGCGCCCCCTTCCGCCGCCCGCGCCGCAGCCGCGCGGCGCGACGATCCTGGTCGTCATCATCCTGCTGGCGGTGATGCTGCTGGGCGCCCTGGCGCTGGCCAAGATGACCGAGGCCAGCACGCTGACCACCGGCAACACCACCTACCGCGAGACCTCGCTGCAGGCTTCGGAAATCGGCCTGAACGCCGCCTTCGCACGCGTGCGTGCCCTGCCCCCGGAAGACGAGAACACCAGTACCGGCGACTGGTACTTCGCCCAGGTGCAGGCACAGGATGCCAACGGCATGCCGGTGGTCAACTTCGATGCGGCGCCATTGATCGAAGTCGGCGACTACCGGGTCAACTACGTCGTCGAGCGCGTGTGCTCGGTCGCCGCCGTCACGGAACCGCTGCGCGAATGCCTGGTCAAGGCCATCAAGGTGCCCGAAAGCCGCATCGACAGCGACGACAAGCTGTTCCCGCCCAATTCACGCCAGTACCGCGCGACCGTGCGCGTGACCGGCCCGAAGAACACCACGATCTTCATCCAGTCCCTGCTGACCAAGGGTTGAGACCAGCGCCTGCGCCCTGCCGGAGACCCGCCGAATGAAAGCCAAACTGCAATTCGCCAGCTTCTTGGCCGCCCTGGGCGCGCTGCTGGCCGGCGCTGCCAGCGGCAACACGCCGCTGGCCGAACTGCCGCTGAAGGCCGCAGTGCTGGCCAAGCCGAACGTCATCTTCGCGATGGACGATTCGGGCTCGATGGACTGGGAGATGCTGCTGGACACCAGCAGCGGCGTGGCCTGGTGGAACGGCAGCACGGCCTGGGACAGCGCGCGCAACAAGCCCCTGGCCAGCAGCCCGCTGGTGCCCTATGCCTACCTGCTGCCGGTGGGCAACGCCACCGGCGGCGCGATCTACCCCTTCAACGGCCTGTACGGCCAGGCTGCGCCGCCGATCAACCAGCTCGCCTGGCTGCGGTCGGCCGCCTACAACCCGGCCTACTACAAGTCCGAGGTCGACTACGTCTATCGCCCCTGGGCGCCAGCCTTCCTGGGCGGGGCCCTGCGCAGCTTCGGCAACGCCAGCACCACGGCCACGCCGGCGCACCCGGCCGTGGCCGGTGCGCCCACGCTGGCACTGGGCCAGGCCTGGAACAGCAGCCAGGCCAACTTCGCGGCCGACGGCTACCGCTTCTACGTGCAGGAAGGCATGGTGCTGCCCGCGGGCACGCTGGTGATCAGCAGCGCGGCCGACAGCACCGGCCAGGCCTGCACGGGTGGCGTGGAGCGCACGCTCACGGCCGCGCAGACGGTGGGCCCCGGGCTGGCTTGCTGGGCATCGATCCCGCACTTCCCGGCCACCTTCTGGCACCCAGAAACCTGCACCCCAGGCCCGGACTGCGTGGCCGCGCCGGACGGCGCCGGCACGCTCAAGCGCTACGAGATCCGCGCTGGCACTGCCAGCTACCCCAGTGGCCGCAGCACGGCAGCAGAGTTGCAGAACTTCGCCAACTGGTTTGCCTACTACCGCAAGCGCAAGCTGCTGCTGGCGGCATCGGTGGGCCAGGTGCTGGACAACATTTCCGGCCTGCGGCTGGGCGTGATGGCCTTCAACGTGAACGCGCCGGTGACGATGTTCGACGCCGACGCGCCACTGCCGGCCAACAACCGCTATGCCGCGACCGCGCCGTTCTATCTGAACGCGATGGTGCAGGCCGGCACGCCCACGCACGCGGCGATGACGAACATCGCCAACGAATACGAGAACAACCGCGGCATCGTTCAGTACGCCTGCCAGCGCAACAACAGTTTCGTGGTGACGGACGGCTTCTCCAACACCGCGACCAGCGCGGTGCCGCCCTACAACCGCAACACCTGGGGCGCAGCCCCGCCCTACGCCACGATCACGCCGGGTTCGCTGGCCGATCTGGCCCTGGCGCACTACACCCTTCGCCTGCGGCCCGACCTGCCCGCAGGCCGCCTGGAACCCAGCACCAGCGGCCTGCCCAACGCCGATCGCAACCCCGACCTGCACATCAACACCTACGGCCTGACGCTGGGCGTGCGCGGCACTGTCTGGCCCAGCGCCACGGACCCCTTCGTCAGGCCGCCCACCTGGCCCCTTCCGGTGGGGGACACGCCGGCCATGATCGACGATCTGTGGCACGCCACCATCAACGGCCGCGGGCAGATGTACCTGGCCACCACGCCCGACGAGACCACGGCCAGCATTCGCGCTGGCCTGGAAGACATCGGCGACCAGACCGGCACCCAGGGCGGCGTGGGCTTCAGCACCGTGAACCTGGCGCGCAGCGACGGCCAGGCTTACCTGGCCACCTACAACCCCGCGGGCTGGGCCGGCGATCTGGAAGCGCGCAGCCTGAACCCGGCCACCGGCGCAGTGGGCGCCAGCCCGCTGTGGAGCGCTGCCGATCTTCTGGCCGCGCGGCCCTGGACCAGCCGCGTCATCGCCAGCTGGTCGGGCACGGCCGGCGTCTCGTTCAGCGAAGCCGCCGTCGGCAGCCGCGTCAACCCCTCCGGCGCCTGGGGCCCGACGGCCAACGTCATGGCCTACCTGCGAGGCGACCGCAGCGGCGAAGGCACGCGCTTTCGTACGAGGCGGTCGCTGCTGGGGGCGGTGATCAGTGCCGAGCCCGTCGTCGACCGCGAGACCGGTGTCGCCTACCTGAACACCGGCGAAGGCATGCTGCATGCCTTCGACACCACAGCGGCCAACCCGGGCGCCGAGCTCTGGGCCTACGTGCCCGGCCTGAAGCTCAATGAGCTGGGCCGCACCACCGCGCGCGGCTGGAGCTTCCGCACGCAATCCGACGGCACGCCAGTGATCCGCCGCACCAGCAGCGGCATGAAGCTGCTGGTGTCGGGCCTAGGCGCCGGCGGCCGCGGCTACTTCGCCATCGACGTGACACAGCCGCGCGGCCTGAACGAAGCCACGCTGGCCAGCAAGGTGAAGTGGGAGTTCCCCCGCGCCGGCGACACCGTCACCGCGGCCAAGATGGGCCAGAGCGTGGGCCGGCCGGCGATCGTGCGGCTGGCCGGCGGCGGATCGGTGGTGCTGGTGAGCTCGGGCTACAACAGCACTTTCGACGGCCGCGGCCGGCTGTGGGTGCTGGACCCCGCCACCGGCGACGTGCTGAAGGAATACGTGACGAGCGAAGGCAGCCTGGGCGCCGAGGGCGGCTTTGCGCACTTCTCGCCCTATGCCGAATCCAACGGCACGGTGCGCTATGTCTACGGCGGCGATCTGCTGGGCAATGTCTGGCGCTTCGATCTCAGCCTGGCTGCCGGTGCCACAGGCGCAGTGAACCGCGTCGCCCAGCTGCGCGACGCTGGCGGCAACGCCCAGCCGGTGACGTCTGCCCCCGAGCTGCTGGCCTGGCGCAACCAGCGCGTGGTGGTGCTGGGTACCGGGCGGCTGCTGGACATCACCGACTTCGGCCGCAGCGGCGTGCAGAGCATCTATGCCATCGCCGATGGCAGCCCGCTGGGCAATGCCCGCGCGACACTGGCCCAGCGCGTGCTGAACGTTGCTGGCGCCGGCACCGTCACGGGCACGGCGGTAGACTGGGCCACGCAGCGCGGCTGGTACCTGGACCTGCCGGCCGGTGAACAGGTCAACACCCGGCCCAGTCTGGCCTATGGCGCCGTGGCGGTGGTGACCAACCGCGCCGGCGGCGCCGATTGCTCGGCCAGCTCACGCCTGGTGCTGGTGGACGTGACGACTGGCGACCGCTTCGCCGGGGCCACCTTCGTCAGCAGCCTGCTGTCGTCGATGGCCCTCAGCTCGGGCGTGAACACGGTGCTGACGGCCAATGGCCAGACGCTGCGCTACACCCTGCGCGACGACCGCGGCAACATCATCACGCGTGAAAGCGACGGCAGCCGCGCGATCGACCCGCAGAAGAATTCCTGGCGCGAGATCCGGCGCTGACGCTGCGCCGCGCCCGGGTCTCAGGCGCCCGCGGCCGCGAAGCAGGCGTCCAGCTGGGCGCGCCAGCGCGCCTTGGCGGCCGCTGGCGCGAAGCTGGCGTCGAAGCTGTTGGCCGCCAGCCGGTAGGCGTCCTGCGCGCCCAGCTGCGGCAGGGCTTCGAAGGTGGCGATGAAGTTGTCGTTCATGTAGCCGCCGAAGTACGCCGGATCGTCGCTGTTGACGGTGGCGCACAGGCCCGCCGCCAGCAGTTCCGGCAGGCGGTGCTGGGCCATGGTGCCGTAGACGCAGAGCTTCACGTTCGACAGCGGGCACACCGTCAGCGGCGTGCGGTCCTGCGCCAGGCGCTGCACCAGGGCCGGGTCTTCCACGCAGCGCACGCCGTGGTCGATGCGCTCGACCTTCAGCACGTCCAGCGCGTTCCAGATGTATTCCGGCGGGCCTTCTTCACCCGCATGCGCCACGAGGTGCAGGCCGAGTTCGCGGCAACGCGCGAACACGCGGGCGAATTTTTCGGGCGGGTGGCCGCGCTCACTGCTGTCCAGGCCCACGCCGATGAAGTGCTGGCGGTAGGGCAGCGCCTGTTCCAGGGTCTCGAAAGCCGCTTCTTCGCTCAGGTGGCGCAGGAAGCACAGGATGAGGCTGGCGCTGATGCCCAGCTCGGCCTGCGCCGCATCACAGGCGCGCTTCAGACCGTGGATGACCGTGGCCATG
>JAIXZR010000162.1 GCA_027489455.1 Rubrivivax sp. | reverse complement strand
GCCGGTGCTGCAGGGGCTGATCGCCGCGGGCGCGCTGGGCCAGAAGACGGGTGCCGGTTTCTACAAGAAGGTGGGCAAGGACATCCTGCGCCTGGACCCTGCCAAGCAGGACTATGTTCCGGCGGGCGGCAAGGCCGACGAGATCGTCGCCCGCATGCTGAAGAAGCCGCCGGCCGAGCGCCTGAAGCTGCTGCGCGAGAGCAAGAACCCGCAGGCGCAGTTCCTGTGGGCCATCCTGCGCGACGCCTTCCACTACGCCGCTGTGCACCTGGGCGATATCGCCGACAGCGCGCGCGACGTGGACTTCGCCATGCGCTGGGGCTTCGGCATGCAGCAGGGCCCGTTCGAGCTGTGGCAGGCCGCGGGCTGGCTGACGGTGGCGAACTGGGTGAAGGAAGACATAGCCGCCGGCAAGGCGCTGAGCCCGGCGCCGCTGCCGAACTGGGTGTTCGAAGGGGCCGTGCCCGCGCATGGC
This sequence comes from Rubrivivax sp., assembly GCA_027489455.1. Classification (GTDB taxonomy): domain Bacteria; phylum Pseudomonadota; class Gammaproteobacteria; order Burkholderiales; family Burkholderiaceae_C; genus Rubrivivax. The sequence continues at coordinate 2,570 of JAIXZR010000162.1, read as the reverse complement.
GGCGTGCACCAGCCCGAAGGTTCGTGGAGCGCGGCGCACGCCCGCTTCGTGGCACCCAGCACCCTGCCGGTCTACCAGCGCCAGCACTTCCGCGAAAGCGTGGTGGGCGCGGGTGCCGTTGCGCCGCTGCAGTCGGGTACCGAGCTCTACAAGAACGACGAAGCCCGGGTGTGGACGCTGGACGGCGAGGTCGCCATCCTCAGCATTACCGCCAAGCTGCACCTCATCAGCCCGCTGGTGGTGGAAGCGCTGCTGAAGGCCATCGAGATTGCTGAAGCGCAGTTCAAGGGCTTGGTGATCTGGTCGCCCGACGACGTGTTCTCGGCTGGCGCGAACCTGGAAGCGCTGATGCCGGTCTTCATGAAGTCCGGCGCCAAGGGCATCGAGCCTGAGGTGAAAAAGCTGCAGGACGCCTTCCTGCGCATGCGCTATGCCAGCGTGCCGGTGGTCGCTGCGATGCGTGGCATCGCCCTGGGCGGCGGCTGCGAGATGGCGGTGTATGCCGCCAAGCGCGTGGCCGCGATGGAGACCTATGTTGGCCTGGTGGAAGTGGGCGTAGGCCTGGTGCCGGCCGGTGGCGGCCTGGCCTACATCGCGCGCCGCGGTGCCGAGATGGCCAACGCCGCGAATGCCAATGCCGACGTCATGAAGTTCGTCACCGACGGCTTCACCAACGCCGCGATGGCCAAGGTGGGCACCAGCGCGATCGAAAGCCGCAAGCTGGGCTACCTGCTGTGGAGCGACGTGATCGTGCCGCACAAGGACGAACTGCTGTTCGTGGCCTGCGCCCAGGCCAAGGCCATGGCCGACAGCGGCTACCGCGCGCCGACGAAGGCGATGTTCCCGGTGGCCGGCCGCAGCGCCATCGCCACGATCAAGGGCCAGTTGGCCAATATGCGCGACGGCGGCTTCATCAGCGCGCACGACTTCCACATCAGCGCGCTGATTGCGTCAGCGGTCTGCGGCGGCGACGTCGATGCCGGCAGCCTGGTGACCGAGGAATACGTGATGACGCTGGAGCGCAAGGCCTTCTGCAGCCTGTTGGAGCACCCGAAGAGCCAGGAGCGAATCATGGGCATGCTGCAAACCGGCAAGCCTGTGCGCAACTGATCGCGAAGCGAACGAGAAGGACACTGACATGAAACAAGTTCAAGACGCCTACATCGTCGCCGCCACGCGCACCCCCATCGGCAAGAGCGGCCGCGGCTACTTCCGCAACACGCGGCCTGACGACTTGCTGGTCGCCGCCGTGCGCAGCGCCCTGGCCCAGGTGCCGAACCTGGACCCGAAGGCCGTCGAGGACGCCATCATCGGCTGCAGCTTCCCCGAAGGCGAGGAGGGCATGAACATGGCGCGCGCCGCGATGGTGCTGGCCAGCCTGCCGCATGGCGTGGGCGGGGTCACCGTCAACCGCTTCTGCGCCAGTGGCCTCACGGCGCTGCAGATGGCGGCCGACCGCATCCGCGTGGGCGAAGCCGACGTGATGATCGCCGGCGGTGCCGAAAGCATGAGCATGGTGCCGATGGGTGGTAACAAGCCCAGCTTTAACCCCGAGGTGTTTGCCAAGGACGAGAACGTCGGCATCGCCTACGGCATGGGCCTGACGGCCGAGAAGGTGGCCGCGCAGTGGAAGGTGAGCCGCGAAGACCAGGACGCCTTCGCGCTGGCCAGCCACCAGAAGGCGCTGGCCGCGATGGCCGCGGGCCACTTCGACGCGGAGATGACGCCCATCGACGTGGTGGACCGTTTCCCGAACCTGGCCACCGGTGAGGTGAGCACCAAGACCCGCACCGTCAAGCTCGACGAAGGCGCGCGCCCCGACACCAGCCGCGAAGGCCTGGCCAGGCTGCGCCCGGTGTTCGCCGCCAAGGGCAGCGTGACGGCCGGCAACAGCAGCCAGACCAGCGACGGCGCGGGCGCGCTGATCCTGGCGTCGGAAGCCGCCATCAAGCGTTACGACCTGAAGCCCCTGGCTCGCTTCGTCAGCTACGCCGCGCGCGGCGTGGCGCCGGAGATCATGGGCATCGGCCCGATCGAGGCCATCCCGGCCGCGCTGAAGTACGCCGGTCTCAACCTCGCCGACATCGGCTGGGTGGAGCTGAACGAAGCCTTCGCCGCGCAGGCGCTGGCCGTGATCCGCACCGTGGGCCTGGACCCGGCGCGCGTCAACCCGATGGGCGGCGCCATCGCCCTGGGCCACCCGCTGGGCGCCACCGGCGCCATCCGTGCCGCCACGGTGGTGCATGCGCTGCACCGCACGAACCAGAAGTACGGCATGGTGACGATGTGCGTGGGCATGGGCCAGGGTGCTGCCGGCATCATCGAACGCGTCTGAAGACCAGCGCCTCACAGGAGACACGACCATGAGCATCAAGACCGCCGTCCTGAACGGTGTGGCCAGCATCGAGATCGCCCGGCCGGAGAAGAGGAACGCGCTGACCGTGGCGCTGCACCAGGCCATGACCGACGCGCTGGCCGCTGCCAAGGCCGACAACGCCGTGCGCGCGGTGTTGATCACGGGCCAGCCGGGCATCTTCACCAGCGGCAACGACATCGAGGACTTCATGTCG
>JAIXZR010000286.1 GCA_027489455.1 Rubrivivax sp. | reverse complement strand
CTGCTGCAAGCCGGCCGACGGTGGCTGATGGAAACCTACGGCCAGGACGCCGATCTCTTCAGCGGCCCGGGCGGGGAAGCCGAGCGCCTGGCGCAATCGACAGCACGCCTGGCGCCGGCCGTTCGCCAGGCGCTGCAGGCCTGGTTCGACGCCGCGCGCCAGGGCCCGGAAGCCGATGCAGAACACCTGCTGCGCCAGCACTTGGGCCTGGAATTCGCGCCCGCCGGCTGGCAGCACCCCGCCGGGCTGCCGCGGCGCGGCGCACGCGAGCTGCTGCGTTATCTGGGCGAAGCGCTGGCGGCAGCCGAAGCCCGGCCTTGAGCCCGGCCAGCGGCCCGGTTGCAACGGGGCGAAGCCCCGCCAGCAGCGCGGCGCGGCCAGCGGTGCGATAACGCAGGCCCCGCCACCGCCCTGCTGCCCCGCCCCATGCCCCGCCGCAATTCCCCGCGCGACATCCAGGACCTCGCCGACCTCAGCCGCCTGGGCGAGCTGGTCGTCGACAAGCGCCAGGGCCAGCGCGCACAGGCCAAGAAGAGCCGGCGCAACCGGCACTACGAAAAGCAGTTCATCCGCAACGCGCTGTCGCACCGCCGGCCTGGCCTGGCGCCGGCCGGCGACGAAGCCGGCGGGGATGCCGGTGGGGACACGCTGGCGGGCCCTTGAGCATGGCCGGGCAGGAACCGCTGGTCTGCCCGCTGTGCGAGCGGCCCATCCCGCCCGCACAGCGCGACGCGCATCACCTGGTGCCCAAGTGCAAGGGCGGGCGCCAGACGGAATACCTGCACCGCATCTGCCACCGGCAGATCCACGCCCTGCTGTCGGAAACGCAGCTGGCACGGCAGTACGCCACCGTCGACGCCCTGCTGGCGCACCCCGAGCTGCAGACCTTCCTGGCCTGGGTGAAGACCAAGCCCGCGGATTTCTTCGTGCGCACCGTCAAGTGCCGGGGCCGGCAGGGCCGGCGGCGCTGAAGCGTGTAGGCTTTGCGCCCTCCGCGCTGCCCCGCCAGCGCTGCCGCATCCTTCCCGCCCGCCATGTGCCTTGCTGCCTTCGCCATCGGCCAGAGTGACCGCTTCCCCTTCGTGCTGCTGGCCAACCGCGACGAAGCCTTCGACCGGCCGGCCGCCGCGATGGCCTGGTGGCCGCGCCAGGCCGGCCAGCCCAGGCTGCTGGCGGGCCGCGATCTCGCCGCCGGCGGCACCTGGCTGGGGCTGACGGAGGCCGGCCGCCTGGCCTGGGTGACGAACGTGCGCGAGCCCGGGCACATGCTGCCGGTCTCGCCATCGCGCGGCGCGCTGGTGCCGATGTGGCTGCGGGCCGGCGCGCCCTGGGCGGCCGAAGACGCCCTGCAGGCCCTGGCCGAGCCGGCGCGCAATGGCTTCAACCTGCTCTACACCGATCTGGCCAGCACGGCCCCGGTGCACTGGCTGAGCAACCGCCCGCAGTGGCAGCAGCAGGCCGTGGGCCACGGCGTGCACGGCGTGTCGAACGCGGCGCTGGACACGCCCTGGCCCAAGCTGCAGCAGCTCAAGCAGCAACTGGCGCAGATGCTGGCAGGCGCGCAGGACCTGCCCCAGCTGCAGGCCGCGGCCTGGCACGCCCTGGGCGACCGCGAAGCGGCCGACGACGCCTTGCTGCCCGACACCGGGCTGCCGCTGCTGCGCGAGCGGCAGCTCTCGCCGGTCTTCATCCGGATCGCCGGCGACGACCCCGGCCGCGCGGTCTACGGCACGCGCTGCTCGACGCTCGTGGTGCTGGCGCAGGCCCCCACCCCCGGCGGGGTGCGACGCAGCCTGCACGTGGCCGAGCGCAGCTTCGGGCCCGACGGCGCGGTCAGCGCCGAGGTGCGCTACGACTGGGCGCTGCCTGCCGGCTGATCCCGCTGGGCCCGGGGCTCAGAGCTTGTCGATCGCCGTTTCCGCCGCCACCGCCTGGCCGGGCGCGTCGGCCATCGCGAAGCGGTCGCCACAGCGGATGTAGAAGCTCGCGCCGAAGCGCGCCACGGGCGTGTAGGTCTGCAGGTTCACGCGCCAGGCATCGGTATCCACCAACCCCTGGCGCGCAGCCATCCACAGCACGCGGCCGAAGAAGACATAGCGGCTGTCGGTCTCCAGTTTTTCGTGCAGCACGCATTCGAAAGCGACTGGCGCTTCGGCAATGCGCGGCGGGCGCACGGTGTGCGAGGGCAGCGCCGTCAGCCCCACGGCCTGCAGCTCGCTCACCTCGGGCGGGAAGGCCTGGCCGCAGTCGTGCATCTGGCGGCCGATGGCCTCGTCGCACAGGTGCACGACGAATTCGCCGTTGTGCAGGATGTTGGCGGCGGTGTCCTTCAAGCGCCCGTCGTGCAGGCGGTTCAGGCTGATCATCACCAGCGGCGGGTCTTCGCCCACCATGTTGAACATCGAGAACGGCGCGGCGTTGGCCACGCCATTGGCACCCAGCGTGGTGACCAGCGCCACCGGCCGCGGCACGATCAGGCTGGCCATCAGCTTGTAGCGCTGGTAGGCGGTGATGGCGTGGAAGTCGACTTCGGTCATCGCCGGATTCTGCGCCGCGAGCCCGTGATCCTGCCCCGGCGCAGCGGCCTCAACCCACCACCTCGACCTTGGCCTTGCGCGCCACCGCCGTCCAGGTGGCGATCTGCTGGCGGATCAGCTTGTTGAAGTCCTCGCCCATCACCGGCACCTTGCGCGGCAGGGTCTGGACGTCCTCGAGCTTGGACATCACGTCGGGCTTGGCCAGCAGCTCGGGGATCAGCGCGCTCAGGCGCTGCGCGATCGGCGCCGGCAGGTTCTTCGGCCCCGACAGCCCCAGCCACTGCGACCCGGTCAGCGAAGGGAAGCCCTGCTCGGCGAACGTGGGGATGTCGGGCAGCGCCGTCAGGCGTTGCGGCGTGGACACCGCCAGCGCCCGGATGGCGCCGGCCTTGAGCGCGGCGACGTTGGTGGTGACGGGGTCGAAGACGCCGTCGATCTGGCCACCCAGCAGATCCTGCATCGCCGGCGCGCTGCCCTGGTAGGGCACGTGGTCGTGCTCGGGCGCCGGGCCTTCCATCTTCAGCAGCTCGCCGTACAGGTGGTTGGCGCTGCCCATGCCCGAGCTGCCGTAGCGCACCGGCTGAGTCTTGGCCGCCGTCACGTACTGCGCCAGCGTCTGGTAGGGCGAGGCCTTGCGCACCAGCAGCAGCATCGGCGCTTCCACCAGCATGCCCAGGTGCGTGAAATCGGCCACCGGATCGAAAGGCAGGCTCTTGCGCGTGGCCGCCGCATAGACGTGCACCGAAGCATGGCTGACCAGCAGCGAATAGCCATCGGCCGGCTGCCGGGCCGCGAAATCGGTGCCGATCAGGCCACCGGCGCCGGGGCGGTTTTCCACCACCACGGTCTGGCCCAGGGCCTGCGACAGGTGCGGGGCCATCAGCCGCGCCACGGTGTCCACCAGGCCGCCGGGCGGGTACTGGGCGATCAGCTTGATGGGGCCGCGCGTGGGCCAGGCGGCCTGGGCGCTGGCCAGGCCCGGCGCGCCCAGCCAGGCGGCTGCGCCAGCGGCCAGCAGATGTCGACGTTGCATGCTCTCTTCTCCTGCGTCATGGCCCGGCGCGACATGGCCGGGCGGCGACGGCCAAAGAGGCACGAAACGTGCCACGATTCCGCCCCACCCTCGTCGATCCCTGGCCCCCTGGCCCGGGCCCGCCCCACGCCGATGCCGCCATGCGCCGCCTGCTGCTGATCAACCCCAACACCACGGCCGACGTCACCGAGCTGCTGGCCCGGCACCTGGGCGCGGCCCTGCCGCCGGGCGTGACGCTGACGGCCCGCACCGCCGCCTTCGGTGCGCCCTACATCGCCTGCGAAGCCAGCCATGCCGTGGCCGCCCACGCCGTGCTGCAGGCCTGGGCGCAGGCCGCGCACGGGCCGGCCGACGAGGCGCCCGATGCGGTGCTGATCGGCTGCTTCGGCGACCCGGGGCTGTTCGCGCTGCGCGAATCCAGCCCGGTGCCGGTGACGGGCCTGGCCGAGGCGGCCTTCATCGAAGCCGCCCGGCACGGGCGCTTCGGCATCGTCACCGGCGGCGCGCGTTGGCGGCCGATGCTGCAGCGCCTGGCGCAGGCGCTGGGTTACGGGCCGGCGCTGGTGCACATCGAGACCGTGGCCCCCAGCGGCGCCGAGCTGCGCGCCGACCCCGCCCTGGCGCGCGCCCACCTGCTGCCAGCCATCGAGACCGCGGCGCGCAGTGGCGCGCAGGCGCTGATCGTCGGCGGCGCCGGCCTGGCCGGCATGGCGCGCGCGCTGCAGCCGGCCAGCCCGCTGCCGCTGATCGACAGCGTCGAAGCCGGCCTGCGTGTGCTGCTGGCCGGGCAGGCCCCGCCGGCGGGCGCCGTGCCGGCCCAGCGTGCGGCCGAGGTTCGCGCCATGACCGGGATGCTGCCATGAGGCACGGTGCCGAGCGCGTCTTCATCTCCTACCGGCGCGACGACGCCGCCGGCTATGCGGGCCGGCTGGAAGAAGCGCTCGAGCGCGCGCTGCACACGCGGCTGGGGCCGGCCAGCGTGTTCCGCGATGTGCAGGACATCGCGCTGGGCGAGGACTTCGTCCAGGCCATCGCCCAGCGCCTGGCCGCGGCGCAGGCTGTGGTGGTGCTGATCGGCCCGCGCTGGGCCGGCCCCACCGCGAACACCGCGCGCCGCATCGACGACCCCGGCGACATCGTGCGGCTGGAAGTGGCCGCCGCCCTCGCCAGCCCGGCGCGCGTGCTGCCGGTGCTGCTGCCGGGCGCCAGCATGCCCGCCGAAGCCGAGCTGCCCGACCCGCTCAAGCCCCTGGCGCGCCGCAACGCACTGAGCCTGAGCGACACGCACTGGCAGGCCGACGTGGCCAAGCTGGTCGATGCCATCGGCCTGGCCGCACCCGCCGCTGCGCCACCGGGCACCGCTGCTGGCGGAACGCGCTGGCAGGTGCCGGCTGCGATCGCCGCGGCGGCATTGATCGGGCTGGCCCTGGCCGCCTGGCGGCCCTGGCCAGCAGCGGCCCCGACAGCCGGTGCCGCCGCCGGGGCGGCATCGGGCACCACGGCAAGTGCGGCGGCCGACGTGGCCGCGCCCTACCTCGGCACCTGGCAGGCACAGGTGCGCTATGCCTGGGGCGACCGGCACGAGGAGCGCTTCGTCTTCCAGCGCCACGCCGGGGTGCTGACGGGCACCGCCAGCTTCCTGCGCGTGCCGCGCGGCATCGAGAACGCCAGCGCCAGCCCGGCCGGGCTGCTGTTCGAGACCCGCACCCAGCAAAGCATGGGCAGCGAGACGCGCACCGTCACGCACCGCTACAGCGCCGAGCTGCGCGGCCAGCCGCCCGACGAGCGCCTGGCGCTGCGCCTGCACAGCACGGGCGGCTTCGAAACGCTGGCGCCGCTGGAGATCGAAGCCCGCCGCGCCGCGCCGGTACCCGCGGCCGAAGCCTCCGCCGCGGGCCCGCGCTGACCGGGCGGCGGCGCGACTTCCGGCGATCAGGCCAGGCTGTCGTACAGCGCCTGGTAGGCCTGCGTCAGCGGATGGCGCGGCTCCAGGTGCACCAGCGGCAGCGCGCGTTCGTGGCTTTCGCGCACCTTCACGCTGCTGCCCAGGTAAGGCTGCAGCACCGGCAGGCCTTCGTCGATCAGCTCCTGCACGGTGCGCTGCGGCAGGCTGGCCCGCGGCTGGAACTGGTTGACGACGATGCCTTCGACATGCAGGGCCTCGTTGTGGTCGTCGCGCAGCTCTTCGACGTTGTGCATCAGCTCGTACAGCGCGGCGCGGCTGAAGGCGTCGCAGTCGAACGGGATCAGGCAGCTGTCGGCGGCGATCAGCGCCGAGCGCGTGTAGAAGTTCAGCGCCGGCGGCGTGTCGATCCAGACCTCGTCGTAGTCGTCGGCCAGCGCCTCCAGCGCGCGCCGCAGCTTGTAGACCTTGGCGCGGCTTTCCAGCTTGCCGTGCAGCTCGTCGAGCTCGGCCGAGCCCGGCATCAGGTGCAGCCGCTCAAACGGCGTGCCGACGATGAACTCCACCGGCTTGTGCTCGCGCACGCTGAACTTCAGCGACTGCTCGAAGAAGGCCGCCGTGCCCGTGCCCGCCGGCGGCACCGCGTCGCCGATCAGGTAGCGGCTGGCATTGCCCTGGCGGTCCAGGTCCACCACCAGCACGCGCTGGCCAGCCGCGGCGGCGATCGCCGCCAGGTTGACGGTGATCGTCGACTTGCCGACACCACCCTTCTGGTTGAAAACGACTCTGCGCACACGGCACCCCAAGGTTGACTTGGGCCAGATTGTGCAAGCGGCAGAGATCGGAACCCGCGCCCCCAGCGCGGCTCAGTGCGGCGCCAGCCTGAAGGTGCCCACCGACTGCACCAGCACTTGCGCTTCGTCGCGCAGGCTGGTGGTGGCGTCGGCGCTGCGCTGCACCAGGGCCGCGTTCTGCTGCGTCGCGCCGTCGAGATCGGCCACCGCGCGGCTGATGCGCTCGATGCCCGTGCTCTGCTCGACGGTGGCGGCGGTGATCTCCGAGATCAGCCCCGCCACGCGCCGCACCTGGGCGTCGATCTCGTTCATCGTCGCGCCGGCTTCGGCCACCAGCTGCGTGCCGCCCTCCACCTTGTCCACGCTGGTGTTGATCAGGTCCTTGATCTGGCGCGCTGCCTCGGCGCTGCGCCCGGCCAGCGCACGCACCTCGCTGGCCACGACGGCAAAGCCACGGCCCTGCTCGCCGGCGCGGGCGGCTTCCACGGCCGCGTTCAGCGCCAGGATGTTGGTCTGGAAGGCAATGCCGTCGATCACGCTGATGATGTCGGCGATGCGGCGCGCGCTGGCGGCGATGTCGTCCATCGTCGCCACCACCTTGGCGGTGACTTCACCACCCTTGGCAGCGACGGCGGTGGCCGTGCCGGCCAGATCGGCCGCCTGGCGCGCGGCCTGGGCGTTGTTCTGCACGGTGGCGTTGATCTGGTCCATCGACGCCACCGTCTGCTGCAGGCTGCTGGCCTGGCCCTGCGTGCGCAGGTGCAGGTCGGCGTTGTCCTGCGTGATGTTGGCGCTGGCCGCAGCCACCTGGCGTGCGCCGGCCTGCACCTGGCCCACCACGTCCACCAGGCGGGTGTGCATGCTGTCCAGGGCCACGAACAGCGGCGCGAATTCGTCCTGCCGGCTGGCGTGCACCTTGATCGTCAGGTCGCCGCCGGCGATGGCCCGGGCCACGCCCGCGGCGCGCTCGGCGCGGGCGCGGATCATCCAGCGCGCCAGCATGAAGCAGCCCGCGCTGCCCAGCGTCAGCAGCGCCAGCAGCGCGTACAGGGCGTATTCGGCGGCGTCCACCCGGGCCGAACTGGACTTCATGCTGCCCAGCAGGAGCTGGCGCTGGAAGTCGCGCTGCGCGGCCATGGCCTGCAGCCAGGCGTCGCGCGCCGGCACCACGTGGTCCACCAGGTGCGCGAAGGCGGCGTCTTTCTGGCCTTCCTGCACGTGCTTGACGACGACGCCGGCCTGCTGCCAGAAGGCCGCCTTGCGATTCTTCACGTCCTGGAACTGGGCCTGCCCTTCCGGCGTGGAGATCGCGGCTTCGAGGGCGCCGGCCAGCTCGTTCAGCACGACGGCCTGCTTGTCGATGTCCTTCAGTGCGCCTTGCAGCTCTTCGGGCGTACGCGCCAGGATGGCATGCCGCGCCTGCAGCGAGATGCGCGTGAGCGTGAGCTCCATCTCGGTGATGCGCAGCAGCTGCGGCGTCAGCACCTCGGCCGAGCGCGCGGATTCCTTGCGCGTCTGGTGGATCTCGCGCAGGGCCCAGGTCGCCAGCACGGCGCCCAGCACGGCAAACAGGGCCAGCAAAAGGCCCAGGCGGGCGGCGATCGACAGTCTTTCCAGGGCCATGGGCTGGTCCTAACGGTGGGGTGGTGCAGTGCGGTGGGTTGGCGCGCCGGATTCAGCAACGACTCGGCGGCTGTGCGGGGTATCGGATGACGCCACGATGACTTGAGCGCGCGCGGCGCGCGCGGCGTGCAGGCTGCCCGGTGATCGCCGCGCGCGCCTCAGCGCGGGGGTGGCCGCAGCCCGCGCAGGCTGGCCCACCCGCCGGCGGCGGCCAGCAGCAGCAGCGCGGTGGCCAGTGCCGCCAGCCCGCCATGGTCGAACAGCAGCCCGCCCAGCGGGGGGCCCGCGGCCGTGCCCAGCGCGTAGGCCGTCACCAGCAGGCCGATCGCGCGCACCAGCGCACCGCCGGCCAGGCGGTGGCCCAGCTCGACGATCATCAGCGTGTACACCGCCCCGCCCACACCGCCCAGGGTGAAGCCCACGGCCCAGAGCACGCGGCCCGGATCGTGGGCGGCGACCAGCAGCACGCCCGTGGCCAGCAGCAGCACGCCCCAGGCCGCCAGCGTGATGCGGGCCGTGCCGAAGCGGTCGGCCAGGTGGCCGGCCGGGGGTTGCAGCAGGGCGCTGCCGGCACCGATGACCGCCCCCAGCCAGGCCGCGGATTCCAGCGTCGCGCCCAGGCGCATCGCGATCGACGGCAGCAGCGCGGAAACGCCGCTTTCCATCAGCCCGCTGAGCACCGCCACGCCGCACAGCGGCAGCGCCAGTGCGCGCCAGGCCGGCACCGGCGCGCCCGGCGCGGCCGCGGCCAGGCGGGCTGGGGCGGCACTGCCGCGCAGCAGCAGGCTGGCCGCCACCGCGCCCAGCATCAGCACCGTGCTGGCCAGCGGCACGGGCACGCCAGCCCAGGCCATCAGCGGCACCCCGGCCGGGCCCACCATCAGGCCCAGGCCCACCGCGGTTTCGAACAGGCCCACGAAGAAGCCGCGCCGCGCCGGCGGCGCGGCTTCGGCCAGCCAGGCTTCGCCGGCCACCCACACCAGCCCGCCGCCCAGGCCCAGCACGAAGACCCCCGCCAGCCAGCCACCAAAGTGGGCATGCAGGGCCACCGACGCCGTGGCCGGGCAGGCCAGTGCGGTGGCGGCGATGAAGACGCGCGCATGCCCCAGCCGCTGCACCACGGCATGCGCCGCCCCGCTGGCCAGCAGGATGCCGGCCCACAGCGCCGAGCTGAGCAGGCCCACCGCCAGCGCCGATCGGCCATCGGCCGTGGCCTGCAGGGCGAGGTGCGTCATCAGCGCGAATTCCGCCGCCACGAAGACGAAGTAAACGGCAGGAATGATCCAGAGCACCGCCGTGCCATCGCGCGGCGGGCTAGCGTGCATCGTCGAAGGGGCCGCCGTCCATCGCCGGGGATCGTAGCCCTGCCAGACTGGCGCCATCGGGCCGCCGCGCAGTGGCGCCGGCGCCACCCCCCCCTACAGGCCGGCCCGGCCTGGCCGATAGTCCTCGGGTGGTGCGCCACATCTGCCCAGGCTTGCCCACCGCTGCGCGCGTGCGGTGGGCCTGGGCCTGGGCGTGGGCGTGGCTGTGGCTGCTACTGGGCCTGGTGGGCACGCCAGCCAGGGCCGAGCCCCCACCGGCGCTGCTGCAGCTGGGCCCGCAGGTGTCGGCGCAGGCCGTGTGGCAAGCGCTGCGCGTGCGCACCGGCCTGCCCGACGACACCCGCCTGGCCGCGCTGCCTGACGACCCGGCCGGCTGGCGAGCCGCCCCGGCCACGCAAGGCAACCTGGGCCCGCAGCCCCGGCCGGTGGCACTGCAGCTGGACTGGGTGGTGGCCCCGGGCGGGGGCGGCGCCTGGATGCTGGAGATCGACTACCCCTCGCTCGACCACGTGGAGCTGGCGCTCGAGGGCACCGACGGCCAGCGCCACACGTGGACCCTGGGCGACCACCATCGCTACAGCCAGCGCGCCGTGGCCAGCCGCGCCTTTGCCGTGCCGCTGCTGCTGCAGGAAGGCCAGCGCTACCGGCTGACGGGCGTGGTCCGCACCACGGGCAGCATGATCCTGCCGATCCGACTGGAAAGGCCCGAAGCCTTCTGGCTGCAGGAATCGCGCGAGCAGCTGCTGCAGGGCAGCCTGGGCGGTGCGCTGTTCTGCCTGCTGGTCTATGCGCTGTCGCAGGGCCGGGCGCTGCGCGAGGCGACGCACGTCTGGTATTCGCTCAATGTGCTGGGCACGGCAGTCTTCTTCTTCAGCTACCAGGGGCTGGGCGTGCAGCACCTGTGGGGCGAGGTGGACTGGGCCAGCCAGAAGCTCACGCTGCTGGCCGGGCTAATGGGCCTGGGCAGCGCCTTCATGTACGTGGACGCCGTGCTCGAACTGCGCCAGCGCAGCCCCTGGCTCAGCCGCTGCATGCGCGGCCTGGCGGCCGTGCTGCTGGCCACGCTGAGCCTGTTTGCGCTGGGGCTGCTGGACTACCGCGGCGCCCACGTCGTCAATGTGCTGCTGAGCCCGGCCCCGCTGCTGCTGGCGCTGCCCACCGCCTGGCGGCTGGCGCGGGCGGGTGATGCGGCCGCGCGCTACCTGCTGGTGGGCTGGGCGGTGTTCGGCGCCTGTGCGATGTGCTTCACCCTGCTGCACCGCGGTCTGCTGCCGATGGGTTTCTGGACCGGCCATGCCTTCCAGTTCGGCACCCTGGTGGAGCTGATGACGTGGATGATGATGCTGGCCACCCGCACCCAGGCCAGCAAGACGGCCGGCGAGCTGGCCGCCCGCGAGCGCGACCTGCTGGCCACCATCGCCCACACCGATGCGCTCACCGGCCTGCTCAACCGGCGCGGCCTGCAGGCCACTGCCGAGCCCCTGCTGGCGCACTGCGACGCCGGCCAGGCCTACGCGGTCTTCCTGATCGACCTGGATCACTTCAAGCCCATCAACGACCAGCATGGCCACGACGCGGGCGACGCCGTGCTGCTGGCCCTGGGCCAGCGCCTGAAGGCCAGCGTGCGCAGCCAGGACGTGGTGGCCCGCCTGGGCGGCGACGAATTCGTCGTGCTGGCCGGCCCGCTGGCCAGCGAAGCCGATGCCGCCGCCGTGGCGCACAAGCTGCTGCAGACCGTGGCGCAGCCCTTCGAAGTCAACGGCCTGTCGCTGGCGCTGGGCATGACCGTGGGCTATGCCCTGGCGCCGCAGGACAGCACGGCGCTGGCCGAGTTGCTCAAGCGTGCCGATGCCGCCATGTACGGCGGCAAGCTGGCCGGCCGCGGCGGGGCGCAGCGCCACACGGCCGGGCCGGCAGCGCCCGCCGCGGTGCCGCCTTAGCCACCGGGGCGGCCCTGCCGCCCGGGCTGGCCTGGCCGGCACCCCTGCCGCGTCAAGCCGGCACGCCCACGGCTGCCAGGTGCACGACCCATTCGCGGCCCGGATCGCCGCCCACCAGGGCAGCCACCTCGTCGTCGTAGAACGCGCCGACGGCGCACACCCCCAGGCCCCGGGCGCCGGCTTCGAGGTAGACGCGCTCGCCGGCCAGCCCGGCTTCGATGAAGGCATGGCGGTAGCCGCGCGCCGCGCCAGCGGGATCAGCAGCCCAGGCGGCCCGGTCGATCGACAGCACCAGCACCGCGGCGGCGTCGCCGATCACGTCCTGGTCCAGCCCGGCGGCGCGGGCGCGGCGGCTCAGGTCGTCAGCCGGGCGGGTGCGGGGCTCGAGGGCCTGCGCAGCCGGGTGATAGCGCCAGGCGAGCGCAGCCAGGCCCGCCACGCGGGCCGCCAGCACGTCGATGCGCACGGCCGCCGACAGCAGCGGCCCGGGCTGGGCCATCGCCGCCAGCAGCGCGGCCAGGTCGGCCAGCGGCAGCGGCGCAGCGGCATAGCGGCGCACCGAGCGGCGCCGCGCGATCAGCGCCAGCGGGTCGCCGGCCCGGCGGCTGGCCACCGGCAGGGCCTGCCAGCCCGCCTGCCGCGGCGCTGCCTGCCAGGCCAGGGCGGCGTGGCCGCAGGCTGGCGCCGTGCGGGTGCGCAGCGAGGTGGCACGGTGGATGGCGTCGGTGATGCCCAGCGGGGTGGCTGCGTGTTCAGCCCCCACAGCGGCCCCCCCGACGGCCCCGACCGCGGGCTGCCAGGCCGCCGAATCCAGCGCCGGCAGCGCGCTCGCGGCCGGGTCCTGCAGCAGCACCGCGGCCAGCACGCCTTCATCGGCTTCGTCGATGCCCAGGGCCGCGGCGATCTGCGCTTCATCGAAGGCCTGCAGCAGCGTGGCCCGCACCCCCGCGGCCTGGGCCACGGCGCGCAGGTTCTCCAGCGCGTGGCCCAGGTCGCCCAGCACGTAGCGGTAGGTGCGGTCGCGGTACTTGTGGCCGCTGCGGCGGAACAAGGCCGTGGCCACCAGCAGCGCCCGGCTGCCCGGCGGCAGCGCGCCCAGGCCCGGCAGGCCCGCGCCCGCGGCCGGCGCCGCCAGTGGCTGCAGGGCCTGCCCGGGCACGTCGTAATGCCACAGACCCGCGGGCATGCCGGGCACGTCCAGCACCAGCACGTAGAGCTCGGTGGCGAACAGCGCACCCGACGACGGCGACGTGCGGAAGTGGATGCCGCCGCTGCGCGCGCTGACGCCGGCGGTGTGCCACAGCACATCGGCCAGCGCGCGGACATCGAACCCCGCGCCGGGCGCCTGCGCACGCCGCGCCGCTGGCAGTGCCACGGGCGGCCACGGCACCGGGCGCGCGGGCTTGAAGGGTGGCGGCGGATCGCCCCAATCCGCCCCCGGCGCGCGGCGCAGCACGCCGCTGCGCGTGTGGGCCGAAAACTCGTGGAAGCGCTCGACCACGGCCAGCGGCAAGGCCACGCCGCCGGGGCCGGCGGCGGTGTCGATGCGCAGTTCGGTGCGCCCGTGGCGCAGGCCGATCACATACCCACCGCCGGCCGCCGCCAGCAGCCCCAGCACCCCGAAGGCCCCCAGCCACGGCCGGCGCCCGCGGGCCGGCGCCGCCGCCAGCACGGCCGGCCGCCGCCGCAGGTGGAAGACCACCGCGCGCAGGTTGAAGCCCAGGTGCACCACCACCAGCACCAGCAGGGCATAGCCGAAGACGTAATGCCAGTCGAACACCGGCAGGTGCTGGTTGGCGACCCAGAAGATGCCCAGGCCGGCAGTGACCAGCAGGTAGGCCAGCAGCAGCAGGCTGAAGGCGACGTTCAGCACCGGACGTGGCGGCAGGCGCCCGCGCCAGGCCGCCACGCCCACGGCAACCGCGGCCAGCACGATCGGCAAGAGCACCCACAGCAGCTTGTCCATGGCCGCGCAGGGTATCGGCAGGGGGATGGCCACAGGCGCTGCAGGCCACGGGCCGCTGCCTGCCCTGCGGTCTAACCGGCCGGCTGCGCCTGCGCGGCCTGCTGCCCGCGCGCCACGTCCACCTGG
>JAIXZR010000018.1 GCA_027489455.1 Rubrivivax sp. | reverse complement strand
GGTCAGTGAAGCCGGCGCCAGCGTCTACAGCGCCAGCGAATTCGCGAGCAAGGAACTGCCGGATCTGGACGTCAGCCTGCGCGGCGCGGTGAGCATCGCGCGCCGCCTGCAGGACCCATTGGCCGAACTGGTGAAGATCGACCCCAAGAGCATTGGCGTGGGCCAGTACCAGCACGATGTGAACCAGAGCGGCCTGGCCAAGAGCCTGGAAGCGGTGGTGGAAGACTGCGTCAACGCCGTTGGCGTGGATCTCAACACCGCCAGCGCGCCGCTGCTGGCACGCGTCTCGGGCCTCAGCCCGGCCGTAGCCGCGAGCATCGTGCGCTGGCGCGACGCGCACGGCGCCTTCCGCAACCGCCAGCAGCTGCTGGACGTCACCGGCCTGGGGCCGAAGACCTTCGAGCAGGCGGCGGGTTTCCTGCGCATCCGCGACGGCGACAACCCGCTGGACCTCACAGGCGTGCACCCGGAGACCTACCCCGTGGTGCAGAAGATGCTGGCCGCCACGGCCAAGCCGGTGAAGGAGCTGATGGGCAACACGGCCGTGCTGCGCGGCTTGAAGCCCGAGACCTTTGCCGACGGGCACTTCGGCGCCGTGACCGTGAAGGACATCCTGGCCGAGCTGGAAAAGCCCGGCCGCGACCCGCGCCCGGATTTCGTGGTGGCGCGGCTGAACGACGCCGTCACCGACCTGAAGGACCTGCAGCCCGGCATGGTGCTGGAAGGCACGGTCAGCAACGTCGCGCAGTTCGGCGCCTTCGTCGACCTGGGCGTGCACCAGGACGGGCTGGTGCACGTGAGCCAGCTGGCGAACAAGTTCGTCAGCGACGCGCGCGAGGTGGTGCGCACTGGCCAGGTGGTGAAGGTGCGCGTGCTCGAGGTGGACCTGGCGCGCAAGCGCGTGAGCCTGACGATGAAGCTGGACGCGCCGGTGCAGAACCCGCGCGACAAGGTGGACAACAGCTTCCGCCCGGCTGGCCGTGGGGAACGGCCGGCTGCACCGCGTGGCCCAGGCCGTGCCCCCGAGCCGGCCGCCGGCAGCGCGATGGCGGCGGCCTTTGCCAAGCTGCAGGGTAAGCGCTGATGGGCCGGGACCGGTGACGCGTGGCGCGCCGGGTGGCGGGCCGTGGCCCTGAAGCTGCGCCGCCGGCTGGCGGGGCTGGCCTGGGCGCTGAGCTTCGCGCCCGCTGGGCTTGTCGCTGCTCAGCCCGGCCCACCGGCCGCGGCGGCGGGCGACCGCGCCGTGCAGCAGGTGGTGGTGCAGGGCCCGGGGCTGGACGCGCAGGCACGGCTGGGTACCGCCGCGATGACGGTCGTCGGCCGCGAGGAGCTGGACGCGCAGGGCGACACCAGCGTGCTGGACGTGCTGCAACGGCTGCCCGGCATCACCATCGACGGCGAAACGCCCCGCCTGCGCGGCCTGGGCGAGGGCTACACGCTGGTGCTGATCAACGGCGAGCCGGCACCGCCGGGCTTCACGCTCGAGAGCCTGGCACCTGCGGACATCGAGCGCATCGAGATCATCAAGGGCCCGTCGGCGAAATACGGCGGCACCGCCGGCACGATCAACGTCATCCTGCGCAGCAGCCCGCGCTCGCGCCAGCGCGAGGCCCGCGCCACGGCCGGCTGGCGCGCGGTGCGGCCGCAGGGGCAGATGTCCTTGTCCTGGGGCGATCGAGAGGCCGGCCTGGGCTGGCAACTGCCGGCGACGGTCAGCCGGTCGGCCACCGAAACCGGCAGCCGCAGCCTGCGCGATTCGCGCACGCCCGCGGGGGAGGTGACGCGCCAATCGCAGACGGGCACCGATCGCAGCCTGGGCCAGGGTCTGAGCTTCGCGCCGCGCATCGACTGGATGCTGAGCACCACCGACACCCTGCAGCTGCAAGGCTTTGCGCAGCGCAACGAGACGGACAACAGCGGCCAGCGCCAGACCGCCGCGCTGTCGGGCCCGGCGCCCTACAGCGCCAACGATGCGTGGGCCTCCCAGATCGTGCAGGAGCAAGCCCGCGTGCAGGGGCAATGGGTGCGCAAGTGGCCCAGCGGCCACCGCCTGGAGCTCAAGGCCAGCGCACAGACGAGCCTGTGGCAACAGGCCAGCCGCACGCAGGCCGTCAGCGCCACCGGCTTGCTGCGGCCGCTGCGCGAAGGCCTCGCCAGCCAGCGCGACGGCAGCCGCCTGGCGGGTGCCCGGTGGCGGCTGCCCTGGACTCTGGGGCGGCAGGGCCATGCACTCAGCCTCGGCGCCGACCTGGAAGAGCGTGAGCGGCGCGACCTGCGCCGCCAGTTCGACGACGGCGTGGAGAGCCTCGCAGGCAGCCTGGGGCGCAGCAGTCAGGCCCACACCACCCGTGGCCTGGTGTTTGCGCAGAACGATTGGGATCCAGCGCCGGGCTGGTCGGTGGCGCTGGGCCTGCGCGCCACGCTCTCGCAACTGCACAGCCGGGGGCCGCAGGGCCAGAGCAGCTCGCGCAGCGCGGCGCTGCTGCCCATCTTCAACCTGCGGCATGCGCTGGATCCGAAGGGCCGGCAGGTATTCCGCGCCAGCCTGGCCGGCAGTGAACGTCTGCCCGATGCCGGCTTGCTGATGCCGCGTTACGTGCTCAACGGCAGCTATGACCGCGCCACCAGCAACACGCCGATCGCGGCCGACGTGGCCGGGAACCCGGCACTCAAGCCCGAGCGCAGCATCAATCTGGACCTGGCCTACGAAGCGCAGCTGGCAGGCGGCGGGGTGGTGGGCGCCAGCGTCTTCCTGCGTCACATCGACGGGCTGATCCGCCGCCGTATCGCCCTGGAAAGCGTGCCCGAGGCGAGCGTGCCGCGCTGGGTCTCGCGGCCGGTCAACCTGGGTCGCGCCCGCAGCAGCGGCCTGGAGCTGGAATGGAAGGGCCGGCCGCTGCCGGGCCTGGGCCTGCGCGGGGCGCTGTCGCTGTACCGGTCCAGCGTTGCCCAGATCGACGACCCCGACGCGCGGCTGGAAGGCCAGGCGCCCTGGAGCAGCAGCCTGGGCCTGGACTACAACTGGCCCGGCACGCGCCTGAGCGCGGGCGCAAGCCTGGTGCTCACGCCCGGCTTTGCCGTGCAGCAAAGCGACCTGCAGCGCCAGACCCGCAGCGCCAGCCGCCGGCTGGACGCCTACCTGCTGTGGCGCGCCAGCCGTGAACTGCAGTGGCGGCTGGCGGTGCTGAACGCGCTGGCGCGGGACGCCGCCAACGACAGCCGCATCACCGACATCGACGGCTTCGGCGCTGGCGCCCAGACCTGGCGCCAGACCCTGCCCACCTTCAACGCCGGCCTGGTATGGCGCTTCTGATCCATGCCGGCCCGCGCGCCATGGCCTGGCTGGCCGAGCGCGGCCTGCGCGCGCAGGACGTGCGGGCGATCCCTGCCGCGGCAGGCGGCGCCAAGGGCATCACGCTGAACCCGCTGGATCGCTTCATCTTCGGCCAGTGGTTGCAAGGGCCAGGCAGCCAGGCGGGGCAGACCGTGCACCTGCTGGGCGCTTCCATTGGCGCCTGGCGCATGGCGGCGGCCTGCCTGCAACACGAGGGCGGGGCCGACGCGGCACTGGCCCAACTGGCCGAGGACTACATCACCCAGCGCTACGAACACGCCCCAGGGAAGATGCCGACGGCTGCGACCGTCAGCCGCGCCTTCGGCGAGAAGATCGAAGAGCGCCTGGGGGTGCGCGCAGCGGAGGTGCTGTCGCACCCGCGCTTTCGGCTGCATGTCTTCACCAGTCGCGGCCGGCATGTGCTGGCGCGGCAGGGCAGGGTGCGCACGCCGGCAGGTTACCTGGGGGCCTTCCTGGCCAACGTGGCCCACCGGCAGGCGCTGGGCGCCTTCATCGACCGCGTGGTGTTCAGCGATGGGCGCGAGCCGCTGCCCTTTGCGCTGAACGACTTTCGCACGCAGCAGGCAGCGCTGACGCCGGCCAACCTGGCGCCGGCCGTCCTGGCGAGCTGCTCGATCCCGTTCTGGCTGAACGCGGTGCAGCACATCCCCGGCGGCCCGCGCGGCGCCTACTGGGACGGCGGCATCACCGACTACCACCTGCACCTGGACTACGCCGGGATGCGCGAAGGCATCGTGCTGTACCCGCACTTCCAGCCGCACATCGTGCCGGGCTGGCTGGACAAGCCCCTGAAGCGCCGCCACCGCGCCAGCCCGATGCTGGACAACCTGGTGGTGCTTTCCCCCCGCCCTGAATGGGTGGCCGCCCTGCCCAACGGCAAGCTGCCCGACCGCAACGACTTCAAGGCCTACGGCGACGACGAGGCTGGCCGCGTGCGCGACTGGCGCATCGCCGTGGCCGAGAGCCAGCGCCTGGCCGACGAGTTCGCCGAGATCGTCACGGCCGGCCGGCCGGTTCGGGCCTTGCCCCTGCCCTGACAGCGGCTAAACTCGCCGCCTTAGCAACGAACAAGGGCAAAGAAAGGCAGCACGGTTATGACACCGCGGACTACCCCCTCTTTTGCCGAGGCGCCTGCTCAAGGCGTGCCCTCGGCCTGAACGCCCGCGCGTAAGGCAGCCCCCTGTCACCCTGAACCCAAGCGCGGCTGACCCCCGCGCTTTTTTGTTTCCTGCCCCGAGGTTTCCCATGATCCAGATCACGCTGCCGGACGGCTCCCGGCGCCCCTTCGACGGCCCGGTCACGGTGGCCGAGGTCGCCGCTTCCATCGGTGCCGGCCTGGCCAAGGCCGCACTGGCCGGCAAGGTCGACGGCCAACTCGTCGACACCAGCCACCGCATCGAGGCCGACGCGCAGCTGGCCATCGTCACCGAGAAGGACGCGGAAGGCCTGGAGATCATCCGCCACAGCACGGCGCACCTGCTGGCCTATGCGGTGAAGGAGCTTTTCCCCGAAGCCCAGGTGACCATCGGCCCGGTGATCGAGAACGGCTTCTACTACGACTTCGCCTACAAGCGCCCGTTCACGCCCGACGACCTGGCGGCCATCGAGAAGCGCATGGCCGAGCTGGCCGCGAAGAACGAAACCGTGGTGCGCCGCGTGCTGCCACGCGACGAGGCCGTGGCCCACTTCAAGGCCCAGGGCGAGCACTACAAGGCCGAGATCATCGGCAGCATCCCGGCCGGCGAGGACGTGAGCCTGTACCGCGAAGGCGGCTTCGAAGACCTGTGCCGCGGCCCCCACGTGCCCAGCACCGGGCGCCTGAAGCACTTCAAGCTGATGAAGGTGGCCGGCGCCTACTGGCGCGGCGACCAGGCCAACGAACAGCTGCAGCGCATCTACGGCACGGCCTGGGCCAGCAAGGAAGCGCTGTCGCAGTACCTGACGATGCTGGAAGAGGCCGAAAAGCGCGACCACCGCAAGCTGGGCCGCGAGCTGGACCTGTTCCACATCGACGAGCACGCCCCCGGCGTGGTGTTCTGGCACCCCAAGGGCTGGACGGTCT
>JAIXZR010000224.1 GCA_027489455.1 Rubrivivax sp. | reverse complement strand
CCAGCACGATCTAGCACAGCGCCTTGATGATCTAGCGCGAGATGATGTTGGCGCCGATGGCCGCCTGGATGGCCACGTCGTACATCTGGCGCGGGATGATCTCGCGCATCTTGGCGGCCACCTGGCGGCCGCGGTACTGGCTCTGGCTGCGGTGCACGATCAGGCTGAGCGCGTCGATGCGGTCGCCGTTGATCAGCATGTCCACCTTCACGACATCGGCGGCGCGGTATTCCTTGAACTCGTAGTCCATGCTGGCGTAGCCGCGGCTGACGCTCTTCAGCTTGTCGAAGAAGTCCAGCACGATCTCGGCCAGCGGCATCTCGTAGGTCAGCATCACCTGGCGGCCGTGGTAGGCCATGTTCAGCTGCAAGCCGCGCTTTTCGTTGGCCAGCGTCATCACCGGGCCGACGTAGTCCTGCGGCATGAACAGGTGCACCGTGACGATGGGCTCGCGGATTTCCTGGATGCGCCCCTGATCGGGCATCTTGCTGGGATTCTCGACCTCGATCACCTCGCCTTCGGCGCCGCCCAGCTGCACCTGATAGACCACGCTGGGCGCCGTGGTGATGAGGTCCTGGTCGAACTCGCGCTCCAGCCGTTCCTGCACGATTTCCATGTGCAGCAGGCCCAGGAAGCCGCAGCGGAAGCCGAAGCCCAGCGCCTGGCTCACCTCGGGCTCGAAGCGCAGGCTGCTGTCGTTGAGCTTGAGCTTTTCCAGCGCGTCGCGCAGCTGGTCGTACTCGCTGGCCTCGGTGGGGTACAGGCCCGCGAAGACCTGCGGCTGGATCTCCTTGAAGCCGGGCAGCGCCTCGGCCGCGGGGCCCAGGTTGTTGGGCAGCTTCTTTTCCAGCGTCAGCGTGTCGCCCACCTTGGCGGCGTGCAGTTCCTTGATGCCGCAGATGACGTAGCCCACCTCGCCGGCCTTCAGCGTCTCGCGCGGCACGTTCTTGGGCGTGAACACGCCCATGTGCTCGATGGCGTAGGTGGTGTTGGTGGCCATCATGCGGATGCGTTCGCCGCGGCTCAACGCCCCGTCGACCACCCGCACGAGCATCACCACGCCGACGTAGTTGTCGAACCAGCTGTCGATGATCATCGCCCGCGGCGGCGCGTCGGGGTTGCCGCGCGGCGCGGGCATGCGGTGGATGACGGCCTCGATGATGTCGTCGATGCCCATGCCCGTCTTGGCACTGCAGGGGATGGCCTCGGCGGCATCGATGCCGATCACGTCCTCGATCTCCTGCTTGGCGTTCTCCGGGTCGGCCTGCGGCAGGTCCATCTTGTTGAGCACCGGCACCACTTCCACGCCCAGGTCCAGCGCGGTGTAGCAGTTGGCCACGGTCTGCGCTTCCACGCCCTGCGACGCATCGACCACCAGCAACGCGCCTTCGCAGGCGCTGAGCGAGCGGCTCACTTCATAAGAGAAGTCGACGTGCCCGGGCGTGTCGATCAGGTTGAGGTGGTAGACCTGGCCGTCGCGCGCCTTGTACTGCAGCGCCGCGGTCTGGGCCTTGATGGTGATGCCGCGCTCGCGCTCGATATCCATCGAGTCGAGCAGCTGGGCTTCCATCTCGCGGTCGCTCAGGCCACCGCAGCGCTGGATGATGCGATCGGCCAGCGTGCTCTTGCCGTGGTCGATGTGGGCAATGATCGAGAAGTTGCGAATGTGGTTCATCGAGGGTGATTGCATCGCAGTGGACTGGCTCGCGCTGCGTCGCGTGACTGAACAGCCGGTTGGCTGGTCTGGCCGGTGGCCTCGGGCGCACGGATGGTGGCTTGCGCAGGCCGAGGGCCCTTCGGGCGCAGGCTAAAAAAAAGGCGCGTCCAAAAGGATGACGCGCCTTCCAACAGAACGTTTGGCAACTGCTTGTTGGGCGTTCATTCTAACCAAAAGCATCGGCCGGGAACCCGCGCCAATGCTGCATTTCCGGCCGTTGCGGGGTGCCAACAGGAAAAACGACCCACAGGTTTTCCACAGGCTTGGATCAGCCCGCCCTGGCGCGGACTCCCGCCCCAAAGAGCAGGGAAACCGGATCGAAAGCCACTGCATTCTAAGTAGCAGGGTGCTGAATCGCGGACGGCCCAAAATCGAAGTGGGCGGATACTGACTTGCAGCACCTCGCCCACGGGTCGGTCTTTCCATCATGCGGAAAGACCCATCGGGAAGATCAACTAGCGCGTCGGCCGGATCACGAAGTAGTTCGTCCACTCGCCGCGGCGCACCAGCACGCTGACGGCCCGAGCCTTTTCGACCTTGGCCGCCAGGGCCATGAACTGCTTGCTGTCGGTGACTTCGGTGTTGTCCAGGGACAGGATGACGTCGCCTTCGCGCAGCCCGGCGCGGGCAGCGGCGCCTTCGGCCGATTCCACGCGCACGCCGCCGCGCACGCGCAGATCACGCTTCTGGGCATCGGTCAGGTCAGTCACGCTCAGGCCGATGGCCGCCTTGGCCGCAGGCGGCTGGGCACCGGGCTCGGCCGCAGCGCGACGGGCGGGGCGGTCGGGCTCGAATTCGGCCACCGCCACGGCGATGTCGCGCGTGGCGCCGCGCCTGAACACCTGCAGCGTGGTCCGCGTCCCCGGCTTGGTGGCACCCACCAGCCGCGGCAGATCGCCCGAGCGCTCCACCGTCTTGCCGTCGACCCTGACGATGATGTCGCCGGCTTCCACGCCCGCCTTGTCGGCCGGGCCGTCCTTCTCGACGCTCTGCACCAACGCGCCGGCCGCCTTGCCCAGGCCGATCGATTCGGCCACTTCTTTCGTCACCGGGGCGATCGTCACGCCGATGCGGCCGCGGATCACACGCCCGACGGTGCGCAGCTGGTCGGCCACGCGCATCGCGTCGTCGATCGGGATGGCGAAGCTGATGCCCTGGAAGCCGCCGCTGCGGCTGTAGATCTGCGAGTTGATGCCCACGACC
The DNA here is from genome assembly GCA_027489455.1 of Rubrivivax sp. GTDB lineage: Bacteria > Pseudomonadota > Gammaproteobacteria > Burkholderiales > Burkholderiaceae_C > Rubrivivax. Next base: position 44,842 of record JAIXZR010000224.1, on the reverse strand, counting down.
TCGCCGCGCAGGTTCAGCAGCGGGCCGCCGCTGTTGCCGGGGTTGATGGCCACATCGGTCTGGATGAAGTTCAGGTAGTCGCCGGTGTCGCGCTGCTTGGCGCTGACGATGCCGGCGGTGACGGTGTTCTCCAGCCCGAAGGGCGAGCCGATCGCCATCACCCATTCGCCCACCTTCAGCCGGTTGACGTCGCCGATCTTCACGAAAGGCAGCCCGGTGGCTTCGATCTTCACCACCGCCACATCGGTGCGGCGGTCGGCGCCGATGATGCGCGCCTTCAGCTCGCGCTTGTCGGTGAGGGTGACGATGACCTCGTCGGCCCCGTCGATGACGTGGGCGTTGGTCATGATGAAACCGTCGGCGGTGAGGATGAAGCCCGACCCCACGCCGCGCTGGCGCTGGTCTTCGTCGCCGCCGCCGGGCCCGCGCGGGTTGGGCGCCGGGTTGCGGTCGGGCCGGTTGGGCATCGGGATGCCGAAGCGCCGGAAGAATTCCTCGATGTTGGGGTCGACCTCGCCCGGGCTGCCAGCCGCGCCGCCACGCCGTTCGACGGTGCGGATGTTGACGACAGTGGGGCTCAGCCGCTCGGCGATCTCGCTGAAATCAGGCAGCGTCACGGTCTGGGCGTGGCTGGGCTGCGGCCAGCCAGTGGCCGCGGCGATGGCCACGACGGCAACCGCCAGCCAGGCCCGCCAGCCGCGGCCGGCCGGGCGGGCCTGTCCGGGGCTTCCGGCGGCGGGCCGGCGCGCGGCCAGCGGTGGCGCAGGGTCGAAGCACAAGATCGGGGAGATCGGCGGAGAGGCGTGCGACATGGTGTTGTTGTTCAGTTGCAGAAAAGGCAGCGGGATGGCGCCGGGACCGGCTGGCTGCAGCCGGCAAAGCCGGGCCCGGCTCAGCGTCTTCGAGCCAGGGATTCGGCCAGGAGTTTCAAGGTGCCTGCCGGGACATCGCCGACGGCAGTGAACCAATGGCCTTCGCGCCGCAGCGTCACGGTGCTGGTCGCGCCCAGGTGCGCTTGCATCTCGCTCTTGTGGCGGTTGGGGTCGAAGGGCTCGATGAAGACGGACACATGCGCCAGGCCGTCGGAGAACACGGCCTGCAGCACCGGTGCACCAGGCGCTGTCGGCCCCGACTTGGTGGACGCCGTGCTGGCCGCGGCATCGAGCTCGCGCCGCACGCAGCCCGTGAGCCTGAAGCCCGACACCTGGCTAGCCAGCACCCAACCTTCCTGTTCCAGCGTGGTGCGTTCCTGGCGCGGCCGCACGACGCGAAAGCCCTCGGTGCGCGTCGCCGCCGCCAGCAGCGCCTTGGGCTGGGGCTTCACGCCGATCTCGACTTCGGAAAACGCGGCCGATTCCAGCACCTGCCGGTCGGGGCCCAGCCCCAGCACCTCGGCGCGCAGCATCAGGCCCGAGGCGCGGTCAGCCCAGACGCGCTGCGGGTAGCGCAGCTGGTCGCGCGGGTCCAGCAGCAGCACTTCGGCATCGCGCCCGGCCACCCGCGAGGCCCCTTCGCGTCGCACCTGGTACTGCTCCAGCGCCTGCGGGTCCACGCGCTGGGGCGTCACCTGCCAGCCCGGCAGCGCATCGCGCCGCTCGATCACCGCCACGCGTGCCTGAGGCCAGAGGGTGTGCACCTCGTCGTTGTGGCGCACGATCTGGCGTGGCCGGCCGTCCTGCGTTTCCAGCTTCTCGTAGGTCTGGTCGCCCACGCAGTAGTGCCAGACGCGGGAACTGGACATCGCGCCGCCCGCGCTGAACACCAGCGTGCCGCGGTAGTTGCCGGTGTTGGCCGCCGCATGCATGCGCTGCAGCCAGCCCTGGGCTTCGTCGGCCAGCGCACGGCTGGTCTGGCCGAGCGCGATTGCCGGCAGGAAGGCCGAGCAGACGAGAACGGGCGCCAGCGCCGGGCGCCAGCTCTGCCACCAGTGCTGCAGCACGTGCGTCACCGGCCGCCGTCAGCCGGGATCACGGCATCGACGCTGCGCAGGCCCACGCCCGGCAGCACGGCCACGCCACCGCCGCGGACGGCCTGGTGGGCCTGCAGGTAGGCGTCGAGCCGGGCGTCGCGGATCATCGCGGCCCCGGCCGCGCCCGTGGCCACCGTGCCCGAAACGCTGGATCCCGCGGCCACGGACAAGCCGCCGTTGCCTGCCGACCGGGCCTGCAGCGGGCCGCTGGCTTCACCCGGGGCGGACAGCCGCGTCACGACCAGCACACCCGCCACGGCCACGAAACCTGCAGCCGCGGCAGCAGGCACCAGCCAGGCCTGGCGCCGCCGGACCTGGGGGGCGCGCACCACCGGCGCGTCGTGCAGCGTGGCGGCAGCCGGGGGCACTGTCGGCGCCTGGAACGGTGTGGGCGCCAGCACCGCGGGCTCGTCGGCCAGCTTGACGCGCAGCCGGGCCAGGAAATCGGCATCGCCGCGGGCGTGGTGCGCCAGTTCGTCGGACCGCAGCACGTCGCCGATCAGGTGGTAGGCATGCCAGGCCTGGCGCATGTCGGCGCGGTCGCGCCAAGCCTGGCAGGCGGTTCGCACGCCGGCTTCGTCGGCTTCGCCGTCGGCCAGTTCGGACAGGCGCGCCCGCAGCGCTTGATCGCCAGGCTCGCCGGCAGCGCCGGGCAGGGGGGGATGCGAGTTCATCGGTACAGCCTTGGGTTGGGGCGGCAAGAGGTGGGCAGAGCAGATGACGTGCCGGGTGGGCGGACTGCGGGCTGGCTGAAGACAGGCGGCGTCACCAGCGATCACCCTCTTTCGTATCGAGCAAGGGGCGCAGCTTCAGGGCGATCGCCTCGCGCGCGCGGAAGATGCGCGAGCGCACGGTGCCAATGGGGCAGTTCATCACGTCGGAGATTTCTTCGTAGCTGAGACCTTCGATTTCGCGCAGCGTGATCGCCTGCCGCAGGTCTTCTGACAAGGCTTCGATGGCCGAGTTCACCGCGCTCGCGATTTCCTTGCTGGCCAACAGGGCTTCGGGGGTCTCGCCGTCGCTTAGTTCATTCTCGATGCGTGAAGTTTCCTCGCTGTCGTCCGATCCGCCGCGGCTGCCTTCCAGCACCAGCGGGTCGCGCTTGAGGTCAGACAGGGCCTTCTTGGCCGAGTTCACCGCGATGCGGTAGAGCCAGGTATAGAACGCGCTCTCGCCTCGGAACTGCGGCAGCGCGCGGTAGGCGCGGATGAAGGTCTCCTGGGCGATGTCCTGCACCAGATCGGTATCTCGCACCATGCGGCCGATCAGGCGCTCGATGCGGCGCTGGTACTTCACGACCAGCATCTCGAAGGCGCGCTGGTCCCCGCGCCGGGCCCGGTCGACCAGCTCGGCATCGGCGTCGGGTTGGGTCATCGGCATCAGAGGCCCTGGCCGCCCGCCATCGCGTCGGTCGGCGGCTCGGCCTGCGCCAGCAGAGCCACGCGCAGGGCGTGCCATTGGGGCCCTGCATCCTGCGCGCCTGCGGCCAGCCAGCGGGTGCCGGCGGCCGAGCGCAGCCTGATCAGAGCCCAGCGGCTGCCAAGCCACATCAGCTGCAGCTGCACCGGTTCGCTACCGTGTTGCCATTGCTGGCCCGTCCACTGCAGCTGCAAGGCCGGCACGCGCAGCGCTGCAGCCGTGCCCCACCCCACCAGCCCAGCGGCGGCCAGCGTCAGGGCGGCTTGCAGCGGCATTGGCCAGCCGGCGTGCTGGGCACACCAGAGGACCAACGCCGCCGCAGCGGCGGCGTATACCAGCGCCTGCGCCCGGCGCCAGGCCTGGCCATGACACAGCACGCTGACCGGCGGCGGTTGGCGCACGGGCCGTCAGAGGCGCCGAAACACCAGCGTGCCGTTGGTGCCGCCGAAACCGAAGTTGTTCTTGACCGCCACGTCGATCCTCATCGACCGTGCCTCGTTGGCACAGTAGTCCAGGTCGCATTCAGGATCCTGGTTGAAGATATTGATCGTCGGCGGCGACACCTGGTGATGCACGGCCAGCACCGTGAAGACCGATTCGATCCCCCCCGCGCCACCCAGCAGGTGGCCGGTCATGGATTTGGTCGAGTTCACGACCATCTTCTTCGCGTGCTCGCCGAAGGCCAGCTTGATGGCATTCGTCTCGTTCAGGTCGCCCAGCGGCGTGCTGGTGCCATGCGCGTTGAGGTACTGCACCTCGGCCGTGTTGACGCCGGCATTGCGCAGCGCCGCCAGCATGCTGCGCTTGGGGCCGTCGACATTGGGAGCCGTCATGTGGAAAGCATCGGCACCCATGCCGAAGCCGGCCAGCTCCGCGTAGATGCGCGCGCCGCGCCGGCGGGCGTGTTCGTACTCCTCCAGCACCAGCACGCCGGCGCCTTCGCCCAGCACGAAGCCATCGCGGTCCTTGTCCCAGGGGCGGGACGCGGTCTGCGGATCGTCGTTGCGCGTGGACAGCGCCCGGGCGGCCGCGAAGCCGCCGATGCCCAGCGGCGAGACCGTCGATTCGGCGCCGCCGGCGATCATGACGTCGGCATCGCCGTACTCGATCAGGCGCCCGGCTTCTCCGATGCAGTGCAGCCCGGTGGTGCACGCCGTGACGATCGCCATGTTTGGCCCGGTGTAGCCGTAACGGATGGAGATGTGCCCCGAGATCATGTTGATGATCGAGGCCGGCACGAAGAACGGGGAAATGCGGCGCGGGCCGCGTTCGGCGTAGTCCTGCTGGGTCTGCTCGATCATCGGCAGGCCGCCGATGCCCGATCCGACCAGGCATCCGACGCGTTCGGCCGCGGCTTCGCCCAGGGCCGGCCCGTGCGGCAGGCCGGCGTCCTGCACGGCCTGCACGGCAGCCGCCATGCCGTAGTGGATGAAGGTGTCCATGTGCCGGGCTTCCTTGGCCGGCATGTACGCCTCGACGTTGAAGCCCTTGACCTCACCCGCGAAACGGCAGGCGAACGCAGAAGCGTCGAACTTGGTGATGTTCGCGATGCCTGACCGGCCAGCCACCACGCTGGCCCAGCCTTCGGCCACCGTGTTGCCGACGGGGCTGACGAGCCCCAGCCCGGTGACGACGACCCGCCTTCTGGTCATCTGCCGGCCCTAGGCCTTCTGGTGGCTGACCGCGTAGTCGATCGCCAGCTGCACGGTGGTGATCTTCTCCGCCTCTTCGTCGGGAATCTCGATGCTGAACTCGTCTTCCAGCGCCATCACCAGTTCGACGGTGTCCAGCGAGTCGGCACCCAGGTCGGCCACGAAGGCCTTCTCGTTGGTGACATCGGACTCGGGTACGCCGAGCTGCTCGGAAATGATCTTCTTAACTCGCGCTTCAATATCGCTCATGACTCCTCCTGGAGTGGGGTCAACAAAACAGCCCACGATTCTACCGGGGGGCTAGGAACCGGCTTTCAAGGATGGTGGCAGCAGGCGGCGGCCCGGCTAGGCCATGTGCATGCCGCCGTTGACATGCACCTCGCTGCCGGTGATGTAGGCGGCCTGCGGCCCGGCCAGGAAGGCGACCGCGGCCGCCACTTCTTCGGCCGTGCCCAGCCGGCCCAGCGGGATGCTGGACAACAGCGCGGCGCGGGCGGCTTCGGGCAGGCCTTCGGTCATGTCGGTGGCGATGAAGCCGGGTGCGACGCAGTTGACGGTGATGCCGCGGCTGCCCAATTCCCGGGCCAGCGCGCGGGTCATGCCCGCCACGCCCGCCTTGGCGGCAGCGTAGTTCGCCTGGCCGGCGTTGCCGCTGGCGCCGACGACCGACGTGATGTTGACGATGCGCCCGTAGCGCTGCTTCATCATCGGGCGGCTCACGGCCCGGCAGGCCCGGAACACGGCCTTGAGGTTGGTGTCGAGCACGGCGTCCCAGTCTTCGTCGCGCATGCGCATGGACAGCGTGTCGCGGGTGATGCCGGCGTTGTTCACCAGCACATGCAGGCCGCCCTCGCTGGCCACGACGCCATCGACGGCCGCCTGCAGCGCTGCGCCATCGGTGACGTCCAGCACGATGCCGCGCCCGCCTTGCGCCGCCAGCGCCTGGCTGATGCCGGCGGCGCCGGCCTCGGTGGTGGCGGTGCCGATCACGCGTTGCCCGGCCTGTGCCAGCGCCAGCGCGATGGCGCGGCCGATGCCCCGCGAAGCGCCCGTGACCAGGGCCACGTGGCGGGTGGGTGCATCGCTCATGCCAGTATCTCCAGGGCCTGCTTCAGCGTCGCCGGGTCCAGCACGCTGGCGGCGACGATGTCGGCGTCGACCCGCTTCACGAGGTTGCCCAGCACCTTGCCCGGCCCGCATTCGAAGATGTGCTGCAGGCCGCGCGCGCGCAGCGCCTGCACGACCTCGACCCAGCGCACCGGGCCGTAGGCCTGGCGGTACAGGGCATCGCGGATCGCGGCCGGGTCGGTCGGCACGGCGACATCGATGTTGTTGACGACCGGGATCGCCGGAACGCCCAGCGGTACGTCGGCCAGGCGCTGGCGCAAGGCGTCGGCTGCCGGCTTCATCAGCGACGAATGGAAAGGCGCCGACACCGGCAGCAGCAGCGTGCGCTTGGCGCCAGCTTCCTTCAGGGCTTCGCAGGCGGCGTCGACGCCAGCCCGGGTGCCGGCGATCACGGTCTGCCGCGGATCGTTGAAGTTGGCTGCCTCGACGACTTCACCCGTGGCTGCGGAAACGGCGGCGCAAGCCTGCTTGACCACCGCGGCCTCCAGCCCCAGGACGGCGGCCATCGCCCCCGTGCCCACCGGCACGGCGCGCTGCATGGCCTGGCCGCGCAGGCGGACCAGGGGCAGCGCGTCAGCCAGCCGCAATGCGCCGGCCACCACCAGGGCGGTGTACTCGCCCAGCGAATGGCCCGCCACGGCCGCAGGCACCGGCCCGCCTTCGGCCCGCCATGCGCGGTAGCAGGCCACGCCGGCCACCAGCATGGCAGGCTGGGTGTTGGCCGTCAGATCCAGCTCGTCTTTGGGGCCCTGGTGGATCAGGCCGGCGATGTCTTCGCGCAGCACTTCAGAAGCCTCGGCCAGCGTCTGCTGCACGGCCGGGTGGTCGCCCCAGGCGTCCAGCATGCCCACGGATTGCGAGCCCTGACCGGGAAACACGAATGCAAATGCAGGCATGGCGGTATGTCTTGTTCTTCGAGCGCGGCCCGCTGGCGGGCCGGGCGGATTCAGAAATCGAGCAGCACGGCGCCCCAGGTGAAGCCACCGCCCACGCCTTCCAGCAGCACCGTGTCGCCGCGCTGGATGCGGCCCTGCCGGACAGCGACATCCAATGCCAGCGGCACCGAAGCCGCCGAGGTGTTGCCATGGTCGTCGACCGTGGAAATGAGCTTGTCCAGCGGCAGCCTCAGTTTGCGTGCCGTGCTCTGCATGATGCGGATGTTGGCCTGGTGCGGCACCAGCCAGTCGAGATCGGCCTCGGTGCGTTCGGCCTTCTTCAGCACGGCGCGGGCGGCGTCTTCCAGCACACCGACGGCCAGCTTGAAGACGGCCGGGCCATCCATCGTGAGCAGGGGGCTGCCCGTGACCTGCCCGCCAGCCACGCTGCCGGGCACGCACAGGATGCCCACGTGGCGGCCGTCGGCGTGCAGGTCGGTGGCCAGGATTCCCGGCACGGCGCTTTCCTGCAGCACCACGGCGCCGGCGCCGTCGCCGAACAGCACACAGGTCGTGCGGTCGTCGAAGTTCAGGATGCGGGAGAACACCTCGGCCCCCACCACCAGCGCGCAGCGGGCGCTGCCGGCCTTGATCATCGCGTCGGCCACCGTCAGGGCATAGACGAAGCCCGAGCACACGGCCTGCACGTCGAAGGCAGCACAGCCGTGCACGCCCAGCTTGTTCTGCAGGATGCTGGCGGTGGACGGGAACACCATGTCGGGCGTGGACGTCGCCACGACGATCAGATCCACTGCATCGGCCTTCAGGCCAGCGGCTTCCAGCGCATGGCGGCAGGCCGTCGCTGCCAGGTCGCTGCTGTTGCAGCCATCGGCCACGAAGTAGCGGTTGCGGATGCCGGTGCGTTCGACGATCCATTCGTCGCTGGTCTCGATGCCGCGCGCGGCCAGCATCGCCACCATGTCGGCATTGCTCAGCTTGCGCGGCGGCAGGCAGCTGCCGGTGCCCGTGATGCGCGAAAAGCGCGGGCCGTGCGATGTCGTCATGCCGCTTTCTCCTGGACCGGCCCGGGCAGCACGGCAGCATCGGACTGCCAGGCCTGCAGGCTGTGGCCGATGCGTGCATGCACGCGGTCGAGCAGGCGGTTGCGCGCCGCATCATAAGCGCGCGCCAAGGCCTGCTCGAAGGCGAAGGCATCAGCGCCGCCGTGGCTCTTGAAGACCAGGCCACGCAGACCCAGCAGCGCGGCGCCGTTGTAGCGGCGCGGGTCCACCCGGCGCTTGAAGCGCTCGAGCACCGGCCGGGCCACCAGGGCAGCCAGCAGGCTGTACGGGCCCCGGGTGAATTCCTGCTTGATGAAGCCACCGAGCATGGAAGCCAGGCCCTCGCTGGTCTTGAGCAGCACGTTGCCGACGAAGCCGTCGCAGACCACGATGTCCACCGTGCCCTTGAAGATGTCGTTGCCCTCCACGTTGCCGTGGAAGTTCAGCTCGCCGGCATCGCCGGCGGCGCGCAGCAGTTCGCCGGCGCGCTTGATGGTCTCGCTGCCCTTGATGGCTTCCTCGCCGATGTTGAGCAGGCCCACGCGGGGCTGCGGCTTGCCTTCCACCGCCGCCACCAGCGCGCTGCCCATGATCGCGAACTGCAGCAGGTGCTCGGGTGTGCAATCGACGTTGGCCCCGAGGTCCAGCACCGTGGTGTAGCCGTTGTTCTGATGCGGCATGACGGTGGCGATGGCAGGGCGGTCGATGCCTTCCACCGTCTTGAGCAGATACCGGGCCACAGCCATCAATGCGCCGGTGTTGCCCGCCGACACGCAGGCGTGGGCCAGGGGCGATTCGGCGGCATCGCCGGGCTCGTCGGACCGGCCGGGCCTGAGCGCCTGGATGGCCACGCGCATCGACGAATCGCGTTTCTTGCGCAGGGCGACCTCGACGCTGTCGTCCATGGCGACGACTTCGCTGGCATGCCGGATCTCGCAGCGCGGCCAGTCCTGAGCCGCGGCTAGCGCAGCCCGATTACCCACCAGGACCAACTCGGCGCTGGGGTGGCTGGCAAGGAAGGCTTTGCAGGCGGGCAGGGTCACTGCCGGGCCGTGGTCGCCGCCCATGCAGTCGACAGCGATGCGCACCTTGCCCAGGGGCGCGAGTCCGGCAGGTGTGCTCACGTTGCGGTGCAACGGTGCAGCAGCAATGGCGCGCTCATCGTGCGCGGCGCATGGCAGGCAACCGGCGGCCGCAATGGCCGCCCCTGCCGGCCGTTGATCAGGCGTCGGCCTTGGTCTTCAGGACCTTGCGGCCGCGATAGAAGCCGGTGGGGCTGATGTGATGCCGCAGGTGAACCTCGCCCGTCGTAGGCTCCACGGCCGTACCGGGTGCAGCGACGGCGTTGTGCGAGCGATGCATGCCGCGCTTCGACGGCGACTTTTTGTTCTGCTGAACAGCCATGGCTGACTCCTGAAAACCTGGGAACGCTGGAAAACCTGCGAAGGGATGCGATGCGAATGCTCATCGCGAAGGCGCTGGCGGGGGCCGAGACCAAGGCCAATGCCAATGCCGGTACCCGCTGAGAGCGGCCCAGCCAGAACGCCGGCGGGGCCGCCGCGGCGGCCAGACGTATGCACGCCAGGGTACCGCCTTCAGTGCCGACTTCAGCCGGCGCACTGAAGCAGCCAGCCGCTTTCGCAAAGCCCGCGACTATACCACGCCGTGGTGCGGGTAAAGCGGGGTGCATGCTCAGTTCGGACGCACCGGCTTCTTCAGCGCGGCCAGCGCGGCAAAGGGATGCGCTGGCACGGCAGCCAAGCCTTCGTCGGGCAGGACATCGGACGCCGCCACCAGCGGCTGCGGGCAGACCTCGTGCCGGGGCACGATGGGCAGCGCGAGGATCAGTTCATCCTCAAGCAGGTCCAGCAGATTGAACAGCCGCGGCAGCACCAGGACGTCGTCGTCCAGTTCTTCATCCAGCGCCTGCGCTTCTTCCTCGGTCGGCACGAAGAGAAAGCTGCGGGCCACCACCAGAGCCTCGGCCATCGGCTGCAGGCATCGCTGGCACACCAAGCCGACCTGAGCCTGGGCTGCCACGTGCAGCCAGACCTGGGGTTCGCCACCCTTGACTGGCCGCATCTCGCCACGCGCTGACCAGGTGACGACGTCGTCCGGGGCCGGCGCCTGCACCGACTCGGCCAGACGCAGCAGGGCGGGCTGGCGCAGCTGGCCCATCAGCTCCAGCGCCTGCTGTGCCAAGTGGCGCAGGTCCACCCGGCGAGGGTCGGGATCCTCGGCCGATCGATGGTGGCGGTGGGGTTTGGCAGCCATGGGCGGCGCAGTGTAGCGCCGGGGCGAAGCCCCAAACATTGGACAATCGCCTATGCCCACCCGCCGCCTGATCCTGGGTTCCACATCACGCTACCGGCGTGAACTGCTGCAGCGCCTGCACCTGAGCTTCGACATCGTCGCACCCGAGGTGGACGAAACCCCCCTGCCCGCCGAGGCACCTGCCGCATTGGCGTCCCGGCTGGCCCTGGCCAAGGCGCAGGCGGTGGCGCAGTCGCACCCGCAGGCCGTGGTGATCGGCTCCGATCAGGTGTGCGATCTCGATGGCCAGCCGCTGGGCAAGCCCGGCAACCACGCACGCGCGGTCGCCCAGCTGCAGCGCCTGCGCGGCAACAGCGTCGTTTTCCACACCGCGGTGGCCGTGGTGTGCGTGGAAACCGGCTACAGCGCGGAAGACCTGAGCAGCGTGCAGGTGCGCTATCGCACGATCAGCAATGCCGAGATCGAGACCTACTTGCGGCTCGACCAGCCCTACGACTGCGCCGGCAGCAGCCGGTGCGAGGCCCTGGGCATCAGCCTGCTCGACGCCATCGACAACGACGACCCCACGGCGCTGGTCGGGCTGCCCTTGATCCGCACCGCACGGCTGCTGCGCGGCGCCGGCATCGACCCCCTGAATCGATGAGCCCGCCCGCGCCCACGCCGCCCGATCCTTCCGATCCACCCCGGCAGGGGCGCCTGATCCTGGTGCCCAACACGCTGGACCTGGACGCTCAAGCCGTCGACATCCAGGATCTGCTGCCCCTGGGGGTGCTGCGGCAGGCCGCGGCACTGCAGCACTGGGCTGTAGAAAACGCGCGCAGCGCCCGCAGCTTCCTGAAGCGCGTGCAGGCCGTCACGCCGCTGGCCTGCCCGCTGCAGGCGCTGGCGATGGCCGAGCTGCCGCGCCCGCGCAAGGGCAGCGGCCAGACGGTGCCGGCGGCTGAATGGCAGATGCTGCTGGCACCTGCGCTGGCCGGTCACGACCTGGGGCTGCTGTCCGAAGCCGGCCTTCCCGCAGTGGCCGACCCTGGTGCGGCCCTGGTGCAGGCCGCGCATCGCGCCGGCATCGCGGTGGTGCCGCTGGCGGGTGCCAGCTCGCTGTTGCTGGCCCTGGCGGCCAGCGGGCTGAACGGCCAGTCCTTCGCCTTCATCGGCTACCTGCCGCAGGAAGCCGCGCCCCGCGCCAGCCGTTTGCGCGATCTGGAGGCGGCTTCGCGCCGGCTGCAGCAGACGCAGATCGTGATCGAGACCCCTTACCGTAACGCGGCATTGTTGGCGGCGCTGCTGGCCGGCTTGCAGCCACAGACGCAGCTGTCGGTCAGCATCGGCCTGACGGGCCCGGCAGGCTGGACGCACACTGCCAGCGTGGCCCAGTGGCGCCAGGCCCCTCGATCGATGAGCGACCGCGAACCCGCGGTCTTCAGCTTTCTGGCCTGAGCCGCCGCGGTCAGCGGTTGCCGCCGCCCAGCAGCGCGGCGACCTTCTTCTTCGGCCGGATGTTGGGCGTCAGCAGCTTGGCTGCGGGTGCTGCCGTCGTCTTTTCCCACGCCGGCGGCGCACCATCGGGGCTGGGTTCGTAAGGCTTGTCGAAGAACGGATCGGCTGCACGCGGCGCCGGGGCATTGCTGCGCCAGGGCCGGCCCGACGAACGCACGCCGTCAGCGGCAGCCGGCGCTGGGCGCGGTGCGTCGACCAGCGGGGCTTCGCGATCGTCGCGCGGCGCGCGCGGCCGGCGCATGGGGCGATCATCGTCGAGCTCGATGGCCTCGAGGTCGATCTTCTTCTTCAGCAGTTTCTCGATTTCGCCCAGCAGACGCATGTCGTCGCGCGCCACCAGCGTGACCGCCAGCCCCGAAGCGCCCGCGCGGCCAGTGCGCCCGATACGGTGCACGTAATCTTCAGCGTGGAAGGGCACGTCGAAGTTGAAGACGGCCGGCAGATCGGCGATGTCCAGGCCGCGGGCCGCCACATCGGTAGCCACCAGCAGATCCACCTCGCCGGACTTGAAGGCCTGCAGCGCCTTGAGCCGTTCGTCCTGGCTTTTGTCTCCATGCAGGGCCTGGGTCTTCAGGCCGTCGCGCTCGAAGCTGCGCGCCAGGCGCGCTGCACCCAGCTTGCTGTTGACGAAGATGATGGCCTGCGACAGCTCACGCGTGCGCAGCAGCTGGCGGATCACGGCGCGCTTGTCGTCGTCGTCGCAGCTGTAGAAGCGCTGCTCCACCGTGCTGGCCGTGGCGTTGGGCCGCGCCACTTCCACCAGCACCGGGTCTTGCAGGTAACTGTTGGCCAGGCGCTTGATCTCGGGGCTGAAGGTGGCCGAAAACAGCAGCGTCTGCCGCGCCTTGGGCAGGTAGGACAGGATGCGCTGCAGATCGGGCAGGAAGCCGATGTCCAGCATGCGATCGGCCTCGTCCAGGACGACGTATTCGACCTGGTTCAGCACCACGTTCTTGGCTTCGATGTGGTCCAGAAGCCGGCCCGGCGTGGCAATCAGCACCTCGACCCCGGCCTTCAGCGCCAGCGTCTGCGGCTTCATGTCGATGCCGCCGAACACCACTACCGAGCGGAGCTGCGTGTGCTTGGCGTAGTTCTTGACGTTGGCCGCCACCTGGTCGGCCAGTTCACGCGTGGGGGCCAGCACCAGGGCGCGCACCGGGTGCCGCGCCGGCGACGTGTTGCCCGTTTCGTGCCGCAGCATCTTCTGCAGCAGCGGGATGGTGAAGGCGGCCGTCTTGCCAGTGCCGGTCTGCGCCGCGCCCATCACATCGCGCCCGGCCAGCACGATGGGGATGGCCTTGGCCTGGATGGGCGTCATGGCGACGTAGCCCGAATCGGCCACGGCGCGCAGGAGCTTGGGGTCGAGGGGGAGCGTGGAGAAAAGCGGTGGGGCGTCCTTCGCTTCTTCGCTGGGGGGTATGTCTTGCTGCATCACCCGCGAGTATCGCCGTTATCGGCAGGGGGCAGCCGGCTGGTGATCCGGCGCAGCAGCTTCGGCGACTGGAACCTGACGATGCGCCAGTACAGCATCAGATAAGAAAGTGCAAACAGCAGCAGGAAAAGCAAGAGCACGGGCGTGTTGTCCCAAAACAACACAGCCGGCGCAATCGACGCCATGCACAGCACCCAAAGGAAGGGCGAGGTCAAGGAGTTCCTTCTTGTCAGGGCTTTGACCGTGCGGTCACCCACGGCCCAGCGCATCATGCGCCGGTAGACCAGTGAATGCAGGTGGATACCGTCAGGCATGTGAGCGGGTTGCTGGCGCAAGGCCAGGCGCCGATAGATCGAAAACAGGGTTTCGAATGCCGGATAGATGCAGACCAGCAACGGGAATATGGGCGAGACGCCGGGGTTGCGGACGAGCAGAAGAATCGAGATCTCCGCCACCATGAAGCCCAGGAAATAGGCACCGCCGTCGCCCAGAAACAGCAGGCCCGAGGGAAAGTTCCAGATGAAGAAACCCAGGACGGCGCCGACGCAGGTGAAGGCCAGAGCCGCCAGCAGCAGATCGCCGACCTGGAAGGCCACGTAGCCCAGCGCGGCGAGCATCAACATCACGCACATCGACGCCAGACCGTTGAAGCCGTCGATGATGTTCACGGCATTGGCCACCCCCGCCACCGCGAAGACAGTGAGCAGGAACGACCCGGCCAGCGAAGTAACCAGCCAGTCGAGCCCCGGCAGGGCCGTGCGCGTGATGGCGGCGTCGAGCAGGAAAAACGCCATCGCAGCCGCCGCTGCCGTGGCCGCCAGGCGGCCTTTCGGGCTGATGGCCTCGGTCAAGTCCTGCACGAAGCCGGCAAGAAACGCCGGGGCGCTGCAGGCCAGCAGCAGGTAGATCCAGAGCGCGCCCTGGCCGGCTTGCCAGACGAGCACGCCCACGGCAACAGCCAATCCCAGCACGATGCCCAGGCCACCAATGCGAGGCACGGCCACCGCATGAAACTTCTGTGGCTTGGAAAAATCGTGATCGCCAGACCGATGGGCATGGATCCTGGCGGACCGCACCACCGCGAGGTTCACGAGCAAGGAAATCAGGAAGGCGAGAACGAGCGAAGCCACCCGGGCGAGTTTACGGGCCGCAGATGCGGGCTCTGGCGCAGGGCTCGGCCTGACCGGCCCATGGCACGAGCGGCCGACTCCGACCCCGCGTGTACGATGCTCGCGCCTCGGCCCGGTCTCGCACCGCGGGCGGGATGCTGCTGCTGCGGCACGCCGCTCGCCGGCTTTTGCTAGGGCGGCCTAAGTCAACGGAAAGAAAGCATGAAGCGATCGGCGAGTGGCCGGCCAGCGCGCCGGGGATGGGAACGGACGCCGTGGATGCACTGATCCTGGCGGGTGGCTTTGGCACGCGCCTACGCGCCGTGGTGCCCGATCTGCCCAAGCCCATGGCGCCGGTCTGCGGAAGGCCTTTCCTGGAGATCCTGCTCGGCTCGCTGCGGCGCAAGGGCGTCACCCGGGCCGTGCTTTCGCTGGGCTACATGGCCGATACCGTGGTGCAGCACTTCGGGCCGCGGTACGGTGCCCTGGAGATCGGCTACGAGATCGAGGACCGTCCACTCGGTACCGGCGGAGCCATCGTGCGCGGCCTGAAGGGCTGCACCAGCGACGCGGTGCTGGTGGTCAACGGCGACACCTTCCTCGACATCGAACTGGACCTTCTGACCCAAGCCTGGGCCGGCCATCAACGGCCGATGATCGTGGGCGTCCAGGTCCAGGACACGGCGCGCTATGGACGGCTGGAACTCACGGCAGGCCGGCTGTCGCGCTTCGTCGAGAAAGGCATCGCCGGGCCGGGCTTCATCAACACGGGGCATTACGTGCTGCCGCGGCGGTTCTTCGACGGCATCGAGCTGCCGGAATCCTTCTCGTTCGAATCCGATTTCCTCGTGCCCAGGCTGAACACCCTGGACATGCGGGCCTTCGAAACCCAAGGCCGCTTCATCGACATCGGCGTGCCCGACGACTACGCGCGCGCGCAGAGCGAACTGCGGACGTTGGCGGATCTGGCATGACCCCCGCCTTGTTCCTGGACCGCGACGGCGTGATCAATGTCGACCATGGCTACGTGCACCGCCAGGCCGACTTCGAATTCCTGCCTGGCATCTTCGATCTCGTGCGCTGCGCACGCGAGCTGGGGATGCTGACCGTCGTCATCACCAATCAGGCCGGCATCGGCCGCGGCCTGTACACGGAATCCGACTTTGCTGCGCTGACGGCCTGGATGTGCGAGCAATTCGCCCAGCGGTCAGCGCCCATCGCCCGCGTCTACCACTGCCCCACCCACCCGAGCGCCGGGATCGGCCACTACCTGGTCGATTCACCGATGCGCAAGCCCAACCCGGGCATGCTGTTTGCGGCAGAGCACGAGTTGGCGATCGACCTGTCCGGCTCGGTACTGCTGGGCGACAAACCCAGTGACCTGCAGGCCGGCCTGGCCGCCGGCGTAGCCCTGAACCTGCTGCTTGCGCCTGCTGCCGCCAGCGTGGTGCTCCCGGCAGGCGGAGAACAGGTGCACTCCTTGAGCGAGGCGCAGTCCAGGCTCATGGCCTTTCGCGCCAGCCGGGCCGCGGCGGGCCCCTGCCGTTGCGCCGGCGGCTGATGCAGCGGCGATGACTGGGACGCCCAGGGCAGCGAGCTAAGATCAGACCCCGTCAGAAGCCCTTGGGGCCCTTCAAGAATTCATGCAATCCGCCGCTACGCGCACCCACCATTCCCGCCTGCCGTTGGCCTTTGGCCTGGCCCTGCTGCTGACAGCGTGCGCGCAAATGCCGAGCACTGGGCCTGATCTGGATGAAGTCCAGAAGAAGACCGTCGCCGCGAGCATCCAACTGGTCGATGTCGACGACAGCACAGCGCGCGCCTTGTTGGCCAACCGTCGACCCAACCTGTTCTCGGACAGCCTGGGTAGCCCCGCCGGTAGGGCTGCGCTGATCGGCAGCGGCGACGCGCTCGAGGTCAGCATCTGGGAGTCGCCGCCAGCGACCTTGTTTGGCGGTGGCGTGACGGACACGCGTGCACCGTCGTCCACGCGCGCCGTGACCTTTCCCGAGCAGACGGTGGACCGCGACGGCTTCATTTCGATTCCCTTTGCCGGCCGCATCCGCGCCGCAGGGCTGTCCCCTCAGGCGGTCGAAGCCGAGGTCGCCAGCCGATTGAAGGGCAAAGCCAACCAGCCCGAGGTGCTGGTGCGCCTGACTCGCAACGTGTCTTCGACCGTGACCATCGTCGGCGAAGTCACCAACAGCGTCAGGATGCCCCTGACGTCGGGCGGCGAGCGGCTGCTGGATGCGCTGGCCGCTGCAGGCGGCGTGAGGCAGCCCGTCAACAAGATGACGGTCCAGATCACCCGCGGCGACAGCTTTCATGCCCTGCCTCTGGACCTGGTGATCCGCGACCCGCGACAGAACGTGCCCCTCATGCCTGGCGACGTGATCACCGCCCTGTTCCAGCCCCTGAGCTTCACGGCCATGGGTGCGACTGGCAAGAACGAGGAGGTCAACTTCGAGGCCCAGGGCATCACCCTGGCGCAGGCGCTGGCGCGATCCGGCGGGCTGCTTGACGCACGCTCCAGCCCGCAAGGCGTGTTCGTTTTCAGGCTCGAATCGAAGCAGGCCTTGAAGTGGCCCGCGCAACCCGTGCTCACCACCCCCGACGGCCTGGTGCCCGTGGTCTACCGCTTCGACCTGCGGGATCCGCGTAGCTTCTTCGTGATGCAGAGCTTCCCGATGAGCAACAAGGATGTGCTCTACGTCAGCAATGCGCCGGCAGCCGAACTTCAGAAGTTCCTGAATCTGGTGTTCTCGGTGGCGTTCCCAGTGCTCAACACAATCCAGCTGAGCAGATGAGTTTCGGCTCAGAAGGCGCATACGCGACGGCCTGATGAGACTTACAAGATGACTGTGGAATCTTCTAGGTTGGCTGATGCTGCGCTTGACGCTGCGCAGGGCCGCCGACCAGACGAGGACTTCCTGGCACTGGCCTATCGATTGCTGCTGGGTCGAGAAGCAGATCCCGCAGGCTACGTAGATGGCCTTCGCCAGCTGAGACGGGGAGTGGATCGCCTGAGCATGATGCTCGTACTCGCCCGCAGTAGCGAAGCCCAGGCCTATCTCGGGCAGCCATTAGGGCCTGAGCTTGTGCAGTCTTTGCAACGGCTGGCGCCAGGACGCAAAGGCGCTGTGTTGCTCCGCGCGTTCAAGTGGTTCAGGACATCCTCGGCGCCGGCTTCACGGCTCACGCTTGAGCCGGATGGCGAGCAGGGAAAGCTCCCTGCCCCATCCGCTGGCGCGACCAGAGCGACAGGGCACCAGTGGCCAGTCCGACGGCAGCTCTGCGTGGTCACGATTGCTACCCAAAGCTACCTGCCTCAGGTCCGCACGCTGGCTGCATCCGTTGCGCAGCACCACCCTGCATCTGCCTTTGTCTGTGTGCTGGTAGGCGCCAGCGACTCCGGCATTGATGCCGCTTCCCTAGGACTGACAGACTCCGCTGTGGTTTTCGATGCTTCCGGGCTGGGCGTACCGTGCTTCGATGACATGACCATCAGGTATGAAACCGTCGAGCTTTGCACTGCGCTCAAGCCGTGGGCTCTCCTGTACCTAATCGAAGACTGCCAGTTCGACACTGCCATCTATCTGGACCCTGACATCGAGCTCTATGCACCCATGTCAGTGGCCACTGCTGCCTTGAACGCTGGTGCCACAGTGACAGTCACACCTCATGTGCTGCAGCCCTTGACGCCGGCAGGCATGCCGGACGATCACGCGATCCTCAAAAGCGGTGTATTCAACCTAGGTTTCATCGCCATACGCCGAGAAGCCGATGCCTTAGCTTTCCTGCGCTGGTGGGCACAACAACTGCGGACGCGGTGTCTGGTCGATTTCGAAAGCAATCTGTTTACAGACCAGCGCTGGTGCGACCTTCTTCCATGCTTCATTGCATCACTTGAGGTTGTACGACATCCAGGCTACAACGTCGCCTACTGGAACCTGGATCAACGCCCCCTCGAATTTGGCCCCGACGGGCAATGGACAGCATGCGGGGAGCCTCTGGTTTTCTTCCACTTCAGCGGTTTTGATCCTCTTAGGCCAGAGCAATGCTCTCGCCACCAGACCCGGTTGGGCGGCGCGACCCTCAAGGCAGTCGCCCCCTTATTGAACGCATATGCGGCAACGCTGAAGGCGCGAGGCTGGCCCGAGAGCAACGGTTCCAACCACTACGATTGGCTTTCCCCTGGCCAGCCAATGCCGGCACTCCTGAGGCAGTTCTACCGTTGGCGACATCCGCTTCCTTTAGTGGGTTCGCGGGCTGAACTACTGCAGAGTCTGACGGCTGATGCAGCCACGCCTGGCAAGGGTCTCTTGCCCAATTTGCTGGTGTTTCTGCATGCGTCCCGAGCCGATCTGAAGGTGGCATTCGATCTGAACGATGCAGAAGATGCGAGCGACTTTATGCAGTGGGTACGATGCTGCGCTGGGCGGCAGATGAATCTTGCCGGTCTACTTAGGCTCGATTGAGCGCGTGATAGACCAAAGCAAACGGACTCGAGATGGAATTCACAGGCGAGCGGTACCTACCTAGCATCGGTGGCGAGTTGCGCATGGAACACATGCATCGCTACGCGTTTTGCATCCCATACGTCAAGAACAAGGTCGTCCTGGACGCCGCTTGCGGAGAGGGCTACGGAAGCGCACTGCTCGCAACGTCAGCAGCGGCGGTCACAGGCATAGACATTTCAGAGGAAGCTGTGCTTGCAGCGCGCCGGCGCTACGCCAACACTGGTCAGAAGTTGAGCTTTGAGGCCGGAGATGCGACGGCACTGACACTGCCTGAACACCATTTCGACGTAGTTGTCTCGTTCGAAACGATAGAGCATGTCCTGCAGCAGGACGCCCTGCTTGCCGGCTTCAGCCGTGTGCTCAAGCGCGACGGCCTGTTGATCCTCTCATCCCCCGACAAGCGCACCTACTCCGACGAGCCGCAGTTTCGTAACGAGTTCCATGTCAAGGAGCTCTACCTTGACGAACTGCAGGCCATCTTGGGCCGACACTTCAAGCGACATTCTCTCCTGGGGCAAAGGCTTGCCGGTGGCTCTGCCATCTTTCCCCTGAACGGTCCGACTGCTCGGAAGGAGAGCCGATCCAAGCTATTGGTCGACGATGGCACGATCACCGAGGAGCGAAGCGCGCGTTTGATCGATCCGGTTTACCTCTTGGCGATTGCTACTAATGGACCGCGCTTGCCGCCAGTTCATTCATCCGTGTTGTTGTCAGAGAAGGTAGATCCGCTGCTCGAGCTCAAGCGCATTGCGCGGTGGGCATCAGGTGTTGACACCGAGATGAACGAATTACGCGCAGCTTCTCAGGCAGAGCTGGCGCGCCTGCGCGAAGCGCTTTCACTGGAACAGGAGCGTTCAGCGGCATTGGCCACTGCCTCTGAAGAGTCTGCAGCACACCATACCGCGAGCATTACCAAGGCTCAGAACGAAATTGCTGCTATGCGGGAACGGCTGGCAGACGACGAACGGCAACGTGCCCAGGTCATCGAAAAACAGGCAGAGGACCGTTCGGACCTGACAGGCCGCCTCAACACCCTGTTGCTGAAACTGGAAGTGGAGCGGGAGAAGTCGGCGCTCCTAGAGCATGAGGTTTCTTCGCTCCAGGAAAATCTTGCGCGCCAGCAATCGGCTTGGCATGCAG
Organism: Rubrivivax sp.; assembly: GCA_027489455.1. Classification (GTDB taxonomy): domain Bacteria; phylum Pseudomonadota; class Gammaproteobacteria; order Burkholderiales; family Burkholderiaceae_C; genus Rubrivivax. The sequence continues at coordinate 24,766 of JAIXZR010000224.1, read as the reverse complement.
ATCAGCTTGCAAAGGCGACCGAAACAGCCGCCCTGCGCACCCAATTGGAAGTTGCGAGTGCTTCCGCTGCTACAGCAGCGGCAGAGCACAAGTCAGTTCGTCAGGAGGTAAATCTGCTCCGCGAGCGTCAGGCGGCCGCGCTCGAGAGTTGGAGTGATGAACGTCTGAGTCTGATGACCCAGCTGTCGTCAGCTCGCACCGAACTCGACGTGGAGCGAACGGCTGCCTCGGCTGCTGCCACCGTAGCTTCGCGCCATGCTGCTGAGCAAGAGGCGCAGTGGATCCGAAGACTGGACTCGCAGGCCAATGATTGGCAGTCTCGCCTGGATACCGTGAAAGCTCAATTTGAGCAGCAGCTGCAACGCCACGCGCAGATGCTGGCGGAGCAGCGAGAGGCCGCAGAGGCAGTGATCGTACAGGTACGTCGCGAACATCAGGATGTTCTGGCACGAGCCCATGCAACAAGCCGCGATGAAGAGCAGCGGCTGCGAGCTGAACTGGTCCGCTCCGAGCAGGCCTACACGACAGCTATCGAGGCGCTGCAAGCCGCATCGGCTGAGCAGCAGTGCCGGGCCGAGGTCGAGATCGAGCGCTGGCGGTCAGCCACGACCGAAGCCCGGCAACAGCTTCACCAAGCCCAACTGGCCTTGCAAAGAAGCGCAGAGACTACAGCAAGTGCCGTGCAGGTCCATCGCGAGCAGATGTCGCGGCAGCACGAGCTGTTCGACTCGACTTGCCGGAACGTTCGGCAGTCGGTACTCGCGCTTTCCCAGGCCCTTGGCGTGGAGCTGGAGTCTTTGCGCTTGACAGGACTCGCTCGGCACACAGAGGTACGGCGCCTTTTGCCAGTGCTGCAGCAAATTCTCGAGGGATTGCACGGGCTGGCACGATCGGTTGATGGCCCGGAATCTGGCCCTCAGCGCCATGGAGCAGACACTTGGCCGGGCGGCCTGGCCGAATTGCTCTCACTGGACGATGTGGAATTCCTTCAGCAGGCATACCTCTGCATCTTGCATCGCAAGCTGGACGAGGATGGCCGTAAACATTATCTGCACCGGCTGCGTCAAGGCGCACCGAGGTTGAGAGTGCTCTCCGACTTGCGCCTGTCGGCGGAGGGGCGACAGAAGGCGCCACTGCTCGCAGACCTGGATCCCGTGCTCCGCAGTTGGAGCAGAAGCCGTGTGCCTCTATTGGGAAGGCGGGAGCAGGTGCGCCTTTATCAACAGCTGGCCGCGCCACACAGACTGAAGGTCAGAACTGCTGAGGTGGAGTCTGCGCCAGCCGCGGCCCCAATGGCCCGCATTGAAGCGGCGCTGACGAATCTGGAGCGCGGCTCGTCGTTCCTGGCCGAAGCGGTTCCGATCGCGGTGGCACTAGGTCGTGCGCCAAGCGAGTTCGGTCTCGACCCTTGGTCTTGTGCGCAGGAACTCGTAAGAGCCAACGAAGAGGACTTCATCAACCTCGCTTACGCGCTCTTGTTCCGGCGCCCTCCCAGCGCAGACCAAACCGTGCAAGAGCGCGCGCGCCTCGAATCAGGTGCAAGCCGCGTCTATTTGCTCAATTTGCTGCTCGAGCAAGCACTGCACGAGGGAACCCAGTCGACCGCGTCGATAGGTATCCCGCGAAGCATGTCGATCCTGGCGCTGGGCAGCGGAGCCAAGCTGCGGACGGACCCAGCTCCAAGCGTTTCCCTTGTGATTTTCGGCGCAACACGCCTGGACCGCACGATACGGTGCCTGCAGTCAATCATTCGCCATCCCCCAACGACGCCGTACGAGGTGATCCTCGTCGAGCCAGACGACGAGAGCGCCGCAGCGTTGTCAAGTACGGCCGGTTTGCGCGTCCTCAGAGCAGAAGGTGCCACAGGCGTGGCGGCAAGTTGCCAGCTTGGCGCCAGCGCGGCGAAGGGCGAGTGGCTCTACTTCTTGCATGCCGATGCCGAGGTACATACCGGCTGGCTGGATGAACTACGTCAGACATTCGAAATCTTTCCGGGCACCGGCGCCGTATGCTCTCAGCTCAAGTCGGCTAGTGGCAATCTGCTGGCAGCAGGTTACGGGGTTTGGGACGACGGCACCGTCGGCGCAATCGGGAATGGCTCTATGCCAGACGAATCCCGCTACGCTTTCGCCCGAGAGGTCGATGCGTGCAGCGTTGCGAGCATGATGCTACCTCGCCACCTCTACGAAGCCATCGGCGGGATGGAGAAGAGACTCAAGGGTGCCGAAGGCCCCGATCTGTCGCTGGCGCTTGCAGATCGCGGCTATAGGGTGATGTACCAGCCTAGGTCGCGTATCACCCTGCATCGCCACGCGACACAGTCGGACACTGATGAAGCAGACGCTCTGGATGCCTCAACTAGCACGGCTGCGGCTTCCCTTTTGGCACGGTGGGGCACTGTGCTGCAGTCATATCCCGCAGCCGGCATACCCGCCAGGCGAGCACACAGACATCGCACAACCGGTAGCCTGTTGGCCATCGAGCATCGTCTGCCGAGGCCGGACCGGGACGCAGGATCAGTCACAGTGTTCAACATGCTCATGGCGGCGCGCGAGCTGGGCCTCGAGGTCCGCTTGATCGCAGAGGCCGATGTGGCGGAAGGCAACGAAGCCGAGGTCCAATACGTGGCGCTCCTGCAACGCAGCGGTATCGAAGTATTGCTTGGACCGCCGAGCTCGCGTCTGCACGACTATCTTTCGGCGCATGGTGCAGAGCTGGATGTCGTTGTGATGTTTCGGCCCATCGTCATGGAACGTCACGCTGCGGCAGTGGCGCGGCTGTGTCCTCGTGCAATTCGGCTCTATTACCCTCATGACCTGCACTTCCTCCGTAGGGCGCGCGAAGCAGCGATCCTGGGCGATACCGCCCTCGCCTCGACTGCCGAGCAAGGTCGCATTTCCGAACTTGCATTGCACGATGGAGCACACCTGACACTAGTGGCCAGCGCGGCAGAGCTTCAGTTGTTGAAGGAGGCCGGATATGGCGAGAAGTCTCGCTGGCTGCCACTGTTCCTCGATACGACTCGGTCCGATAAACCCGCTTCATCTCGCCGCGGCATGCTCTTCGTGGGTGGCTTCAAGCACCCCCCCAATGTCGACGCTGCTTGGCAACTAGTGGAAGACATCCTGCCACGGATACGCGACCGACGACCAGATATCGAGCTGTGGATCGTCGGCGAGTCCCCCCCGTCGGAGTTGACGACCCGCAACGATGCAGGTGTTCGCTATCTTGGTGCTGTGCCCGATCTGAATGCACTCATGGGGGAAATGCTCTTGGCACTAGCGCCGCTGCGATTTGGTGCCGGTGCCAAGGGCAAAGTGGCAAGAGCGCTGAGCGCAGGGCTGCCTGTCGTCGCTTCGCCGATAGCTATCGAGGGTATGGGCCTTGAAGAGGGCCAGCATCTGCTTGTCGCCGAGAACGCCGATGCCTTCGCCGAATGCGTCTTCAGACTGCACGATCAGCCAGATCTGTGGCAGCAGCTCTCGGACGCCGGTCACCGGTACGCTGTGGACCACTGGGGCCCCAAGGCCGCTGCCGCACAGCTGAAGCAGATCCTGCTGTCGCAAGGGATTGCCATCGCAGATCCGCGCTTCCGAACCCGCTTCTTCAATGAGGCCGTGCATCTCTGTCTCTTCGCGAGTTGAGGTCCGAACGCGCTCCCACACCCGTTGTCACACCTCCTACCATGACATCCCAAGAAACCGGAAGACCGCCTGACGGCCAGATGGCAGACACACTTGCGCTTGCTGACTGGTACACGCTGGAGGATGGCGAGTTCATTCGCAAGGCCTACCTCACCCTGTTGGGAAGGCCTGCGGATCCCCAAGGCTTGGGCTTCTACAAGAAGCGACTGGAGCAAGGCGCTCTGCGCCTGCAGATCCTGCGGGAAATCAGTTGTGCGCCCGAGGCGCGGATCCAGGGACGAACCGTGCCGGGGCTTCCGCTGGCACCTCGGCCACGATGGTGGCATCGGTTGCCCCTGTTGCGCCGCCTAAGGACACCGCAGGCCGAGATAGACAGCAGGCTGGAAACCGTATTCAGCCAGCGCGCCGTGCTGGCCCTGGTCAGTTCACAGTTGGTAGAACTCAGCAAGCAGCTTCAGCAGTCTGCACAAGACAGCTCCAGGCGACTCGGATATCTGGAACAGCACATGGTGCTAAGCGCCAGCAGGGACGGCTTAGCCGATCGCTGGGCCATCGACCACTGGGAGATGCTGCGAGGTGTGTTGGCTCAGTCGGCGGATCGCTTCATTGTCGAAGCCTTTCGCGCCGTGCTGAATCGCCAACCCGAGACGGTCGAGTTCGAGCACTTCCGCTATCTGCAATCGCTGGGAGTGGGCACGCCGCTGTTGCTGGCTGGCCTGATCGGTTCGCACGAGGCAAGAATGGTGCGTGGCGTGCACGGGGCAATGGGTTCAGCTGCCACAGATAGGGCAGCGCCAAACGCCGAGAGAATCGGCAAAGCCGCGGAATCGTTACGGCCTGCACCGTCGAGCACCGAACTGCAGGCAGCACAGGCAGCAGGGACAGCCCGGGTAGTGGTAGATGACGAATTGCTAAACGTCAGCTTCCGGCCGCAGAGCGAGCCTCTCGTTAGTATCATCATCCCCGTATACGGGAAGTTGGAATACACGCTGATGTGCCTGCGGTCCATTGTCAGGCATCGGCCTCAGTGTAGTTTCGAAGTCGTCGTGGTCGACGACAAGTCGCCCGACAACACTTCCGAGGAGTTGCAGCGGATTTTTGGCCTACGGCTGTTGAGTAACGAGAGGAACCTGGGTTTCATCAGATCCTGTAACCGCGGTGCAGAGCATGCCCGCGGCAAGTATCTCTGCTTCCTCAACAACGACACCGAGGTAATGCCAGGTTGGCTAGACGAGCTGCTCACGACAATGCATACCTTTCCCAAGGTAGGAATGGTCGGTTCCAAATTCGTCTATCCCGATGGAACTTTGCAAGAAGCGGGCGGCATCTTGTGGAGCGACGGCAGTGCTTGGAACTACGGGCGGGGTCAAGACCCATCACGCTCGATCTACAACTTTGCACGCGAGACCGATTACTGCTCAGGCGCCTCCATCCTGATCTGCAAAGACCTTTTCGAAAGGCTCGGCCGATTCGACGAACGCTACGTACCCGCCTACAACGAAGATTCGAGCCTGGCATTCGAAGTACGCAAAGCTGGTCTTAAGGTGATCTACCAACCCAAGTCCGTAGTCATCCACTACGAAGGCGTCTCCAATGGCACCAGCACCTCTTCTGGCATCAAGGCCTACCAGATAGCTAACCAAGCCAAGTTCTTCGACCTGTGGCAAGCGGTGCTGAAGCAGGACCACTACGCGAACGCGGAGCACGTGTTTCTGGCGCGTGAGCGGGCAGGTAGGAGGCGCATTGTGCTGGTCGTGGATCACTATGCCCCACAGCCCGACCGCGATGCCGGATCCCGCACCATGTGGGCCGTGCTCATGGCCCTGCGCAGCCAAGGCTTCATTGTCAAGTTTTGGCCTGAGAACCTGCACAACGACCCACAGTACGTACCTCCTTTGGAGCGGCTAGGCATCGAAGTCATCTACGGCAGCGAGTATGTCAACGGTTTTGAACGCTGGATGCGTGAGCACGGCCGCTATCTCGACGGCATCCTTCTCAGCAGGCCGCACATATCTGCTCCAATACTGCCATTCATCCGTCAATACACCAACGCCAAGGTGGCCTATTACGGCCATGACATCCACCATCTGCGATTGAAGGCCCAGTTGGCTTTACGCTTCGATCAGGACGTCGAAGATGCGATGGTAGAGGTCCGACAGCAGGAGTATTCAGTCTGGCGCAACGTGGACACGGTGTTTTACCCCTCGGATACAGAAACCGCTCACGTCAAGAGTTGGCTCGAGGCACAGGGCACCAACGCCCGGGCTCGGACGCTGCCGCCTTACGCCTACGAACCCTTGGCCGAAGAACCAGCCTGCAACCTGCGAACGCGCGCAGGCATCCTCTTTGTCGCTGGCTTCGGGCACCCCCCTAACAGCGAGGCAGCGGTCTGGTTCGCCAAAGAGGTACTGCCAACGTGTAGGAAGGTGCGACCAGAGTTACAAGTGCATTTGGTTGGCTCCAATCCGACCCAGGAAGTGAAGGCCTTGGCCAGCGATCATGTCGTGGTCACTGGCTATGTCAGCGACGAAGCGCTTCAGTCGTACTACCATGCGGCGCGCGTCGTGGTAGCCCCCTTACAGTACGGCGGCGGGATCAAGGGAAAAGTTGTAGAGGCGATGCACTTTGGAGTGCCTTGCGTCACAACCTCTGCCGGCGTGCAAGGTCTGCATGGTAGCGAAGCCTTCCTGCCCGCCTGCGATCATCCCGAGGAGTTTGCCCAGAGGGTGCTTGCGCTACTTCAGGACGACGAACTCTGGCGCACCTGCTCGACAAGTGGCCTGGACTACGTCGCGGAACGTTTCTCCATGCAAGCCTTGTCGCGTGTGCTCACCGATGAGTTCCCGTCGAGCGATCACGCTGGTATTCACGCGCGATTCACTACCTAAACCCCAACGCAATCGCCCAGGCCATACGTCATGATTACAAGCATCCCGCCAGTTCGTGCACGAGCGCCCCTTCGCCTTGGCCTCGCTGGTGGCGGCACTGACGTCTCTCCCTTCTGTGATGAGTTCGGCGGTCTGGTCCTGAATGCGACCGTGGACCGATACGCTTATGCGACCCTCCTCCCCCTGAACGAACCGGTCGTCCGCCTGATCGCCGCAGATAAGCAGGAGACCCTGGAGTTTGCCGTCGGAGACGAGATGCCGCTTGACGGCAAGCTTGATCTTCACAAGGCGGTGTACCGGGAGGTGGTCTGCAATTACAACGCCGGCCATGCACTGCCGCTAGAGCTAACGACCTTCTGCGATGCGCCGGCAGGATCGGGGCTGGGTTCATCCTCGACCCTGGTCGTTGCCATGCTCAAGGCGTTCGCTGAGGCCTTGAATCTTCCGCTGGATGACTACACCCTGGCCAGTCTGGCATTCAAGGTCGAACGCGTGAACTGCGGCCTAATGGGCGGACGTCAGGATCAGTATGCAGCTTCGTTCGGGGGATTCAATTTCATGGAGTTCTACACCGACGACCGGGCAGTCATCAATCAATTGCGGATCAAGCCATCCGTGATCTGCGAACTCGAAGCATCACTCGTACTGTTCTACACAGGCGTCTCCCGTGAATCAGCAAGAATCATCGCGGATCAAAGCAACGGAGTGGCCTCCGGTTCGAGCCAGGCTCTGGAGGCTATGCACGGCTTGAAGCGCGAGGCGATGGTGATGAAGGAGTGCCTTCTCAAGGGTGACTTCGACGGAATCGTTCAATCGATGAGACTCGGTTGGGCGAGCAAGAAACTTTCGGCGCGCAGCGTCTCCAACGAGCAGATGAACCGCATCTACGACGCCGCTGTCGACTCGGGAGCGCTGGCAGGTAAGGTGTCAGGTGCAGGAGGCGGTGGCTTCATGATGTTCTTGGCGAATCCCGCGCGCCGCATGGATGTGGTACGCACCTTGGAACACTTCCAGGGGCAGGTCAGCAATTGTCATTTCACGAAGAATGGTTCCCAAGCATGGAGACTCTGATGAATGAATACATCCAGGGGCAGATCGAAGAGGCGCAGCGCGTGGTGGGCGCCATGCGCGATGACGCCAAGCTTCAATCCAGCTTGGCGGCCGCTGTGCAGGCCTGCATCGACAGCCTGAGGGCGGGCGGAAAGGTACTGTTTGCGGGCAATGGTGGCAGCGCGGCGGATGCCCAGCACATGGCCGGCGAATTCGTTAGTCGCTTCGCCTTTGATCGCCCCGGGCTAGCCGCTATAGCACTGACCACAGACACCTCGATCCTGACGGCCGTCGGCAATGACTACGGCTACGAAAAGCTGTTCGAGCGCCAAATCCAGGCATTAGGCCGCAAGGGCGATGTCTTGGTGGCCTACACCACTTCCGGCCGTTCGCCAAACATCATCCGCGCACTTGAAGTTTCCCGCGCGCTGGGCCTGGTCACGGTGGGCTTCACAGGCAATCGCGGTGGCCCGATCGTTGAACTCTGCGATCACCTGCTGGCAGTGCCTTCTGCGGACACGCCCAAGATCCAAGAAGGCCACTTGGTGCTGGGACATATCCTTTGCGGACTTGTGGAACGGGCAATGTTCAAGCCTTGATCGCCATTGAGCCACTGAATTTGGCCTGCGGTACTCCAATCCGTGGGCTTGAGGCTGTTTACCGATCGAACGCTAGTCTTGCTGTCAATGAAGGGCCAGCCATCCAGCGTCCGCGATCGCCCCGCCAGCAACGTTGAATAGCTGGAACACATGCGTAACTGGCGCCAACGAGCCATCGCCTGGGCACGCCCCGCAGTCTGGCGGGAATCGGTGGCCAGAGCCATCCTCAATGGCCTATCACTCGACGATCCCGACGGGGAACTCTTCAGGCGGCTAGTGCAACAGTTGGCAACGGAGCCGCGCTCGCTGGAGCCATTGCTGAGCGAGGCCTGGCGCGGCCCGCAAACCGGGCGTAGCCATGTGCCTCTGATGCTCACCGAATTGTTGTCCCCCAAGCCCACGCCGCAGATCGTTTCCCTGGGCACACATTGCTTCACCAGCGGCTTGTTGCGGCGCTGGGGCTTGCGATCGACTGCCGGCCCCTTCGACTGGACATTCAGTTCGGCTGGCATGGTAGCGCATTGCATCGAGGACGACTTCGCAACCTTCCTGGACCCATCACAGTACCGGCCTGTGCCAGTGGACCAGCGCAAGGCCGGGCCAACTGCAAACCGTGTGAACCATGCCTACTACCTCGACAAGTTCTACATCGAGTTCGTCTTCAACCACCACGATGTGCACCTGCCCGAAGACTATGCGCACTTCCAGCGCACGGTGCAGCGCTTCCGGGCCGGGCTGCGCGCGAGCGACTTCCGCGTCTATGTGCTGACGCAGTGGCACAACGACAACTTTCTCGATGAATTGGCGGTGCTTCGCGCCGCACTGGCGCGCCACGCATCGAATTACCGACTGGTTGCATATTCAGTACGCGAGAGTCAGCACCCGCCGATCCCGAGACTCACGCCATTGCTCGATGAACCCGACGCGATGGCTTATGTCTTCGACCCCATCTCGCGCTGGGAACCCTTGCAGTTCCCAGACCTGCTGGACGAGCACTGCCTCGTGCACTCGATCCTGGGGCACTGCCGGCGCTACAGACACGTCTACACTTCCCCTTGATCGAACAGACCCGCGTGGGCCTGCTCACCCTTGTCCCCGATCGTCGCAGCGCTCATGCACTGCTCAACGCTTCAGGGGCGAGGTTCGTTCACAGCTTCTGAGCGCGGCCTGGCTGCTGTGGCGCGGGGAGTGGCCGTGTGTGGGGACGGCGCAGGCCAATGCGCGGCTGGACGCCGGGGCTTTAGCCCAACGCGATCCTGCTGGCGCGCCGCGCGAATGCCGACGAGGCAGGGCGACGCGTGCCCATCCGGCATCCCGACCGGGTGGCGCACGCAGTGCTCATTTGAGCCGGCGGCGACGTGGAGGTGGCTGCCACCCACGAGGGCTGCCTGCGCCTGGCGCGGGGCGTGTGGGCGCACCCCGCTGGCGTGCAGCCGATTTGCTGCACGCGAGGACTAATGCCGCGCTCGACTGCCGCGAGTGCCGATGCTGGCCGACGGTGATCGACGTTGACGAGACGGTATTCCGACGGTTTGCAGAGCAGCTTGCGGTGTGCGGTTGACAGCCGCCGAAGCTCGTCCACGCTGGCGTGGATTGAGTTGCCTGCCGGAGTTCGCTTTCCGATTCACCGTGCGCATCTACCGAGCTCTGGCGACCGAGCTCACCGCATCTGGTCAGCGACGACATGACCTTACGCATGTAGCGAGCAGGCGCGCCGCTCGCGCCGGCTGGCTCGTGGCCGATCGCCGTAAACTATCGCAACAGACCAGGATCCTGCGCCGGTTCGCGCACGCGCTGGCGAGGCGCCACAGCGCCAAGCGGGCTGTTACCAACATTCACCCCACGATGGCATCCCATGATCACCAACGACATCCTCCTTCAAGCCAGCGCACTTGCCGATGAATTTGCCTCTGCCCGACCGTTCAAGCATGTGGTCATTGACAACTTTCTGGCGCCTCGCGTAGCCGAGGCGATGCTGGCAGAGTTTCCAGCGGAAACCGACCCGGCCAAACTCGTGAACGAATTCGGCGTCGCCAATCCCAAAAAGTCCATTACCGACGTGAAAAGTATCGGAGGTATCTATGCTGATATGGACGCCTATATACAATCTGATGAGTTCATCCGTTTCATGGAGCAAGTGACCGGCATTCCGGGCCTGAGGTACGACCCCTATTACTATGGCGCGGGGACCCATGAGAACTTTCACGGCGCCGGCCTCGACCCTCACTACGACTTCAACATTCATCCGGTGACTCACCAGCATCGGCGCCTAAATGCCATCGTCTACTTGAACAAGGATTGGCGGCCGGAATGGAAGGGGTCGCTGTCACTCCACTCGGATCCGTGGGATCTGCAGGGTGACCAGGTGACGACCATCGACATGGAATTCAATCGTTGCGTGATCTTCGAGACCACGGAGAGTTCTTGGCATTCCGTGCCCTTGATCGACCAGCCAGAGGAGTTTCGTAGTCGCAGCCGCAAGAGCTTCACGATCTACATGTACACCGACGAGCGCCCCAGGCAGGAACTCGCTCCCCCTCACGGTACGGTGTACGTGCAGACGGGCCTGCCTTCTCACATCAAGGCAGGCCGTGTCCTCTCCGAGTCCGATGTCCAGATTCTGCAATCCAACATCCAGCGCCGTCATGAGTATTTGCGGCAGTTGTACCGACGCGAGTACAAGTTTGCGCAGTCCATCGAGGACCTCAAGACACGAATCCGAGAACTTGAGTCCTACGGGGGCCTGCCGGTCATTGGAATGTGTCGTGTTCTGCGTGTCCTTCGGCCCGCATACACGGACGGTTGGCTTGCCTCGGAATTGCGCTTCGAAATGAAGCCTTTGCTCGATGTCCGACGGATTCGGGTTACAGGATACCGGCCGGACGATCGCGGCGCCATCGACGTCACGCTAAAAGTCGGCGACTACGAACTGACGCGAAAGGTGCAAGGCGCGTTCGAACTCGTGGCCGACTGCCGTCTGCAGGCCCAACGACCGGTTGAAGTGGTGCTCAAATTGCCCGCGGCAGCAAGTGTTGAAGGTCTGCCCGATCGCCGGATCGTCTCCGTGCTCCTCGATGCCATTGCAATCGAGTCATGAGCGAATGCTGGATCGCGTTAGTCGAAGGCGCCGGACTCGGATCGCTGCGATGCAAGACCTGATTGGGCCGACCGAAAACTGAGTCGCCCGAGTTCGGTCGGCGCGGACACCCTATGGCAACAGTAACGCAGCGAAGCCGGCCCAGAAGCTCGAGTGCGTCTCACTCCTCAGAACCCGCGTTCGGGGCGCTGTTGCCACAACGTGCTGTGCTCGGCCGCTCCGCCATTCGTGCCACTTTCCTCGGGCCTGCCGCAGCTGTAGCAATAGAGCGCCAACGACCGCCGCCAGAGGTCGGGCGGACCGACCACCGGCTCGGGCTGGCCATGGAACGAGGTACTGGTGGTCGAAAACAACACTGTGCGGTTGAACTCCGGCAGAGCGGGCACAACGCACTGCTGCATTGCGGCGTCCCAAAGCTCCAGCGCACCGCCGTTTTCCGCGGTCCAGCCTTCATTCAGGTAGACGAGCAGGTTTAGCCGCCGGTCCATGCGGGTCACAGGGTGACGGTTGAAGTCAGCGTGCACCGCCAGCCGGCCACCGCTACCCGTGGCCTGCAAGCCACCTCCGAAATTGTACGGGTCGGGCAGGAGTCCACCGATCCCTGTCACCTGCTGCAACAGGCGCAGGAAGAGCGTTTGCGCGAGTTGCTCGAAGTAACGCCGGGTGTTCCGCCCGAAGCGCGTCTGCCACGTCGTCCCTTGCTTCTTGCGCACATAGGTGCCGTCATCATGCAACTCCAGGCTGGCGTCGTCGGGCTACGGCCACTGGGCCAAGATCGTTCGCAAGGCATCCGGGTTGAACAAGCCGTCCATGACAAGGTGAGGAAACGGGGCTGCGCTTCGATAGCTGTCACAAGCCGCCAACTGCGCCTAGCCAAGTTCCGCAAACAGCGGGGCGGGGTCTTCCTCGACATGCAAGCCGCCAGCGGTGGATGCGTGGTCTGCTGCGCTCATTCCAGACGCCCTGCAACGCTGCTGAAGTGAGTGCTGTGCTCTCGCTGCAAATCGGGCCGACGATGGCTGTCGCGATCAAGCAAGCATCGTTGAACACCGACGCATCATGGCGTCCGTTCGAAGATGAAGTAGTCAGACCAATCGCTCTTGCTCCAGAAGCCGTAGAGCATCAGTTCCTCATCGCGTCTGTCCATCCCGGCAGCCATCAAGGTGTCCTCCAGGAAGCGGTCGTTGACAACACCCTGCGTGCGGAGCTTGAAGCCTGCATCCTGTGCCTGCTCGATCAGGGCTGTTGGCTCCCACAGCGTGATGTGCGTGCCATCGTCGAAGAAATTGGAGATCATCATTGGCCACCCAGCCTGCTTGAAAACCTCGGCTCTGGGTGGCAAGGCGGAAGCAAGCGACGGGACCTCGACATACAACTGCGCACCCGATCCCATGCAGCGCCAAAGTTCCTTGAATGTGTTGCGTCCTGAAGTCAGATGCTCCAACACATGCGCCGACATCGCGGCTTGGAAATGCGCTTCTGCAAACGGCAACGATCCTGCATTGAGGTCGACGAGGGAGAACGACGCCAGCCGGTGGGCATGTTCGCCTTCGGCGATGTCCACCCCATGCAGGCGGATGTCAGAACGGTCTGGCTCCATGTAGGCGGGCCAAAAGCTAGTCCCTCCGCTGCCACAACCGACATCTAGCACGCTAGCGTTCGCGGGCACGCTCTTCAAGAATCGGAACCGTGGGTGGCGAAGCCAGTACATCGCACACAACGCTGCCTTATCTATGTGCAAAAGTGCCTGCACCACATTGCTTGGGTTGTACTTCGCCACCGAACTCTCGTCGGCAACGCTGATTGAAACTTGATTAGGCATGCTGTCTTCGTTCTAGGTCAACTCGATGTGAAGCGCAGGAGCGCTGCGCGGAAGCTGAATTCACAATTGCAAACCCAGATCGACGCGCCGTTCGCACGCCTTCGGCGTCCAATTCCGCCACACGCGAGGCGAGTCGTTCACCCGCTTCGTCATCACTGCAAACATCGTGGTCGGTTTCACGATTGAAGCATCCGTCAGCCGATCGTTCAGCACTTGCAGAAAGTCGATGAACGCCTTGTCGCTGTCCAGAGAGGGGTCGAAGTTGTGGCCAAACGCTCGATCGACGAAGACGTCCACGATGCCTCCGAACGCCAAGAACGATTCGAAGCCAAACGTCTTATTGAGCAGCGGCAGGATGTCCTGAGCGCGAACGCCCTCAAAACCTTCGTGCGAACAGTCCCAGTTGACAAACAATGTCTCGAACTTGCCCTGTTGACGGTTCAGCTTGTACCGGTCTGGCATGAACGCCCAGATCGAATCAATGAACTCGAGCACTTCCGGCCATCGCATATGGCCATTGCGGCCAATCATGTCATTCGTCACGAAGACCCCCTCGTCCACGAGCGCGTCTCGAACTGAGTCGAAAATCCTCTCCAACTCCACAAAATGGTGCAGCGCGTGATTGGCCATGACGCCTGCGAACCGTTCGCTCGGAATCCATTGATTGATGTCAATCGGCTGGAGCTTCACATAGGGTTCTAGGGAGTCATTTTTCACTGCTGCCTCGGCTCGCTGCAGCAAGTGTGGTGACAGCTCAAAGCAGACTAATTCGAAGTCCCTGACGCCAAATTCGAGTAGCCGTTTTGCGACGCCAATCTCGACAGAACAGTCGCCCGCCCCAATGCTGAGCAAGCGCCGAACACCTTTGGCGGCTTCTAGCGCTCGACGAAACGGCAGTGCGTAGAAGTCCGACAACGTGTCGACGCCGATGACATCGTTCAGACGCGGCCGGAGGTGCTTGTTCGACCAGTAGTGAAAGATTTCTGGCAGATCGTGGATGTTCGCGACTTCGCGGTACTGCTCGATCTGGGCTTGGAGCTTGGATCCGTAACTGTCGTTGGTCATGGCCGTCTTGGTCTCTCCGAAAAAACGCGCCACCAATCTGGCGATGGTGTCTAGCCGGGACATGGTGGAGTCTGCATGAATCGCGGTAGGCGTCCCGACGATTGTCGCCTCAGTCTCCCCGCCCGACGGTTGGCATTCTGCCGGTACTCCTTGGCTCTTCAATGCCAGCACACAGCCTGCGCAGCGGCAACGTGGCCGTCTGCCAGCTGCAAGCAGCCAGCCGTGATGGCTCGGGCCGCCACAGCACCCTGCGCAGTGCCGAGTTGGTGAGCAACTCAACCAACACCGGCACGAACGCGCGCAACGACTCGCACACCACCCACCCGGCCAGCCCATGCGCCTGATGGCCACGTGCGCCGGATGCCGTGCTCACGCACACTCGCCCGGCCGCCAGCGACTCCAGCACCTTCAGGTTGAAGCCACGCAGGTCGCACCGTGGATTGATGGTCAGTGTTGCATCGGCGAGCAGCTCGATGGCGGGGCGATTGGATTGCATCAGGAGGGCACCAGGTTCAACGCAGCGGCGCTGCTGCAATGTAGGCGCAACGGGCCACGCGGGTGTTGAGCCCGCGCTGCGGGCATGCCACTCTCGCAGCATCGTTGACACCCATCAACGGGTGCGCACAGCAGGCTCGGATACTCAGTCGACTGCCTTCAAAAATCCCGAGAGGCCTGTATGGGACGCTTTGTTCCCGACGCCACCCAGCTGGCCTGCACTGCGTGCGCCGTCATGCTTTTGTCCGCCTGCGGCGGAGGCGGCAACAGACCGGAAGATCTGAAGCCAGCCACGTTCGTTGGCATCGGCACCCTGCCCGGCTACACGGACAGCGGGGTCACCGCAGTGTCGGCGAACGGCGGTGCGGCAGTCGGCACGGCCTCCAACGCGGCTGGCGATCGCCAAGCCTTGCGATGGCAAGCCGCTTCGGGCGTGAGTGCGATCGGCTTTCTCCCCGGGGGAACAAGCAGCACCGCAGCAGCAGTGTCCGCCAACGGCGACCGGGTTCTGGTGTCGGGCAACGTCAACATCGGCGGGGTGCGCGGGTCGGCCATGTCCGTGTGGAGCCTGGCTGAAGGCTTCCGCATCGTCGATCCCCTGTGGTCGTCGACGCTGTGTTCGGCTTCAGGGCTGTCAGGCGACGGCAGCGTCGTGGTGGGCGTCTGCCTGCTTTTCGGCAACACCGCCTTTCGCTGGACAAGCGCCTCTGGCACGGTTGCGCTGCGCCAGTTCGGAGGCGGAAGCAACATGCAGAGTGCCGCGCTGGGCATCTCGCGAAACGGCGGCACTGTTGTCGGCGTTGGGCACCCCATGCTGACAGGGGCCGTGGCCTGGGCGGCCGACGGCAGCGCCACCGTACTGGGCAAACTGCCCAACCACGCCGAGAGCCGTGCCGAGGCGGTGTCTGACGACGGCCAGGTCGTCGTGGGCACGTCGGTGGACGACGGCAATGTGCCGCACGCATTCCGCTGGACAGCAAGCACCGGCATCACCAGCCTGGGCGAAGGCAACGGCGTCACCGGCAGCCGCGCGCGCGCGGTGTCGGGCAATGGAACGCTGGTGGCCGGTTGCGGCGCCACGGCTGCCGGCGATGTGGCCGTGCTGTGGGATGCCGGGCATGGCATGCGCACGCTGGCCGACGCGCTGTTGAGCGACCACGGCACGGTGGTGGCGAACTGGACGCTGAAGTGCATCAACGCGATGTCGGCCGATGGGCGCGTCCTGGCTGGCGACGGCATCAATCCGCAGGGGCGGATGGAGGGTTGGATCGTGCAACTGCCGGCGCCGTGACGATCTGACGGCTGGGGGCGCTCACCTGCTACCGCGCCTACTTGGCATCGTGACTCGGTACCCCGTCAGGCCGAAGCTCAGCACGCCACACCGTGGGCAGGATCTGGAAGATCGCGAAGCCCGGCCCCAGCCCTGCGGCAAGAAAACTGACCCGGTCCAGCTTGAGGCCGTACGCCGACCCGTTGTCGTCTGACCAGGTCTCGCGCTGCATCAGGCACTTGGCCTGCTTGACGTACGCGTTGCTGCACGGCAGGTTTGGCACATACACCTGGTCATGGGCAAAGCGGACGGTTCCTGCGCCGGACTCTGCAACGATCCTGCCCTGGGCGCGCAGGCAATACCCGGCCAGTGGCGCCTTCCAAAGCACGTAGTGCTGCGCCCGGCCGGCCCGCAGGGGCCGGCAGCCCGTGCAGTCCACGCTGCAGATCGATTCCTGGTCCATGTGCAACTGGTAGTAGGTGCCGTTGCCCCACCAGCCATCGAGCATGGCCCACTCACCCTGCCGAATGAAGCGTTCCCGGTAGTCCGGTGGCCATCGGGCGGGGTCACCCCAGAAGACATGTGATTCGGATGGCCCCGCGGGCACCCATGTGAATCGCGATGCAGGCTGGCCATCGGCCCACAGCACACCCGACACCGAGCGGTCCATCATCGAGTACTCGGCCCAGGTTCTGGTGTCGCTCCCGGACGGCAACACCGCACAGGCCGAGATGCACAGGCAGGCCGCCCAGCCCCAAGGCTGCCCACGCCGGGCCGTCATGACGCCGGGCCTGGCCTGCGAATGCGCGCCAGGAAGTCCTTCCACTGTGGCATCACGCGAGCGGGAAGGTAGCGCTCGGAGACCTCCAGTCCCCGCAAGCGCAGCTTGCTTCCGCGGCCGGGTTCGGCGATCAGCCGGGCGATGACCGCCGCCACGTCCTGGCTGGAATACGCACTGAAGTAGTCGCAGGCATCGTCGAAGACGTCGCGGTGCACGGGGATGTCGGAAGCCGCAACGACGCCGCCAGACCGCATGGCCTCGACGCCAGGGAAGTCGAAACCCTCGGCCACGCTGGGGCACACCGTGACTGCGGCATGCCGATACAACAGGCGCAGATCGTCCGAAGGCACGCCCTCCAGCAGGTGCAAGCCGCCACGCTCCAGCCACGGGGCGAAACGCCGCGCAATCGCCTCGAACTGCCAGCCAAAGCTGCCCACCAGCACCAGCTGAAGATCGGCATGGCCAGTGGCGCGCAACAGCTCCCAGGCCTCAAGCAGTGTTGAGTGGTTCTTGCGCGGCTCGATCGTGCCCACCATCAACAGGTACTGCAGCGGCGGCGCTCCGGGCGCGACCCCTGGCAATGGCGCACCGCCAGCGAACGGCGCGCTGCGGTTCTTGCGCGCCCAGATGACCTCGGGCACGCGGTCAGCGGGCGACTCCTCGGGCCAGAAGTGATGCGACACCATGTTCGGCACGGTAACGCAGCGTGGCTCGACCTCCGGCAACAGGGCCACCAGGTCGCGACGCGTCGCCTCGGACACGCACGCGAACCACGCCCCGTCCCTGGCATTGCGCCGCAAGGCTCCCTGGTGCGCTGCGCGGTGGTGGTTCATGTTTTTGATGGTGTGCGGCAGCAGCAAGGGGATCGAGTCGTGGTAGCGCACCACGAGCTGCGTGCGCCGCGACACACGTGCGGGAAACGGCGTCTCGGCGATGAACACGTCGATGTCGCTGGTATCGATGCGCGGATACAGGGGCCAACCCAGCCGCCCGCTCGCAATGCCCACGGCATGTGCCAAAGACCAGGGCTGGGCCAGCAGCCGGAACGGGCGGCTGGTGGCCACCGCAAGATCGCTGCTGGGCAAGGACTTCGCGAACATCGAACGCCAGACGAAATCCTGGAAGTGCTCCGGCTCAAAGGCGGTCAGCCTGATCGGCAACCCCAGCGCGCCATGCACCGCCCAGCGCAGTGCCTGCGCGCCGAAGGCGGACCATCGGCCAAGTCGTCCCAGGCGTCCGCCTTGCTGGTGCTGCTGCAACGAAGCAACGACCTGCGACAGGCGGTCGATGCGTTGCGCGGCCGGAAACGAAGCGTCAGCCTGACCACCCCGCAACGGAATGCCCGGCGCAATGACCAGGTTGCCACTCTGCACCAGGCCCTCGACCGACACGCCATCGAGTCCGCACAAGCCACGGTAGACCAGGCGGGTCTCCTGCGGAATGCCGCTGAAGCCGTCGAGGGCTGGTCGCATCTCCAGCAGCACCTTCAGGGGCTGCACACTCACCCCTGGACCGGCGGCCCTGCCGCGCCTGTTGCATCGTAGAACTCGTAGGCATGGTCGACGCTGTCGAACTGGAACAAACGCCCCTCGTGCAGCACGCAGGCGTTCTCGCAATAGGTTCGGATCGAATTCGCGTCGTGGGTGACGAGCACGAACGCCCGGTCGCGCCGCTTCTGGAACAACTCGTAGTGGCAGCGCTCGTGGAAGCGGGCGTCACCAACGACCATCGCCTCGTCGATGAGGAAACAATCGAACTCCACGGCCATCGACAGCGCAAAGGCCAACCGCGACACCATGCCCATCGAGTAATGCGACACCGGCTCGCGGAAATAGACGCCCAGTTCGGTGAAGTCTTCGACGAAAGACACCAGTGGCTTGTAGTCGACACCGTAGATGCGGCAGACGAACTTCAGGTTGTCCAGTCCGGTGAGGTGGGTCTGAAAAGCGCCGCCAAAGGCCAGCGGCCAAGACACACTCATGCCGCGGTGGATGCGGCCCGAGGTGGGGCGTTCAGCACCTGCCAACAGTCGGATGAGCGTGGACTTTCCCGCACCGTTGCGCCCGAGAATCCCCAGATTGCGGCCTCTGTCGAGTTGCAAACTCACACGGTTGAGCACCTGCCTCTTCCCGAATCGGGTGTGATAAGTCTTGCAGACGTTGTCGACGCGGATCACTCGGCCTCCACACGCATCGAGGCGTCACGCAAGACGAACAGGCTCATCAGCGTCAGCACAAGATTGATCTTCGCAAGGTAGCCTACGTCGTAGTAGGTGGTGACGGAATTGCCGAAGAAGCCGTCGCGGACCATCTCGACCCCATGCACCATCGGCAACAGCAGCACGACCTCGCGCGCCTGGGGCGGCAACCAAGCGACCATGAAGGCAGCTCCGGACACCGGGAAAAGCAAGTAAGCAGCTGGGTGCCAGAGGCGATCGACCACCTCGGTGTACGCGGTGGCCGAACCAATTAGCATGGCCAACGCGGCGCCAAACCAGGCCAACATGAGCCAGCCTTGGATGACCAGCATTAGGTCGACTGGCGGCCCGATCCACTCGATGACCCAGAAGAACAGGAAGAGCACGATGAACGACCCGGTGCAGCCGGCCATCTCGAGCACGATGCGTGTGAGAAACACATCGATGACACGCACGTTGCGATGAAAGAGCAGGTTGAAGTTGGCCTGGATGGCCGAATTGCAGCGGGTCACGGTGTTGCGCCACAGCAGCACCGACGAATACCCGGTGAGCGCGAACGCAACGATCGGCAGGCTGGACCCATGGTTGAACCCTGCCGCCGACCAAAGCGCCGTGATGCCCAGCGTGAACAGCATCGGCTCCCCTACCAACCAGAGCACACCCAGGTTCTTGCGCCCGAAGCGTGTGATTACCTCGCGCATCAGCAATGCACCGATCACGCGGGCCTGGATGCGCAGCGATCGCCGCAAGCTCGTGGGCCGTTCGATGGCGGACATGCTCAATCCGTGTGTTCGCGGATGCTGGCCAGCACGAGGCTGACGACACCCCAGAGGATCAGCCCGGCAAGAAACACCATCAGGATGGACCGCAGCCGCCGCGGCTCTAGCGCATTGTCAGCCAGGTTGGGCTGCACCAGTCGCTCCAGATAGAGCTGCTTGCGCTGCGCCTCGCTGCGCGCCTGCTCCAGCGAAGCCAGCGCTGTCGACAGCTGCCGGTCAGCAAATGCGCGCTCCAGGACCAATCGATCGAACACCGGGGACTTGGACACGATCGAAGCATCTCCCTTGCCAGTGACCTTGGAGACTTCGCTGGCCATCGCTGCGCGGAGCGTCTGCACCCGGTTGGCAAGCGCCGCGACCTGTGGGTTGTTGGGCGACACCTGGCGGATCTGAGCGAGCTGGGCTTCGGTGAGCATCAGCTCTTCCTGGATCTTGGCCACACCCTGCAAAGCCAGGGCACTCTGCCGGTCAGGGTCGTAGACACTGCGATCGCTGCGGAACGACGACAACGCCAGCGAAGCGGCCTTGGTGCGGTCTTCGGCGAGCTTCACTTCGCGCTCCGCCACGTCGATCAGGTCTTGGCGGCTGCGCGTATTGAGGTTGTTCACCAGCCGCTCGCCCATCTGCAGCAGCATCTCGTTGACCTTCTGCGCATCGGGCGCGGTGTAGGCACGAACGCGCAGCACGGTGATGGACGAGACGGTGTCGTAATCCAGGCTCACGTGGCGAAGGTAATGCTTGTAGAGCGCTTCGAAGCTGTTGTCCCAGTAGTCCAGCCCCGGGAAGCGGTTCACCACGTCAATGGCCGGGCTGGAAAACGCTGTGCGCAACCCCAGCTTCTCATCCAGCTCCTTCAATGCATCTCGGCTGCGGATGAAGTCGTGCACGGAGTAGGTGTCATCCTGTGAACGTGAAAACACTGTGCCCTGCAGCAGCGCGCCCAGGCCGGTCTGCGCTGGCCGCTGCGGACTGCGCACAACGAAGCGGGACTCGGCGATATACACGTCCGACGCGACGCCGCCGTAGTAGACCGTAGCCAACAGCGTGGGCACCAGCACGGTCAGCAGGAAGACGATGTTCAGGCGGCTCAGCAGGCGCCGCAGGGGCGAGGGCTGGGTGCCTTGCAGCAGTAGCGGGGAAGGGGAAGCGTCCAAGGATCCGTCCGATTTTTCTAGGGGCCGGGCGCTCGCAGCCCGGCGTACAGCTCGCCGATTCTCTGCGTCATCAGGGCACGATTGAATTCCGCCTGGTAGCGCTGGCGTGCGGCAGCGCCCAGCTGGCTGCGCAGCACGTCATCCTCGAGCAGGCGATTCAGCGCCGCACTCAAGGCCGCAGGCTGGCCCACCGGGACGTTGTAACCCGTCTGCCCGTCGACGTTGACCCAGGGCACGCCTGAACCGGTGATGTCCGATGCGACGATGGGCTTGCCCATCACCATCGCCTCGACGATGGCCACGCCGTAGGCTTCGGCACGCACCGTCGAAGGCATGCAGAAGACATCGCAGGCCTCGAAGTAGCTGGCCAGGTCGTCGTCGCTGATGTGCCCCGGCAGATGTACCTTGCCTGCCAGGCCCAGCCTGGCCGCCTGCTTGCGGTAGTGTTCCAGCAGTTCCCCGTCTCCGCCGATGACGACAGCGGTGTGTTCCGCCAACGTGGTTGCGGCCTCGATCAAGACATCAAATCCCTTGTAGTACGTCATCCGCCCCAGCGCGAACACGATGCGCCGGCCACGGAATTGCTGCCGGATCGCCGCCGCCTTCTGGCTGCATGCCGCACTGTGATTGTCGCTGATGCCGATGGGGATGACCCGCACCTTGTGCTGCCAGGGCCGCAGCGGCTCGGACGACGCAGCATAGGCCTGGCTGGTGGCGATCACGGCGTCGGCGCGGGCCAGCAGCCAGGTCTGCAAGGGCTGGTAGAGCTTCAGCGCCGCGCGCTGGCGGATCACGTCGCTGTGCCAGTGCACGACCAGCGGGCAGCGCGGCTGCGCCACGCGCAGCGCCAGGGCGGCCATCGGATCGGGCATGTGCACATGCATCACGTCGTAGCGGCTGGCGGCGCGCTTGAGCAACCAGGCCATCGCCGGCGCCATCGACGTGGCCAGCAAGGTGCCCAGCGATGCCGCGCGGTGGACGGTGTAGCCGGCCGGTGCTCGCTCGTGCGTGGTGCGCAGGGCCTGGTTGGCACACAGCACGTCGGCGGTGATCCCCGCTTCGGCCAGGCCTTCGCTGAGTTCCCAGGCCACGGCCTCGATGCCCCCCATGACGGGCGGGAAGAACTTGCTGATCTGCAGCACCCTCATGCCGAAGGCCGCTCGATCGCTTGGCTCAAGCATTGCGCCGCGGCCGCCCAGGTGTAGCGCCCGGCCTGGGCGCGGCCCGCTGCTGCCAGCCGGGCACGCAGTGCGGGCTCGGCCAGCATGCGCCGGATGCCAGCCACCATGGAGGCCGTGGACTGCGGATCGACATACAGCGCCGCATCGCCGCAGACCTCGGGCAAGGCCCCCGCCTCGGCGGCCAGCACGGGGCAACCCAGGCGCATGGCTTCGACAGCGGGCAGCCCAAAGCCCTCGTAGAGCGAAGGCAGCAGCAGCGCGGTGGCCTGGCCGTAGACGGCCTTGAGGACGGCGTCGGGCGGCGAAGGCAGGCGCAGCACGCCCTCCGGCAAGCTCAGGGCCGCACCGGCCTGGAACCCGGCACCGGCACGGCCGCCGGCCAGCACCAGCGGCACGCGCTCGCCAGGCGGCAGGCTGGCATACGCTTGCAGCAAGCGCGGCAGGTTCTTGTTGCTGTTGGTGCTGAAGATCGCCAGCAAAAAGGGCCGCCCCAGCAGCCCCTGATCGCGGAGCCAGGCATCGTCGGCTTCGATGCCGTCCAGGTGGTCACTGCCGTTGGGGACGACGGCGATCCGGTCCGCAGGCACGGCAAGCCAATGCGCCAGCCGGTCGCGGGCATGACGTGAGACCGTGATCAGCCGGTCGCCCCGCCTGGCCCGGCGGCGAAACAGCGCGCGGTACCAGGTGTTGAAGGCCGTCGTGTAGGCGCCGGGCCGGTCGAAGACGGCAGCGTCGTGGATCACCGCCCCTTGGGCCGCACCCAGCCACGGGCCCGAGCCCGCCAGGTTCAACAGCCATCCCGCCCGGGCGGCGACGGGCAATTGCGTCTGCTCCCAGCGGTGCAAGGATCCACCGGCCCGCCCCACGACGCGCACGCCAATGCTGCGCAATGGCGGCGGCTCTGCGTTTGCCGGGCACAGCAGCACGGTGCCGGAGTAGCCTGCCACGGTGCCCCTGTCGTCGAGCGCACTGACCAGATTGCGTGCATAGCGCTGCACCCCCGTCAGCGGCTGTGCGGCGAACTTGCCGTTGATGTAGAGCGTGGGCATCCCGGGCGGGTGGGTCACAGGCAAAGACGGCGGTTGGACCAAGGCAGGGCTGCCGCGTCAGGGCACGCGCGCGCCGACGGCCTGTCGGCCCTTGGGCCGGGCGTTGGCTGGCCCGGCGTACTCGGGGATCACGGTGGCCAGCCTCAGGCGCAGTGCGGCGGCAGTTGTCACCCGGGCCTGGTCGCCTGCGGCCCAGTGAAGCAAGTCCAGCACCGCGGGCGACGCCGGGGCCAGCTTGGCCAGTCGCAAAGCCGGCACCTGCGTCGGCAGCGTGTTGTCGACGTCGGCCAGCAGTTCCTCGAACAGCTTTTCCCCCGCCCGCACGCCCGTGAATTCGATCCCGATTTCGCCCACGTCGTGCCCCGCCAAACGAATCAAGGCCCGCGCCAGATCCACGATCTTCACCGGCTCCCCCATGTCCAGCACCAGCACCTGCCCGCTCTCGCCAATCGCCGCGGCCTGCAGCACCAGGCGCGCGGCTTCAGGGATGGTCATGAAATAGCGAACCATGTCCGGATGCGTCACCGTCACCGGCCCGCCGCGGGCGATCTGTTCCTTGAACTTCGGGATCACGCTGCCGCTGCTGCCCAGCACGTTGCCGAAGCGCACGGCCATGAACTTCGTGGTCGCATGTTCGGCCGCCAGGGCCGAGATCACCATCTCGGCGGCGCGCTTGGTGGCGCCCATCACGTTGGTCGGGTTGACGGCCTTGTCGGTGCTGATGAGCACGAAGCGCTCCACGCCAGCTTCGGCCGCCGCCAGCGCGGCGTGGTAGGTGCCCAGGGTGTTGTTGCGTAGCGCCTGGGCGGCGTTGTGCTCTTCCATCAGCGGCACGTGCTTGTAGGCCGCGGCGTGGAAGACGACCTGCGGCTGCCAGCGCTGGTAGGTGGCGCGCAGGTGGGCCAGGTCCTTGACGTCGCCGATCAGCCGCACCAGGTCGATCGCAGGCCAGTCTTCGCTCAGCTCCTGCTCGATGGTGTACAGGTTGAACTCGCTCAGCTCGTACAGCACCAGCCGCGCCGGCGCGTAGCGCGCCACCTGGCGGCACAGTTCGCTGCCGATGCTGCCACCCGCACCAGTGATCAGCACCGTCTTGCCCGCCAGCGTAGCGCCGATGCCGGCTTCGTCCAGCTGCACCGGTTCGCGGCCCAGCAGGTCTTCGGGCTCGATGTCGCGCAGGCGCTCGATGCGGCTCTTGCCGGTGCGCAACTCGTCGACCGTGGGCACGGTCAGCACCGGCAGGCCGGTGGTGGCGGCCAGGTCCAGCGCCCGCTTGCGCTGGCCGGCGCTGGCGCCGGGCATCGCCACCACGATGTGCGTGGCTGCGCCGCGCACGGCCTTGTCGGCGATGGCCGCCAGCGGCCCCAGCACCTGCACGCCGGCGATGCGCGCATGGCGCTTGGCCGGGTCGTCGTCCAGCAGGCCCAGCACCACCCAGCCCTGCTGGTGGATGCCGGCCAGCAGCAACCGTGCGGCATCGCCCGCGCCCAGCACAATGGCGCGGCGGATCTCGCGCTGGCCGCCGGTGATCTGGCTGCGCGCGTGCTCGTACAGCATGCGGTAGGCGATGCGCAGTACGCACAGGCCCATCAGCGTGACGACCGGGTGCAGCACCAGCACGGCGCGGGGCACCTTCACCAGGCCGAGGCTCATGACCACGACCGCGGCCACGGTGCCGGCGGCGGCGCAGGCGAT
>JAIXZR010000030.1 GCA_027489455.1 Rubrivivax sp. | reverse complement strand
TGCGTCAGGTAGCGCCCCATCAGCGGGTGGCGCGCCACGGCTTCCAGCAACTGACGGTAGTTGCCGGAGCCTTCGGGGCCCAGCATGTCCTGCCAGGCCGCCAGGGCGCGCGCCTGCGCCGTCACTTCGCCGTCCACCGCCGAGAGCACGAAGATCTGCGACAGCGCGTAGGCCACGCGCAGCCGCAGCTGGTCCGGGCCGTTCAACGCCTGCAGCCACCAGGCTTCGAGCACGCCATTGGTGCCGGGGTCGTCACCGGGGTTCGTCACCGCGATCACGGCCGCCTGCGCTTCCCAGTAGCTGCGGTGCGAAGTGGCCGGCAGTGCGAACTGCTCGTCGATCCAGGCGGTGTAGCCCACCCGCATGAGGCGTTCGATCTGCTCGTCGTTGGGGCCGAAGGTGGCGAAGGACAGGAAGCGCCTGGCCTCGGCCTCGCTGGCGGGTACGTCGACCGTGTCGCCGCGCAGGCCGGCTGCGCCCAGCGCGCGGGCACGGCTGTCCTCGGCTGCAGCGGTACGGCGTGCGTCGCCGCCGGCGTCACAGGATGCCAACAGGGCAGCCAAGACGAAAACCGACAGGCAAGCCGACACGGACTTAAAGACCGTGGCCCTGGCGGCAAGGCGGTGGCGGGGCATCGACGGAACCTCCATGACAAGGGCCGGGCCGCAGCTGCGCGCCGCCCGGCCGATGCTGGCCATTCTGTGCGGGACAGGCCCGACTGAGCTACCGGCGCCTGTTCGACCCCCCTCAGTCAGCCGAGTGCCGGCGCCAGCAGGCGACGCGCCAGGTCCTGCGCGATCTGTTCGCGCGCGGCCCAGTCCTCGACCTGGTCTTCGCCGATGCGGCCAACGTTGAAGTAGGTCGCCTCAGGGTGCGCGAGATAGAAGCCGCTGACGCTGGCCGCCGGCGTCATCGCCAGGCTCTCGGTCAGACCCATGCCGATCTCGTCGCACTGCAGCACCTCGAACATGGCGCGCTTGACGCTGTGGTCCGGGCAGGCGGGGTAGCCGGGCGCCGGGCGGATGCCGCGGTACTTCTCGGCAATCAGCGCAGCCGTGTCTAGCTGTTCGTCGGGTGCGTAGCCCCACAGGTCGGTGCGCACGCGGTGGTGCATCTTCTCGGCGAAGGCTTCGGCCAGGCGGTCGGCCAGGGCCTTGAACATGATGGCGCTGTAGTCGTCGTGGTCGGCGGCGAAGATCTTCTCGCGCTTGTCGGAACCCAGGCCGGCAGTGACGGCGAACATGCCGATGTAGTCCGCGGCCACGCCCTTAGGTGCGATGAAGTCGGCCAGGCTGCGGTTGGCGCGCTTCACGCCATCGACCACCGGGCGCTCGGTCTGCAGGCGCAGCGGGTTCCAGCGCAGCGCCACGGTGCTGCGCGATTCATCCGTGTAGACCTCGATGGTGTCGTCGCCCACGGTGTTGGCCGGCAGCAGCGCCACCACGCCGTTGGCCTGCAGCCAGCGGCCTTCGATCAGGCGCTGCAGCAGGCGCTTGCCGTCGCTGAACACACGTTGTGCCTCGTGGCCCACCACCTCGTCGCGCA
This sequence comes from Rubrivivax sp., assembly GCA_027489455.1. GTDB lineage: Bacteria > Pseudomonadota > Gammaproteobacteria > Burkholderiales > Burkholderiaceae_C > Rubrivivax. The sequence continues at coordinate 2,317 of JAIXZR010000030.1, read as the reverse complement.
GGATGTCCGGGAACCTGCCGGCCAGGTCCCAGGTCTGGAAGAACGGGCCCCAGTCGATGTAGTTCGCCAGTTCGGCCAGGTCGTAGTTCTTGAAGGTGCGGCGGCCGATGAACTTGGGCACCGGCGGGGTGTAGGCGGCCCAGTCGATCTGCGTCTTGTTGGCGCGGGCCGCGGCCAGCGTCACCAGTGGCGTGGCCTTCTTCGCGGCGTGCAGGGTGCGCACCTGTTCGTAGTCGGCCTTCAGTTCGTCGATGAACTTGGTGGCGCGCTCGTCGCTCAGCAGGTCGCTGCACACGCCCACGCTGCGGCTGGCGTCGGGCACGTACACCACCGGGCCTTCGTAGTTCGGCGCGATCTTCACCGCCGTGTGCACCCGGCTGCAGGTGGCGCCGCCGATGAGCAGCGGCACCTTCTTGTTGCGGAAGTAATCGTCGCGCTGCATTTCGCTGGCGACGAACTGCATCTCTTCCAGGCTGGGCGTGATCAGCCCACTCAGGCCGATGATGTCGGCGCCCTCTTCACGCGCCTTGGCCAGGATGTCCTGGCAGGGCACCATCACGCCCATGTTGACGACCTCGAAGTTGTTGCACTGCAGGACGACGGTGACGATGTTCTTGCCGATGTCGTGCACGTCGCCCTTCACCGTGGCGATCACGATCTTGCCCTTGGCCTTGGCTTCGCCGCCGGCTTCCACCATCGCCAGCTTCTCGGCTTCGATGTAGGGCAGCAGGTGGGCCACGGCGCTCTTCATCACGCGCGCGCTCTTCACCACCTGGGGCAGGAACATCTTGCCCTGGCCGAACAGGTCGCCGACCACGTTCATGCCGGCCATCAGCGGGCCTTCGATCACGTGCAGCGGGCGGCCACCCTTGGCTTCGATGGCGCGCCAGGCTTCTTCGGTGTCGTCGGTGATGAATTCGGTGATGCCATGCACCAGGGCGTGGCTCAGGCGCTGTTCCACGTCGTGCGCGCGCCAGGCCAGGCGGGCGCTGTCGTCCTTGGCCGCGCCCTTGGCGCTTTCGGCCACCTCGATCAGGCGTTCGCCCGCGTCGGGGCGCCGGTTCAGCACCACGTCTTCCACGCGTTCGCGCAGGGTGGGTTCCAGGTCGTCGTACACGCCCACCATGCCGGCGTTGACGATGCCCATGTCCAGCCCGGCGCGGATGGCGTGGTACAGGAATACGGTGTGGATGGCTTCGCGCACCGGGTCGTTGCCGCGGAAGCTGAAGCTCACGTTGCTCACCCCGCCGCTCACCTTCGCGCCCGGCAGGTTTTGCTTGATCCAGCGCGTGGCTTCGATGAAGTCCACCGCGTAGTTGTTGTGTTCTTCGATGCCGGTGGCAATGGCGAAGATGTTGGGGTCGAAGATGATGTCTTCGGGCGGGAAGCCCACGTCGTCCACCAGCACGCGGTAGGCGCGTTCGCAGATCTCGATCTTGCGCTGGTAGGTGTCGGCCTGGCCCTTTTCGTCGAAGGCCATCACCACCGCGGCGGCGCCGTAGCGGCGCACCAGGCGTGCCTGGCGCTTGAACTCGGCCTCGCCTTCCTTCAGGCTGATGCTGTTGACGATGCCCATGGTCATGCCCGCCTTGATGGCATGGTATAAAAATACGGTATGAATCGCCTCACGCGCAGGCTCATTGCCGCGGAAACTAAAGCTGACATTGGACACGCCCCCCGAAATACGGGCATAGGGCAAATGCTGTTTAATCCAGCGCGTGGCTTCAATAAAATCCACCGCATAGTTGTTGTGTTCTTCGATGCCGGTGGCAATGGCAAAGATGTTGGGGTCGAAAATAATGTCTTCAGGCGGAAAGCCAGTGCCCACTAACAAGTCATACGCGCGCTTGCAAATCTCGACCTTGCGAGCAAAGGTGTCGGCCTGACCTTGCTCGTCAAACGCCATGACAATCACCGCCGCACCATAACGACGGCACAGGCCGGCCTGACGTAAAAATTCGGCCTCGCCCTCTTTCATTGAGATCGAGTTCACAATGGCCTTGCCTTGCACGCACTTGAGGCCAGCCTCAATCACCGACCATTTAGACGAGTCAATCATGATGGGCACGCGAGCAATGTCCGGCTCTGAGGCCACCAGATTCAAAAAGTGCGTCATCGCCTTGACGGCATCCAGCATGCCCTCATCCATATTGATGTCGATGACTTGGGCGCCGTTTTCGACCTGTTGGCGCGCCACACTCAAGGCTTCTTCGTACTGCTCGTTCATAATCATGCGCGCAAAGGCTTTTGAGCCGGTGACATTGGTGCGCTCGCCGACGTTCACAAACAGCGACTGCTCATCAATGATAAACGGCTC
>JAIXZR010000102.1 GCA_027489455.1 Rubrivivax sp. | reverse complement strand
TGGTGTTCATCGCCCGCATCGCGCTCATGAACGTGCTGGACCCGCAGTCCACCAGCTTCCAGCGCAGCGAAGCCTGGCGGCTGCTGACGCAGACCGGCCGGGTGCTGTGGGCGCAGCAGTGGGTGGACGACAGCGCGCTGTCGCCGCACCTCAAGCGCGCCGTCATTGCCAGCGAGGACGCCGGCTTCAGCGACCATGGCGGCGTGGAATGGGACGCCATCCAGAAAGCCTGGCAGCGCAACCAGAAGAGCGAGGCGCGCGCCGAAAGGCTGCAAGCGCGCAGCCAGCGTCCGGTGTCGGTGCGCCTGGTGGGCGGGTCCACCATCACGCAGCAGCTGGCGAAAAACCTGTTCCTCAGCGGAGAGCGGACGGTGCTGCGCAAGGGCCAGGAACTGCTGCTGACCTTCTATATGGAAGCGCTGCTGAGCAAGCCGCGCATCCTGACGATCTATCTGAACAACGTGGAATGGGGCGAAGGCGTGTTCGGCGCGCAGGCCGCAGCACGCCACTACTTCCGCGTCGACGCCGCCAGGCTGGCGCCGGCACAGGCGGCGCGGCTGGCGGTGATGCTGCCGGCGCCCAAGCGCTTCGAGCAGCGGCCGGCATCGCCGTACCTGCTGGGGCGGGCCAACGCCGTCCTCGCGCGCATGGGGGATGTCGCCCTGCCCTGACAATGAGCGCATGTCCGCGACACTGACCGACGAGATCGCCATCGCCGCCGCCCGCCTGGTGGTGGAAGAAGGCATGGAATACCAGCAGGCCAAGCAGCGTGCGGCGCGCGACCTGGGGCGGCGCAGCACCCGCCCAGCCGAACTGCCCGGCAACGAACAGGTGGAAGACGAGGTGCGCAGCCACATCGAACTGTTCTGCGCCGACACCCAGCCCGCCGAACTGCAGGCCCTGCGCGAAGTGGCGCTGCAGTGGATGCAGCGGCTGGCGGAATTCCGTCCGCACCTGTCGGGCGCGGCCTGGCGCGGCACGGCGACCCGGTTGTCGGCCGTGCACCTGGACCTGTACTGCGACGACCCCAAGGCGGCGGAGATCATGCTGGTGAACGCCGGCGTGGACTACGACGTGGGCTCGATCGAACGCCACGGCGCCGAACCCGTGAACGTGCTGACCGTGGGCCAGCGCAGCGCCGCGCTGGGCGAAGTCGTCAGCGTGCATCTGTTCCTGCGCGACCTGGACGAGCAGCGCGGCGCGCTGAAGCCCGACGCCCGCGGTCGCAGCTGGCGCGGCGACCTGCCGGCCCTGCAGCGGCTGATGGCCGCGGAGACGGCAATATGAAGCCCACACGGCGCCACTGGCTGCTGGGCGGCGTGGCGGCGGCCGGGGTGGCGGCCGGCGCGGGCAGCGCGCTGTGGCGGTACGACCGCAGCGTGCCGGCCGAAGCCCCACCTGCCAACGACCCGGAAACCGCCTTCCTGTGGGACCTGTCCTTCACCCGCCCCGACGGCAGCGCGTTGGCGCTGGCCAGTCTGCGCGGCAAGCCCCTGGTCATCAACTTCTGGGCCACCTGGTGCCCGCCCTGCGTGAAGGAGATGCCGGAATTCGACCGCTTCCACACCGACTTCGCCCCCCGCGGGTGGCAGGTTCTGGGGCTGGCGGTGGACGGGCCAACACCCGTGCGCGACTTCCTGAAACGCGTGCCGGTGCGCTATCACATCGCCCTGGCGGGCTTTGAAGGCACCGAACTGTCGCGAAAACTCGGTAACCCGCAGGGAGCCCTGCCCTACACGGTGTTGCTGGACGCCAAGGGCAAGCGCGTGAAAACACATCTGGGTGAGACCGACTACGCCCAGCTGGCCGGCTGGGCCGGCAAAAGCTGAGTGCCGGCGGAAGTTCGGGTAAAACCCAGTCAAGCGGCCGCAACGCCGTGCAAAACTGGGTCATCCAGAAAAAAAGGGCGTAGAGTCGCGGGAACCGATGAGCATCCTCGTCCTTCACGGCCCGAACCTGAATCTGCTGGGCACCCGCGAGCCCGATGTTTACGGTCGCATCACTTTGGCGCAGATCGACGAAGATCTGGCCAAGATCGCAGCACAAGCCGGGGTTGCCCTGCACAGCCTGCAAAGTAACCACGAAGGGGTGTTGATTGACCGCATCCACATTGCGCGCAGTGACGGCACCCGTTTCATCTTGATCAACCCCGGCGGGCTGACCCACACCAGCGTGGCCTTGCGCGACGCGCTGGCCGCCGTGGCCCTGCCTTTCATCGAAGTGCATCTGTCGAACATCCACCGGCGCGAAGCCTTCCGGCACCACAGCTACCTGTCGGCGCTGGCCGAGGGTGTGATCTGCGGGCTGGGCGCCGACGGTTACCGCCTGGCCCTGCAGCATGCGCTGACGCGCCTGGGTGCCAAGAGCCCCTGACCGACCCCAACTCCCTGACCCTGACCCTGACCCCGACCCTGGCATGCGCGGGCTGCGGGCGGCTATGCCGGCCGACGATGTTGTCCCCGCCCCGGAACACGCCCCTGGCAGCGCCGACTGCCCCCGAACAACGACAACGCGAAGGAGCCACCTGATGGACCTGCGAAAGCTGAAGACCCTGATCGACCTGGTGTCGGACTCGAACATTTCCGAACTCGAGATCACCGAAGCCGAGGGCAAAGTGCGCATCGTCAAGGGCGGCGTGGCGGCACCTGCGGTCTACGCACCGCCCCCGCAGGCCGCGGCGGCCCCGGCGCCTGCGCCATTGGCGGCAGCGCCTGCACCCGCTGATGCCCCGGCCGAGGCACCCGGGCGCTTCATCAAGTCACCCATGGTGGGCACGTTCTACCGCTCGGCCAGCCCGGGCGCGAAGCCCTTCGTCGACATCGGCGACGCGGTGAAGGAAGGCGAGCCGGTCTGCATCATCGAAGCGATGAAGATCATGAACGAGATCGAGTCCGACGCCAGCGGCAAGATCGTGCGCATCCTGTGCGAGAACGGGCAGCCGGTGGAATTCGGCCAGCCTCTGTTCCAGATCGAATAAATGTTGCCCCCAAGCTCGCTGGCGCTCGCTACCCCCCGAGGGGGCCGCCCGCCTGCGGCCCGGCGAAGCCGGCTCCGCGGCAGGAGCTTGGGTTTGCTAACAGCAACTTGGGCGACCTTGCGTTCGCCTCTCACCACCGGCGGCTGACTCACATGTTCAAGAAAATCCTCATCGCCAACCGGGGGGAGATCGCCCTCCGCATCCAGCGCGCCTGCCGCGAGATGGGCATCAAGTCCGTCGTCGTGTATTCCGAAGCCGACCGCGAGGCGAAGTACGTCAAGCTGGCTGACGAAGCGGTGTGCATCGGGCCGGCGCAGTCGAGCCTGAGCTACCTGAACATGCCGGCCATCATCAGCACGGCCGAAGTGACGGACGCCGAGGCCATCCACCCCGGCTACGGCTTCCTGAGCGAGAACGCCGACTTCGCCGAGCGCGTGGAGCAAAGCGGCTTCACCTTCATCGGCCCCTCGCCCGACAGCATCCGCATCATGGGCGACAAGGTCAGCGCCAAGCAGGCCATGATCAAGAGCGGCGTGCCCTGCGTGCCCGGCAGCGAAGGCGCGCTGCCCGAAGACCCGAAGGAAATCACGCGCCAGGCCCGCGCCATCGGCTACCCGGTGATCATCAAGGCCGCCGGTGGCGGCGGCGGGCGCGGCATGCGCGTGGTGCACACCGAAGCGGCGCTGATCCATGCCGTGCAGACCACGCGGTCCGAGGCCGGCGCGGCCTTCGGCAACCCGTCGGTCTACATGGAGAAGTTCCTCGAGAACCCGCGGCACATCGAGATCCAGATCCTGGCCGACCAGCACAAGAACGCCGTCTGGCTGGGCGAGCGCGACTGCAGCATGCAGCGCCGGCACCAGAAGATCATCGAAGAAGCGCCAGCCCCGGGCATCGCCCGCCGCATCATCGAGCGCATCGGCGACCGCTGCGTGGCCGCGTGCAAGAAGATCGGCTACCGCGGCGCGGGCACGTTCGAGTTCCTGTACGAGAACGGCGAGTTCTTCTTCATCGAGATGAACACCCGCGTGCAGGTGGAACACCCGGTGACGGAGATGGTGACGGGCGTGGACATCGTGCAGATGCAGATCCGCGTGGCCGCGGGCGAGAAGCTGCCCTTTGCCCAGCGCAACATCGAAATGCGCGGCCACGCCATCGAATGCCGCATCAACGCCGAGGACCCGTACAAGTTCGTGCCCTCGCCGGGCCGCATCAGCCTGTGGCACGCGCCGGGCGGGCCAGGGGTGCGCGTCGATTCGCATGCGTACACCAACTACTTCGTGCCGCCCAACTACGACTCGATGATCGGCAAGGTGATCTGCCACGGCGACACCCGCGACCAGGCGCTGGCGCGCATGCGCACGGCGCTGTCGGAGACCGTGGTGGAAGGCATCCAGACCAACATCCCGCTGCACCGCGAGCTGATGGTGGATGCCAAGTTCGTGGAGGGCGGCACCAGCATCCACTACCTGGAGGGCTGGCTGGGGCAGCACAAGCGATGAACATCGGCCCCCACGCTCACTGCGTTCGCTGCCCCCCAGGGGGGCTCACGCAGCGGCCCGGCAAAGCCGGATCCACGCGTGGCCTTGACAACGACGGTCATGTTTGAACTCGTGCTGCGCGCGCCGCAGGCGCTGGTGGAGCCGGTTTCCGATGCGTTGAGCGACGAACTGGACGCCTTGTCCGTTTCCGTCGAGGACGCCGACGCCGACAGCGACGCCGAGCGTGCCCTGTTCGGCGAACCGGGCATGCCGCCCCCCGCACCGGGCTGGGACCGCTCGACGCTGCGCGCCCTGTTCGCCACTGAAACCCAGGCCGAAGCCGCCGCCGCAGCGCTGCTGGCGCAAGACTGGACGGGCGGCCTGCACCTGCAGTCCCTGGCCGACGTGCCGGAACAGGACTGGGTACGCATCACGCAGGCGCAGTTCGCGCCCGTGGAGATCACGCCCGATTTCTGGATCGTGCCCAGCTGGCACGCGGTACCGCCGGCCGCGCGGCACGTCATCCGCCTGGATCCGGGCCTGGCCTTCGGCACCGGCACCCACCCGACCACGCGCATGTGCCTGCGCTGGCTGGCCACGCAGCCGCCAGCGGTGGCCGGCGCGCGTACGCTGGACTACGGCTGCGGCTCGGGCATCCTGGCCATCGCGGCGCGCCTGCTGGGCGCTGGCGAGACCGACGCCGTCGACATCGACCCCGATGCCGTGCGCGCCAGCCAGGCCAATGCGCGCGACAACGGCGTGCAGATGCACACCGGGCTGCCCGATGCCGCCCAGGGCACGTATGGCCTGGTGCTGGCCAACATCCTGGCCACGCCGCTCAAGCTGCTGGCACCGCTGCTGTGCGGGCACGTCGCGCCCGGCGGGCAGTTGCTGCTGGCCGGCATCCTGGCGCGCCAGGCCGGCGAGCTGCAGGCCGCCTACGCCGCTGCAGCGCCCGCCATCGCGCCGCTGCAGGTGCTGGACGAAGAGGATGGCTGGGTGCTGATGGGCGCCCGCCGCGGCGCAACGCCCCGCGACTGAAGCGCCATGCCGCCATCCGCCGCCAACGGCTCTGCGCTGGCCGCGCGCTGCACGGCCTGCGGCACCGTCTTCCGCGTCGTGCCCGACCAGCTGCGCGTCTCGGACGGCTGGGTACGCTGCGGGCGCTGCGCCCAGGTCTTCAATGCCGCGCAGACGCTGATCGATCTGGAGACCGGCGCACCGCGCAGCCTGGAGCCTTCATCGCGCCCGGCTGGCGCAGCCGCACCCGCCATGGCCCCGCCAGCCCCGTCTGGCCCGCCTGCACAGTCTGCCCCGCCTGCCCCGCCTGCCCCGTCTGCTCCGCCACCCCCCGCCGAAGCCGCCCGGACGGCCTTCGACGGCGCAGACGCAGCGACAACGCCAGCCGCCGCGCTGGCCACGGACGATCCGAGTGGCACCGCACCGGCAGCGATGCCGGCAGTGATACCGGCTTCGGTGCCGGCTTCGGCAGGGGCCTCGCCACCGGCAGCACCTGCCGCTGCAGCCGCCACCGTCCCTGGCAGCGCAGCTGCCGGCCAGCCGGCCACGCCTTCTTTCCTGCGCCAGGCCGAGCGTGCAGCGCGCTGGCGCCAGCCGCGCGTGCGCGTGGCGCTGGGCCTGGGCTGCGTGCTGGCGGCCATGACGCTGGCGGCCCAGGCCGCGCACACCTGGCGCGACCAGGCCGCCGCGCGCCACCCCAGCCTGCGCCCGCTGCTGCAGGCCGGCTGTCAGGTGCTGGGCTGCGTCGTGGGCCCGGTGCGGGCGATCGAATCGCTGACGGTGGAAAGCAGCGCCCTGCTGCGCGTGGAGCAAAGCTCGCTCTACCAGCTGACGGTGTCGCTGCGCAACCGGTCGACGCTGGACCTGGCCGTGCCGGCACTGGAACTGTCGATGACGGACAGCCAGGGCCGCCTGCTGGCGCGCCGCGTGCTGCGCGCCGCCGAGCTGGGGGCGCCGCAGCCCACCCTGGCCGCCGGGCGCGACCTGGCGCTGCAGGCCACGCTGCAGACAGCGCCGCAATCCACACCCTCGGCCAGCGCCCCGGCAGTGGCTGGCTATACGATCGAACTCTTCTACCCCTGATGCACCCACCGGGCCCGGCCAGCGGCCAGCGGCCCTTCGCTCGGGCCCGGGCTGCCCCGCCCGTTCGCCATCCCTTTCCCATCCCTTCCCTGCACTCTGGAGCTGCCATGCCCGCGCTGATTTGCGGATCCCTCGCGTTCGACACCATCACCACCTTCCCGGGGCGCTTTGCCGAGCAGATCCTGCCCGAGCAGGTGCACATCCTGAACGTCAGCTTCCTGGTGCCCACGCTGCGGCGCGAATGGGGCGGCTGCGCCGGCAACATCGCCTACAACCTGCAGGCCATCGGGGGGCAGCCGGTCATCATGGCCGCACTCGGCGTGGACGGCGGCGAATACCTGGCGCGCGTGGCCGCCTGGGGCGCGGACACCTCGCTCATCCACCGCGATGGCGAGCTGCACACCGCGCAGTGCCACATCACCACCGACCGCGACAACAACCAGATCGCTGCCTTCCACCCCGGCGCGATGAGCCACGCCCACCACATCGAGGTGCCGCCGAAATCGGCACGCGCCGACCTGGCCATCGGCATCATCGCGCCCGATGGCCGCGACGCGATGTGGCAGCACGCGCACCAGATGCACGCGCAGCAGATCCCGTTCATCTTCGACCCGGGCCAGCAGCTGCCGCAGTTCAACGGTGAGGAACACAAGTCGATCCTCGATCTCGCCAGCTGGGTGGCGGTGAACGACTACGAAGCCCGCATGCTGGAAGAGCGCACCGGCGAAAGCCCGCAGGCGATCTCGCGCCGCGCCAACATCCAGGGCGTGGTGGTGACGCTGGCCGAGCATGGCTGCGATGTCTGGGTGAAGGGCGAATGCACGCGCGTGCCGGGCGTGAAGGCAGCCGCGCTGCTGGACCCGACGGGCTGCGGCGACGCCTTCCGCGCCGCGCTGCTCTATGGCCTGGAAAAGGGCTGGCCGCTGGCGCGCTGCGCCGCGCTGGGCAACCGCCTGGGCGCGATCAAGATTGCCAGCAAGGGCCCGCAGAACCACAGCCTGCAGGGCGTGCTGGAAGGCATCTGAGCCGCGCCGCCTGCCGCGCCAAGAGCAAAGGGGCCCG
>JAIXZR010000128.1 GCA_027489455.1 Rubrivivax sp. | reverse complement strand
GTCACGAGAATGGTCACTTGGCCACCCTTCCGTAGGTGTCTTCGAAGCGCACGATGTCGTCTTCTCCCAGGTAGCTGCCAGACTGGACCTCGATGATCTCCAGCGGCAGCTTGCCCGGGTTGCGCAGCCGGTGCGTGGCGCCCAGGGGGATGTAGATGCTCTGGTTTTCGGCCAGCAGCACCACTTTCTCGTCCACCGTCACTTCGGCCGTGCCGCTGACGACGATCCAGTGCTCGGCGCGGTGGTGGTGCATCTGCAGGCTCAAGGATGCACCCGGCTTGACCATGATGCGCTTGACCTGGTGGCGCGGGCCGCTGTCCACGCTGTCGTACCAGCCCCAGGGGCGGTGCACCTTGCGGTGCAGCGCGTGTTCGCCGCGCTGTTCCACGCCCAGCTGGGCGACGATCTTCTTCACGTCCTGGCTGCGCTCGCGGCTGGCCACCAGCACGGCGTCGGCGGTTTCGACCACGACCACGTCCTCCAGCCCCACTGCCGCCACCAGGCGGCTGGTTGCGTGCACGAGGGTGTTGTGGCTGTCCTTCACCATCGCGTCGCCAACGGCAGCATTGCCGTTGGCATCCTTGGGGGCCACCTGCCAGACGGCTTCCCAGGCGCCGAGGTCGTTCCAGCCGGCGTCGAGCGGCTGCATGCGGATGTCCACCACGCCCGGGCACTTCTCCATCACCGCGTAGTCCACGGATTCTGAAGGCACGGCCGCAAACTCGGCCTTGCCCGGGCGCACGAACTTCGCATCGACCGAGCGCGCGGCCCAGGCCAGCCGGCAGGCGGCGGCGATGTCGGGGCGGAAGCGCTCGAGCGCAGCGATCCACACCGAGGCCTTCAGCACGAAGATGCTGGCGTTCCAGTAGTAGTTGCCGGCCGCCAGGTACTTCTGCGCGGTGGCCAGGTCGGGCTTCTCGACGAACTGCGCCACCAGCTGCTCGCTGCCCTTGCCTTCGGCGCGGATGTAGCCGTAGCCCGTCTCGGGCTGAGTGGGGGTGATGCCGGCGATCACGATCGCGCCCTGCGCGGCCTGCAGCACGGCGCGCTGCAGGGCGGCCCTGAAGGCGGCTTCGTCCTGGATCGTCTGGTCGGCGGCGGTGACCACCAGCACCGGGTCCTGCCCGCCTTCGCTGGCCTGCAGCGCGGCCAGCATCATCGCCGGCGCGGTGTTGCGGCCGGTGGGTTCCAGCAGCAGCGCGGCGGGGTCCACGCGCGTCTCGCGCAACTGGTCCAGCGCCAGGAAGCGGTGCTCCTCGTTGCCCACGATCAGCGGTGCGGCCATGGTCTGCCCCGGGCCGGCCAGGCCCTGCAGGCGCGAGACGGCCTGCTGGAACAGGCTGGTGCTGCCCGACAGCACGAGAAACTGCTTCGGAAAGCCTGCGCGCGACAGCGGCCACAGCCGGGTGCCGGAACCGCCGGCCAGGATGACGGGTTGGACGGAGATGCTCATGTTGTGAATCCCTGCGGGTACTTGGATTGCCAGCGCCAGCTGTCGGCGCACATGCGGGCCAGGTCGTGCTGCGCCTGCCAGCCCAGCAGGCTGCGCGCCAGGGCCGGATCGGCGTAGCAGGCGGCCACATCGCCGGGCCGCCGGGCCGCGATGCGATAAGGCACGGGCTTGCCGCTGGCGCGGGCATAGGCCGCCACCACATCCAGCACGCTGTAGCCGCGCCCGGTGCCCAGGTTGACGGTCAGCGATCCCGGGTGGTCCAGCAGCCGCCGCAGCGCGGCGACGTGGCCTTCGGCCAGGTCGACGACGTGGATGTAGTCGCGCACGCCCGTGCCATCGTGCGTGGGGTAGTCGTTGCCGAACACGGTGAGCTCGCTGCGCCGGCCCACGGCCACCTGCGCCACGTAGGGCATCAAGTTGTTCGGCGTGCCGCGCGGGTCTTCGCCGATCTCGCCGCTCTCGTGCGCGCCCACGGGATTGAAGTAGCGCAGGATGGCCGTTTGCCAGGCCGCGTCGGACGCACCCAGGTCGCGCAGGATCTGCTCGCCCATCAGCTTGGTCTGGCCGTAGGGGTTGGTGGCCGACAGCGGTGCGGTCTCCACCAGCGGCAGCTGCTCCGGGTCACCGTAGACGGTGGCGCTGGAGCTGAAGACGAAGCGCTTCACGCCATGGCGCTGCATCACCCGGCAGGTGGTGAGCAGGCCGCCCAGGTTGTTGGCGTAGTAGGCCAGCGGCAGGCTGTTCGATTCACCCACGGCCTTGTAGGCCGCGAAGTGCACGGTCGCATCGATGCGATGGCGCTGGAAGAGGCCCTCCAGCGCGGCTTCGTCGCAGACATTCAGCGATTCGAAAACCGGTGTGCGGCCCGAGAGCGCACGCAGGCGGTTCAGGACCTCGGGGGAGCTGTTGGAGAAATCGTCCACCCCGACGACGTCGAAGCCAGCCGCCAGCAGGGCCAGCCAGGTGTGCGACGCGATGTAGCCGGCGCTTCCGGTCAGCAGGACAGTGGCCATGGGCAGGTGCGGCTGCCCGTCACTGCAGCGTGAACTGGCCGTAGCAGCTGGCGATGCTGGCGCTGTAGGCGTCGTTGAGCTGCGGCGCGCTGTTGTTGCCGCGGTTTTCGTAGCTGGCCTGGCAGCCGACGGTCAGGCTGCGCAGCACCGACCAGCGCAGGCCCAGCGTCAGGATGTTGCCGGTGTCGCTGCCGCGCAGCCCGGTGACGAACTGCCCGGCACCGTCCAGCTGGCGCCGATAGACCTGCAGCGAGGCGCTGGCGACGATCTTGCCGGTCAGGTCGTAGTCGCCTGCGACGCGCAGGTTGTCGGTCGTCTGGCTGAACGCGGTGGTGTTCAGGTCCGAGGTCTGGCCGGTGTCGCGCGCCAGGCGCACGTTCGTGCGCAGCCGGCCGCCGGGGTTCCAGGTCCAGACCAGCGCGCCGGTGGCGCCCGTGAAATCGCGCTCGCTCAGCTGGTCGTACTTGGTGCGGCCCTGGCTCAGGGTCAGGTCCAGCCGGCTGTTGCCCGAAGGCACCCAGACGAGGTTGAGGTCGATGTCCTCGCGCTGCCGCTTGTCGCGCGGGTCGGGCAGATTGATCAGCAGGTTGGGGTAGTCGATGCTGGCAGCACGCAGCGACACCGCCACGCTGGTGGCCCCGCCCAGCCGGTAGCGCACGCCCAGCGAGCCGCCGGTCTGTCGGTATTCGGCGTAGGCCGCGGCCGGTGCCTGGTAGGACAGGTCGTAGTAGTTGACGCCAGCCTCGATCGACAGCGGTCCGGCCAGGCCGATGCGCCCGGTGGCCGAAAAGCGCTTCACGTCTTCGTCATTGCCACCACCGATGAAGCGGCCGAGGCGGTCGCGCAGGTCGGCGCGCTGCGCCCGGTCGGCGCCCACGCTGACGCGGCCCGACAGGCGTTCGATGGTTTCCCAGTCCAGCCCCAGGTTCAGGCTGTAGCCGACGCTGTTGAATTCCTTGTTGTCGGCGTACTGGTTGGATCGCAGCGAGGCGCTGCCCGACACGCGCTGGCGGCCGAAGGACTGGTCGATGCCCGCCACCAGCGCCGTGCTGGATATCGTGTCGCTCTGGCTGGAGCCGGGCGGCGCCACCTGGCCGTCGCGGACGCGCAGCAGGTTGGATTCATGCGTGAAGGTCTGGGCCACGCCGATGTAGTACGGGCTGGACTGGGCCCAGCTGGCCGATGCGCCGGCCCACAGGCAGGCGGCGGTGATGGCGCCGGCAACGCTGGCGATGGGCGTGGTCTTGAATGGTCGGCGCATGCACGGTCCCTGAATGTGGCGGTGTGGCGACCGCTCGCTTTGGTGGCTGACGACGAGGTGTCAGTAGGCGTTGCGGTCGAAGAACACCAGTTTGATGGTGCGGGCGATGATCTGAAGATCGAGTCCGAGGGACCAGTTCCGCAGATATTCGAGATCGTATTCGACCCGTGCCTGCATCTTTTCGATGGTGTCGGTCTCGCCACGGTGGCCGTGAATCTGTGCCCAGCCGGTGATGCCGGGCTTGACCTTGTGCCGCACCATGTAGGCCTTGATCAGCTGCCGGTATTGTTCGTTGTGGGCCACGGCGTGCGGGCGCGGGCCGACGATGCTCATGCGGCCCTGCAGCACGTTGATGAACTGCGGCAGTTCGTCCAGGCTGGTGCGGCGCAGGAAGGCGCCGAAGGGCGTGATGCGGGGGTCGTCCTTGGTCGCCTGCTTGACCACGGCGCCGTTGTCCATCGCGCGCATGGACCGGAACTTGTAGACGATCACTTCCTTGCCGTCCAGGCCGTTGCGCCGCTGCTTGAAGATCGCCGGTCCGGGCGACGACAGGCGCACGCCCAGCGCGATGGCCGCCAGCAAGGGTGCTATCAGCACCAGGATGATCGAGGCCAGCACCACGTCGGACAGCCGCTTGACGAGCCGGTTGGTCCCGGTGAACGGGGTTTCGCACAGCCCGACCACGGGCACGCCGTTCATGTCCTGCAGCCGGCCCTGGATGATGCTGATGCCGAAGACATCGGGCACGAAGAAGATGCTGGCGGTGGTGCCCTGGATCTGTTCCATCAGTTCCAGAATGCGCGGCTGCGATCCCAGCGGCAGCGTGATGTAGACCTGGTTCACGCCATGTTCGCGCACATAGCCGGCCACCTGCTTGAGATTGCCCAGGCGGGCCCCGGCGGCTTCAGCGTCCACCCGGTCGTCGGCGCGGTCGTCGAAGTAGCCCAGGAAGCTCAGCCCGATGTCGCCCTTGGCCTGGAAGGCGTGCGCCACCTTCACTCCCAGCATGCCGGCCCCCACCACCACCACGGTGCGGCGGTTGTCAGGCAGGTTGGCGGCATAGCGCAGCCAGGCGCGGGCGACGAAGACGGCGCACCAGTGCAGCACCGGCGTCGCCAGCACCCACCAGAGCAGGATCTCGATCTTGAAGAGCCCCAGGCTGCGCGTGGCGTAGCCGCACAGCAGCAGGATGAACAGCAGGCTCAGCCAGCTGGTGAAGATGTCGACGGCGGCATTGAGCGGGCGATCCCAGAAACGGTTGCGGCCCGGAAAGGTGAGCGCAAAGATCAGCAGGCACAGTGTCAGGTCGGACCGGACGATGGGCTCGTCGAACCACCACGAGATGCCCAGGAACGTCGCCACCGTGATGGTGGGTTCCAGGAACGCCGCGACCAGTGACGTCACCGACTGTGGTGCGCTGTAGAAGGTTCGCTTGTAGGCTCGATCTTGGAACATGGGCTTGGCTGACGCCGGCCTCGCGACGGGGCAGGCTCAGGTGGATCAGGGGCTGGCACGCTTCGAAAAAGAAAGAAGCATGCCGATGCTGCCGCCACAGCGTGCCGGCCCAGCCCCCAACAAAGGATGGATTCTCGCTGAAACCCGCCCTGCCCAGGCCCGGGCGCGGCCGCCCGCTGTTGGGGGTGCACTGCCTACAATCGAGCAATGCTGCACACCCTACAAGCGATGTTCGCGCCAGCCCTGCTGGAGCGGCTGACCCTGGTCATCAACCACGTGCTGGGCAGCGAGGCCGTGGCCACCGACCGGCTGCGCCCGCACGCCGGGCGCCGGATCGAGCTGCAGTTCAGCGCCTGGCCATCTCTGCTGCCGGCACCGCCGCAGCTGGCCTGGCGCGTCACCCCGGCGGGGCTGCTGGAATGGCAGGGTCTGCACCCCGAAGGCACGGTGGATCTGCAGATCCGCGTCGACGGCGCCAACCCGGCCCTGCTGATGGCCCGCCTGATGGCCGGCGAGCCGCCCGCGCTGCAGGTGGACGGCGACGCCCAGCTGGCCGGCGACATCAACTGGCTGAGCCAGAACCTGCGCTGGGACGTGGCGGCCGATCTCGAGCGCTTCTTCGGCCCGGCCGTGGCACAGCAGCTGCACCAGGCGGGGCGCGCCGTGTCCGGCGCCTTGCGCGCGGCCGTGCGCGGCGCCCAGGGCCTGGGCGAGCGCTGGCGCCCGCGCGCCCCGGAATGACGCCCCGGGCACGCCGGGGCCACCGCCGGTTGTCAGCGTCGCAGGGCTGGCGGTGAAGCACTTCGGCCGCCTCGTCTTCATCGTCGTCACCGTCCTGCGCTTCGGGCTGGACGAAGTTGCGCTATCGGCCTTTCCACAGCGCTGGGTGCGGCTGCTGGTGCGGATCGTCACGATCGGCCGCCACCTGGACGCCCCGCGCGGCGAGCGCCTGCGCCTGGGGCTGGAACGCCTGGGGCCGATCTTCGTCAAGTTCGGCCAGGTGCTGTCCACCCGGCGCGACCTGATCCCGCTGGACGTGGCCGACGAACTGGCCCGGCTGCAGGACCGAGTGCCTCCGTTCCCCGCTGCACAGAGCCGGGCGCTGGTGGAAAAGGCCTTCGGCAAGCGCATCGAGGACATCTTCGCCAGCTTCGACGCCGAGCCCATTGCCAGCGCATCCATCGCCCAGGTGCACTTCGCCGTTCTGCATGGCGGGCGCGAAGTGGCAGTGAAGGTGGTGCGCCCCGGCATGCTGAAGGTCATCGACCAGGACTTGAGCCTGCTGCACACCCTGGCGCGCTGGGTCGAGCGTCTGAGCGCCGACGGCCGGCGGCTGCGCCCGCGCGAAGTGGTGGCCGAATTCGACGGCTACCTGCACGACGAACTGGATCTGGTGCGCGAAGCCAGCAACGCCGCCCAGCTGCGCCGCAACATGGACGGCCTGAACCTGGTGCTGATGCCCGAGATGATCTGGGACCTTTGCACCTCGGGCGTCATCGTGATGGAACGCATGAAGGGCGTGCCCATCAGCCAGATCGACCGCATCCGCGATGCGGGGGTGGACATCCGCAAGCTGGCGCGGGACGGTGTCACGATCTTTTTCACGCAGGTCTTTCGCGACGGCTTCTTTCACGCCGACATGCACCCCGGCAACATCCAGGTCAGCCTGGACCCGGCCACCTTCGGGCGCTACATCGCGCTGGACTTCGGCATCGTGGGCACCCTGACCGACCGCGACAAGGAATACCTGGCCTACAACTTCCTGGCCTTTTTCCAGCGCGACTACAAGCGCGTGGCCGAACTGCACATCGAAAGCGGCTGGGTGCCGGCCGGTACGCGGGTGGACGCGCTGGAAGGCGCCATCCGCGCGGTCTGCGAACCGCAGTTCGACCGTCCGCTGAAGGACATCTCGCTGGGCCAGGTGCTGATGCGGCTGTTCCAGACCAGCCGCCGCTTCAATGTCGAGATCCAGCCTCAGCTGGTGCTGCTGCAGAAGACGCTGCTGAACATCGAAGGCCTGGGCCGCCAGCTCGACCCCGAGCTGGACCTGTGGACCACGGCCAAGCCTTTCCTGGAACGCTGGATGAACGAACAGATCGGCTGGCGTGCCCTGCTCAAGCAGTTGAAGGCCGAAGCCCCGCGCTACGCCCAGCTGCTGCCCGAGCTGCCGCGCCTGCTGCACCAGGCCCTGCAGCAGCAGGCGCAACCGGCCGATTCGCCCGCGCTGCTGGCCCTGCTGGCCGAACAGCGGCGCACCAACCGGCTGCTGCAGACGGCGCTGTGGCTGGCGGCGGGCTTTGTGCTTGGGCTGTTGATCACGCGGCTGCTGTTCAGGGGCCTGCACGGCGCGGGCTGAAACACGGTGCCCCGCCTACAATCGCGGGTTTTCCATCGTTTCGTTCCTTACGCCAGTCCTGCCCACCATGCCCATTTACGCATACCGTTGTGCCACCTGCGGCCATGCGCAGGACGTGCTGCAGAAGATGTCCGATCCGCTGCTCACGGTCTGCCCGGCCTGTGGCGCTGCCACCTATGAAAAGCAAGTCACGGCCGCCGGCTTCCAGCTGAAGGGTTCAGGCTGGTACGTGACCGACTTCCGCAACGGCAACACGGCCGCAGCGCCGAAGAAGGACGGCGAAGCCGGCGCTCCCGCCGCCGCCCCCGCGGCTGGCGGCGACGCGCCTGCCGCTGCCGCTGCCGCAGCGCCCGCCAGTGCGGCATCCCCGAGCGCCAGCCCGGTCGCCAGCCCCGCTGCGGCACCCCCGCCCGCCCCCGCGGCCAGCAGCTGAAGCCGGGCCGCCGCCGTGAAAAAGTACCTCGTCGCCGGCCTGCTGGTCTGGTTGCCGTTAGGCATCACCATCGGCGTGCTGACCTGGCTTTACGGGGCACTGAACGGGGTCTTCGCCAGCGTCTTGTCGGCTTCGCAGGCCGTGCTGCCGGCCAGCGCTGCGGCCAACCTGGAACGCCTGAAGGACGTTCCCTTCCTCGGCGTGGCCGTACTGGCCCTGGGCCTGCTGCTCACCGGCATGTTTGCCGCCAACATGGTGGGCCAGTGGTGGCTGCGACAGTCTGACCGGGTGATCAGCCGCATCCCCATCGTCAAGAGCATCTACAACTCGGTCAAGCAGGTCAGCGACACGCTGTTCTCGAGCAATGGCAACGCCTTCCGCGAAGCCGTGCTGGTGCAGTACCCGCGCCAGGGCTCGTGGACGATCGCCTTCGTCACCGGCCGGCCGGGCGGCGAGGTGGCTGAACACCTGAGCGGCGACTTCGTCAGCGTCTACGTGCCGACCACGCCCAACCCGACTTCGGGCTTCTTCCTGATGATGCCGCGCGCCGATGTGCTGGACCTCGCGATGAGCGTGGACGAGGCGTTGAAGTACGTCATCTCGATGGGGGTGGTCGGCCCGACGGGCCTGCCCCCGGCCGCGCTGGCCGCGCCGGCACGAAATTGACGGGGCTGGCCCGGCCCGGCAGCCGGCCAGTCCTGACGCGCAGCCCGCGGGCTGCACGCCCCACAGCGCCGCCCCAGAACACCCCTTTTTCCTGATTCCTTCCGATTGAATCGACTTCCGGAGCATTCGCCATGAGAACCACCTACTGCGGCCTGGTCAGCGAAACCTACCTCGACCAGACCGTCACCCTGATGGGCTGGGCCCACCGCCGCCGCGACCACGGCGGCGTGATCTTCATCGACCTGCGCGACCGTGAAGGCCTGGTCCAGGTCGTCTGCGACCCCGACCGCGCCGAGATGTTCGCCACCGCCGAGAGCGTGCGCAACGAGTTCTGCCTGAAGGTGGTGGGCAAGGTGCGCGCG
>JAIXZR010000051.1 GCA_027489455.1 Rubrivivax sp. | reverse complement strand
GCCACCCTGGTGGTCAACACCATCCGCGGCATCCTGAAGGTCGTGGCCGTGAAGGCGCCTGGCTTCGGCGACCGCCGCAAGGCCATGCTGGAAGACATCGCCATCCTGACCGGCGGCAAGGTCATTGCCGAGGAAGTCGGCCTGACGCTGGAGAAGGTCACCCTGGCCGACCTGGGCCAAGCCAAGCGCGTGGAAGTGGCGAAGGAAAACACCACCGTCATCGACGGCCATGGTGCCGCCGCCGACATCGAAGCGCGCGTCAAGCAGATCCGCATCCAGATCGAGGAAGCCACCAGCGACTACGACCGCGAGAAGCTGCAAGAGCGCGTGGCCAAGCTGGCCGGCGGCGTGGCCGTCATCAAGGTCGGTGCTGCCACCGAAGTCGAGATGAAGGAAAAGAAGGCCCGCGTCGAAGACGCCCTGCACGCCACGCGCGCTGCGGTGGAAGAAGGCATCGTGGCCGGTGGTGGCGTGGCCCTGCTGCGTGCCCGCCAGGCGGCCGGCACCATCAAGGGTGACAACGCCGACCAGGACGCCGGCATCAAGCTGGTGCTCAAGGCCGTCGAGGCCCCGCTGCTCGAGATCGTCTACAACGCCGGCGGCGAGCCGAGCGTGGTGGTCAACGCGATCCTGGCCGGCAAGGGCAACTACGGCTTCAACGCCGCCAACGACACCTATGGCGACATGATCGAGATGGGCATCCTGGACCCGACCAAGGTGACGCGTACTGCCCTGCAGAACGCCGCCTCGGTGGCCAGCCTGATCCTGACGACCGAAGCCATGGTGGCCGAGGCCCCGAAGGAAGAAGCCGCCGGCGGCGGCATGCCCGGTGGCGGCATGGGTGGCATGGGCGGCATGGGCGGCATGGACATGTAAGTCCTGCTGCTGCCGGTACCCCCGCGGTGCCGGCTGCCCGGCTAGACGAAAGGCCTGCGTGGCGAACGCAGGCCTTTTTCTTTGATCAAGCCCTGGCGGCGGCCCAACAATTTGGCGGATGACTTTCAAGCCCTCCGCCGTGGGGCCCTCGCGGGCCATGCTGCAGTTCGTCGAAGACGAACAGTTGCGTGCCCCCTTGCTGTTCGACCAGCTGGCCGAAAGCACGTCTGACTACATCAAGAAGAAGCTGACGGGGCTGAACCCCGTGGCGAGGTCCGTGGCGGTCGATCTGCTGCAGGCGCTGAAGAACCGTCGCGCCACGCTTTGCGACGTCTTCGTCCGCTCGCTGCGCGAGCAGGTGCAGGCCGACCTGCGGCCCGGCCCGCCGGCGGCACCCAGCCCGGCCCCGCGGCAAGGCCTGCGGGCGGCGACGCTCTCACTGGTGGACGAGGACGAAGTGGCGCTGGACGTCGAGCTGGCGCACGTGACGGAGCAGATCCGGAGCGTGGCCGAGTTCGAGCTGCGCGAGCTGCAGACCTACACCGCCGCCCTCAGCGGCGACATGGACGTGGTGCGCGACCACAACCCGTTCCGCGCCGAGACCTATGCGCGCGCGCTGTGGGCCGCGGCGCAGGCGCTGCCGCTGACGCGCGGTGCACAGGTGCAGTTCATGCGCTACGCCAGCGAGCCGTTGGCCGCCCTGCTGCGCCAGGCCTATGCCGCGTCGAGCTCGCGGCTGGACATGCAGGGCATCGAGCCGGCGGCCTACCGCACCGTCATCCTGCCCTCGGGCATGCGGCGCTCGCGCGGCTTCGACGTCAGCTACAGCCCGGATCTGCAGCAGGTGCGCGAAGTCCTGTCCGTGGTGACGCCGGTCTACGGCCATGATCCATCGCCCACCAGCGCGCCCGCTGCGGCACCCGCCCGGCCGCCTGCCAGCCGGCCCGGCGCGGCGCCAGCCGCCCCGCCGCTGCGCGCCCTGCCTGCCAGCCTGCCACCGCGCGTGGACGCCCAGACCGAGGCCCTGGTGGCGCGCCTGTTCGAAGCCATCCGCACCGACGACCGCGTGCCCGCCGATGTGCTGCTGCTGATCATGCGGCTGCACACGCCCGCCCTGCGCCTGGCCCAGGTCGAAGGCGTCACCCTGGCCGACGAGACCCACCCGATGTGGCGCTTCATCAACCTGCTGGCCTACGAAGCGGAAATGATGCCGGACAACGGCGACCCCGAGCGCATGCAGCTGCTGCGCACCGCCCAGGCCACGATCGAGGTGCTGGCGGCCGAAGCAGCGCCCTCCCGGTCGCTCTACACCTGGGCCTGCGAGAAGCTGGAAGGCTACCTGCGCCAGCGGCTGGAAAGGCGCTGCGCCCGCGCCGCCAGCCAGATCGGCGCGCTGCAGAAGCTGGAAGACCGGCTGCAGGCGGGCCAGCCGATGTCGCCCAGCCTCAGCGGCGCGCTGGACGTGCCGCAGCTCGACACCGTTCCGGCCAATCTGCTGCCGGATGCGCCGCCGGCGCCGGCCGACGCTGCCCACCGCTGGCTCGACGACCTGGCCCCGGGCACCTGGCTGCGGCTGTTCCTGCAGGGGCGATGGGTGCAGGCGCAGGTCCTGTGGCCGGGCGAGCGCCGCGAAGCCTGGCTGCTGGGGGACGGCGCGTCCGACGCGACCTGGGCCATCCGCCGCGGCGCACTGGCGGCTCTGTATGAAGCGCAGCTGCTCAAGGGGCTGACACAGCGGTCGCTGGTGCGCCGCGCCGCGCGCCAGGTGCACGCCCAGCACGCGGCCTGAGGGCGCCTGCAGGCCGCCTTCAGCGCGCCAGCGCGTCCCGGATCGCCGCGGCCACGGCCTGCGGCTGTTCGTGCAGCACCCAGTGCGAGGCGTCGGCCAGGGTCTGCACCCGCAGCTGCGGCACCCACTGCTCCAAGCCCGCCAGCAGGCCCGGGCGCAAGGCGGCGTCCTGCTGGCCCCACAGCACGGTGGTGGGCACGCGCACGGTGACGGCGTCATCCGGCAAGGCCAGGCCGTGGATCGGATCGCCGGCGGTCTGCGGCGGGCGCAGCGGCGATGCACGGTAGTAGTTCAGCGGCCCGCGCAGCCCGGCTCCGTCCGGGCCCCAAGCGGCGCGGTAGTGATCCTTCACGGCGTCGGTCAGCCACGGCGCGCCGCTGTCGCCGCGGTTGAAAAAGGGCCACAGGCGGGCATAGTCGTTCTCGGCCAGCAGGCGCTCGGCGTCGGGCCGGCAGAGGAAGTTCATGTACGCGCTGGCCGCTTGCTGCTCGGCACTGCCCAGCAGCTCGCGCAGGAAGGCGGCCGGGTGCGGGGCATTGATGATCAGCAGGCGCTGGATCAGGTCGGGCCGCTGGGCTGCCAGGTTCCAGGCCAGCGCACCGCCCCAGTCGTGCGCCACCAGCAGCGGCAGCGGTGCGCCCAGGTGTTCGATCAGGGCCACCAGATCAGCCACCAGCGGCTTGGCGCGGTAGGCGGCCAGATCGGCCGGCGCGCTGGACCCGGGGTAGCCCCGCAGGTTGGGCGCCAGGCAGCGGATGCCGGGGGCCAGCAGGCCCTGCAGTTCGTCCCAGACGAAGGCCGCTTCGGGGAAGCCGTGCAGCAGTAGCACCTGCGGCGCCGTCGCCGCGCCCAGGTGCCGGCAATCCAGCACCACGCCATGCGGCAGCGTGACGGTGGTGCGGGTGATGGCAGACGCCTGGGCCGTCATGGCGCGGCTTCAGTGGCCGGGGCGGGCGCCGGGGTCGTCCAGCCATGCACGGCTTCGGCCATGTCGCCCAGCCCGCTGCGCGACAGCGCCGAAAACAGCGTCACGCCGATGTCGGCCTGATCGGTCGAGACCTCGCCCAGCACGGCCTGCGCGGCCGCCAGCGCGGCCTGGGCTTCGCGCTTGTTCAGCTTGTCGGCCTTCGTCAGGACGGCCAGCAGGCGCACTTCACCGTTGGCCAGGCGCGGCGCCAGCAATTGCAGCAGACGGCGGTCCAGGTCGGTGAAGCCCAGGCGCGAATCGATCATCAGCACCACGCCGTGCAGGCTGCGCCGCAGGGCCAGGTAGTCGGCCATCACCGCCTGCCAGCGCAGCTTGGCGGCGCGCTCCACGGCGGCGTAGCCGTAGCCCGGCAGATCGGCAAACAAGGCGTTGGCTGCGTCCTTGGGCCCCAGCTCGAACAGGTTGATGTGCTGGGTGCGGCCCGGCGTGCGGGAAGCGAAGGCCAGCCGCTTTTGTTGCGCCAGGGTATTGATCGCCGTGCTTTTGCCGGCATTGCTGCGCCCGACGAAGGCAATCTCCGGCAGTTCACCGCCGGGCAACTGGTCCAACCGGCTGGCCGTGGTGAGAAAGCGCGCGCTGTGTGTCCACGCCAGGGCGGCTTTCGTGGCCAAGCTGACGCTGGCGCGGGGGGCAGTCAAGTCGGGTTTCATGGTGCATTGTAAAATCACGGGTTTTCCTGGTACTGCGTCTGCAGCCTGCAGGCTCGCCGCCAGCCCCGTCCCCCAACAGGCATTTGAACGATGTTCACCCCGACCCTCTCGCGCCTTGCCCTGAACAATTCGCCGCGGCCCCAGCCCTGGGGCCGCACGGCCCGGCTGGCAAGCCTGCTCGCGATGGGGCTGGCAGCAGCGGCTGCCCAGGCGGCAGCGCCTGCCGCGCCGGCGTTCAAGCCCGATCTGGCCAAGGGGCAGGCGATTTCCGCCACCTGCCAGGCCTGCCACACCGCCGACGGCAGCCGCGGCACGCCGGCCAACCCCATCCTGCAGGGCCAGCACCCGGAGTACCTGACCAAGCAGCTCATCGAGTTCAAGGCCGGCAAGCGCAAGAACGCCATCATGCAGGGCTTCGCCGCGACGCTGTCGGAAGACGACATGCGGCACGTTTCGGCCTACTACGCCAGCAAGAAAGCGCCCGTGGGCTTCGCGCAGAACAAGGACACCGTGGCCCTGGGCCAGCGCATCTGGCGCGGCGGCATCGTCGCCAAGGGCGTCCCGGCATGCTCGGGCTGCCACAGCCCCAATGGCGCCGGCATGCCGGCGCAGTACCCGCGCATCGGCGGCCAGCACGCGGAATACACGGCGCTGCAGCTGGCCAACTTCGCCAGCGGCGCCCGCGCCAACAACGCGCAGATGATGACCATCGCCGGCAAGATGAGCGAAGCCGAGATGAAGGCCGTGGCCGACTACGCCGCCGGGCTGCGCTGACCCGCGGCCAGCGCCAAGCACCGGGGCCGGCACATGCCGGCCCTTTTTCTTGGCGCCGCCACCTGGCAGGGCTGCGCGCCCACACCGGCAGCGCGGCGTAAGGACCGGCCATGCCCCTGCGACCCACCATGGGCAGGCGTTCTGCCTGAACATCCTGCCATCGCGACTGCTGCCCTTCGGAGACCCCATGCACCTGCTCAAAGACCGTGGCGCGCCCTTCCCGGCGCCTTCGGAGATCACGCCCCCGTCCGTCTATCGCCAGCGGCGCACGTTGCTGCAGGGCTTGGGCGCAGCGCTCGCCGGGACGGCCTGGGCCGGCACGGCAGCAGCGCAGACCACCGCCCGCCCGGGCAAGCTGGCCGAGCTGCCGGCGCGCCGCAGCACCCTGCCCGGCGCGGTGACGATGGAAAAGCTCACCGCCTACGCCGACGCCAGCACCTACAACAACTTCTACGAATTCGGCACCGACAAGGCCGACCCGGCGCGCTACGCCGGCAGCCTGAGGACGCGGCCCTGGACCGTGGCCGTGGAAGGCGAAGTCAAGAAACCCGGCACCTTCGACCTGGACACGCTGCTGAAACTGGCGCCGATGGAAGAACGCATCTACCGCCTGCGCTGCGTCGAAGGCTGGTCGATGGTGATCCCGTGGGTGGGCTGGTCGCTGGCCGAGCTGATCAAGCGCGTGGAACCCACGGGCAACGCCAAGTTCGTGCAGTTCGTGACGCTGGCCGACAAGGCGCAGATGCCGGGCCTGCGCTCATCGGTGCTGGACTGGCCCTATGTCGAAGGCCTGCGCATGGACGAGGCGATGCACCCGCTGACGCTGCTGGCCTTCGGCATGTACGGCGAAGTCATGCCCAACCAGAATGGCGCCCCGGTGCGCCTGGTGGTGCCGTGGAAGTACGGCTTCAAGAGCGGCAAGTCGATCGTGAAGATCCGCTTCGTCGAGAAGCAGCCCAAGACCAGCTGGGAAGAAGCCGCGGCCAGCGAATACGGCTTCTATTCCAACGTCAACCCGAAGGTCGACCACCCGCGCTGGAGCCAGGCCACCGAACGCCGCATCGGCGAAGACGGGCTGTTCGCGAAGAAGCGGCCGACGCTGATGTTCAACGGCTACGAGCCGCAGGTGGGCCAGTTGTATGCCGGCATGGACCTGAAGAAGTTCTTCTGACGTGAAGCCGCCCCGCTGGCTGCTGCACCCTGCAGCCAAGCCACTGCTTTTCCTGCTGTGCCTGCTGCCGTTTGCCTGGCTGTTCTATGGCGCGGCGACCAACACCCTGGGTGCGAACCCGGCCGAAGCGCTGATCCGCAGCACTGGCGACTGGACGCTGCGCTTCCTGTGCATCACCCTGGCCGTGACGCCGCTGCGCACGCTGAGCGGCTGGCATGCGCTGGCGCGCTGGCGCCGCATGCTGGGGCTGTTCAGCTTCTTCTACGGCTGCCTGCACTTCCTGGCCTTTGCCTGGCTGGACATGGGGCTGGATCTGGCCGCCATCCTGGCCGACATCCCCAAGCGCCCCTTCATCCTGGTGGGCAGCCTGGCCCTGCTGCTGATGCTGCCGCTGGCGGCCACGTCCTTCAACCGCGCCATCAAGACGCTGGGCGCGGCGCGCTGGCAGGCCCTGCACCGGGCGGTCTACGGCACCGTGCTGCTGGGGCTGTTGCACTTCTTCTGGATGCGCGCGGGCAAGAACGACTTTGCCGAAGTGGCCGTGTACGCGGGCGTGATCGCGGCGCTGCTGGGCTGGCGCCTGTGGCGCCGGCTGCGGCCCGCGGCCCTGGCCGCCTGACCCCACGCAGTTGCAGGGTGCCCCCGCGGCTGCGGGGCCGCGCGGCACCGGCGCTGCGCCTAGGATGGGCCGAGGGTATTCACCGGGGCACCCATGTCAAGCCTGTCGACCACCGAACTGAGCCTGCGTGACGCCATGTGCCTGGCCAGCGCCCAGCTGGACGACGCCGAGACCCGCGCCCAGCCCTTCGAGATGGCCCACGCGCTGACGCAGGTGGGCCGCTGCTACCGCGCCCTGCAACTGCTTCCCAGTGCCGAGGCCAGCCTGCTGCTGGCCCTGCGCTGGTGCCGGCTGGCGGGGTCGGTGGACGCGGTCGTGGACCTGGCCTGCGAGCTCAGCGAAACCACCGTCGCCCTGGCCTCCGAGCAGGACAGCCAGGACGCCGGCAGCGGCCACGGCGCCCGCGACCGCGCGCGAGACCACGCCTTCGAAGCCAGCACGCTGGCCTGCTGCGTGGCCGATCCCGCCTGGGAAGCCCGCGTGCTGCTGCGCATCAGCGACGTGCTGGACCGCTGCGGCGACCGCGAGGACGCGGTGCAGCTGCAGACCCGCGCCCTGCGCCTGATGTCGGGCAGCCTGCCCAGCGGCGCAGCCGACCCGGCGCTGCTGCCCAGCCTGGGGCGGCTGGCCGACAGCTGAGCCCGCCGGGCCGAGAGCCACAGGGCAGCCGCAAGCCCTGCGTTCAGGGGAACGCCCCCCGAATCACGGAAATGACGCAGGGCCCAGGGCGCCAGAAGATGCCGGCGTGCCGAGAGCACCGCGCCGGGCCACTGTGCCAGGCCGGACGCAGACCGGAACGCCCTCAACCCTTGCCCACCGGAACCACCATGAAATCCACCCTTGCCCTCTCGGCCATCGCCCTGAGCCTTCTGGCTGGCGCCACCCAGGCCAGCGCCGCGACCATCAACTTCGAGACCCTGGCTGCCGGCACCACGCTGTCCAACCAGTTCGCCGGCCTTGGTGTGACGTTCACGCCCAACGCCTTCACGGGCGCAGGCAGCTCCACTTCGGGCGAGACCTGGGCCACCAACACGGACCTGACCATCGTCTCCAGCACGGGCGCCGACGTGGGCGGCCTGGGCACGCCGGCCCTGGTCAGCGGCAACATCCTGCGCAGCTTCGCCGGCTGGCTGGGCGAGGACGGCGACGCCAGCTTCCGCGCCAGCTTTTCCACGCCCATCAACAGCTTCAGCGCGACCTTCGCCGGCGTGAGCACCGCGGCCGACGTCACCTTGTTCGCCTTCAACGGCAGCACCCTGCTCAGCACGGTGTCGGGCACGGGCACTGCCGGCCAGTTCGTCCTGAACATCACGGGCGCTTCGATCACCAGCGTGGTGGTGCGCCCGGGCAGCTTCAACGACTGGGTGGGTGTGGACAACATCGTGTTCCAGCCCGTTCCCGAGCCCGGCACCTATGGCCTGATGGCCCTGGGTCTGGCCGGCTTGGCCCTGGTCGCGCGCCGCCGCGCCGGCCGCCAGGCAGCCTGACGCGCCTGCTGGCGCGGCGGCTAGCCCGCCCGCGCCAGCACCGGGGCCAGCGAGACACCGGTGTGCGAGCCCGCCGCCACCACCGCTTCCGGCGGCCCCGCCACCACCACGCGGCCGCCGCCGGCCCCGCCTTCGGGGCCGAGATCGAGCACCCAGTCGGCTTCGGCGATCACGTCCAGGTCGTGCTCGATCACCACCACGCTGTGCCCACCGTCCACCAGCCGGTGCAGCACGTGGATGAGCTTGGCCACGTCGGCCATGTGCAGGCCCACGGTGGGTTCGTCCAGCACATAGAGCGTGTGCGGCGCCTTGTTGCCGCGGCGGGTGATGTCGTCGCGCACTTTCGACAGCTCGGTCACCAGCTTGATGCGCTGCGCCTCGCCGCCGCTCAGCGTGGGTGAAGGCTGGCCCAGTGTCAGGTAGCCCAGGCCCACGTCCTTCAGCAGCTGCAGCGGGTGGGCGATGCTGGGCATGCTGGCGAAGAAGTCCACGGCCTCGTCCACTTCCATGCGCAGCACGTCGCCGATGCTCTTGCCGCGCCAGGTGACGGCCAGGGTTTCGGGGTTGAAGCGCGCGCCGTGGCACACATCGCAGG